>CAYLOP010000004.1:17675-59193 GCA_964385305.1 uncultured Anaerolineaceae bacterium | reverse complement strand
CCTTCCTGATGTCCTCACAACAAAAGCAGGCAGCGATCTGCCACCTGCTTTTGCATCTTGGGTAGTTAATGCGTATTAACTTCGGGCGGTCTGGAACAGTTCTTTAAATGCGACCACGATCGTCGCACCAGCGACAAAGGCTACCACAAACGGCAGGATATATGAAAAAGCCGTCCCCACGACGGGTAAGGTATTTAGCGCCGTCGCGGAAAGAGTTAACGCAATCGCAGCCAACAAAAATCCTCGCGTATCTTCGGCGGTGACATTGAGAAAGCCGACAATCACACCCAGGATCGCCAGCACCCAGATCGCCCAGGCGGGTTGAAATAAAAGCCCGGCGAGCACGGCAACAACCAGGCCAAGAATAAAGGCCCATTTCCCAATATTAGCAGTATTCATTTTATTTCCCTTTCACTAAAAGAAATGGTAGGCGAGTATTGTGCAAACTATCTTAAAGACGAGTATGTGTTTCATTATGATAAAACACTTATCTTGCAATGAAGATGTGGATTTATCTCTACTTTTTGCGATGTAAAAGCCGAAAATTAAAGAAAAAACCTTACATTATCCTATAGGGACAGAAAGAGAAATTGACAACAGTATTTCTGATAAAGGCAGATATTGAAAGCAAAAATCCCGCGTTTCATGCGGGATTTCGTGTTTTTGAGTGAGTGCGCCGTACAGGAATCGAACCTGTAACCTTGGGCTTAAAAGGCCCCTGCTCTGCCGATTGAGCTAACGGCGCAGCGTGGCTGATTGTATCATCCCCCGCTTGGGGGCGTCAACGGAATCTTTTCCAACAGGTGCAGAAGAAGAAGAACTCAGCTCTGTTCTGAGGGCCGCTCGATTACGGGCTATAATCTCAGCACGATGCAGCATCTTTACCTCTCACCACACTTGGACGACGCCGTCTACTCCTGCGGCGGGCTCATCGCCCAGCAGACAGCGCAGGGAGAGCGCGTGACGGTCCTCACGATCTATGCAGGTGATCCACCGGCAGGTGGGCTTTCAGCGCTTGCAACCGAGCTCGAGGAGCGCTGGGGCGGATCCGCATCCCCTGTCGCCGCGCGGCGGGAAGAGGATGCGCAGGCCTGTACATTTCTGGGCGCGAGCTACGCACATCTCGAATTCCCTGATGCGATCTACCGCCTAGGGCCGGACGGAGCGCCGATCTACACTACAGAAGATGCCCTCTTCGGCGATGTGCACGAATCCGAAGAGGTTCTGCTTAGGAGAATCACGCAGGAACTCGACCGGGCTTGTGCTGGGGTGGATCGGGTCTACTGCCCCTTGGGCATTGGGGGCCATGTCGATCACCGCCTGGTGAGGGTTGCGGCCGAGACGGTCGTTCGCGAACTGTGGTACTACCAGGACTTTCCGTACGCCGCCCGGGATCGCCCATTGCCGGACGATCTCGGCTGGCCGGCTGGCCAACAAATCGCGGTGTCCCTCAGCGAGGCTGCCGTCGATGTGTGGGTCGAGGCGATCTTGCGCTATCGCTCGCAAATTTCGACTTTCTGGGATGATGCTGCACAGCTTGCACGTGAACTCAACGAGTATCTTGAAACGGCAGGTGGTGTCTGGCTGTTCGCACCCCGTTAGGTGCAGGGTACTACCAGGAAAAAGTAGTTCCTGGGTCTGCTGGACATGTGAGACAAGTTGTGCTATCATGTCGCCGCCAAACAAAAAACGGGCTGAGAGCGTTCTCTCAGTTCTTTTCTTAAACTACAAATAGAGCCGGCGTACCGTGTGGCAGACCGTATCTAAGTAAGTGGGGATCCGAATGGGGAACCAAGCAATCTATATCACCGCTGAGGGTGAAAAAAAACTCAAGGAAGAGCTCATCAATCTTCAAACCGTCCGAAGACAAGAGGTCGCTCAGCGGTTACATGAAGCGATGGAGGGCGGCGAGCTGATCGACAATGCAGAATACGAAGCCGCGAAGAATGAACAGGCTTTTGTCGAAGGCCGCATCCTGGAGCTTGAGCATATGTTGGCGGTGGCAAAACTCATCGAACCCACCGAGACATCGGGCGTTGTGACGATCGGCAGCACCGTCACTATCAAGCAGGATGGGCAGAAGCGAGAAAAATACACGATTGTTGGCGCGGCGGAGGCCAATCCAAAAGAGGGTCTGATTTCGAATGAATCACCTCTCGGACAGGCATTGCTAAACCACGCCGTGGGCGACGATGTTGAAGTCAAAGCGCCTGCAGGCATATTGCGCTTCCGAATCGTCAAGATTAAGTGACATCGGGGATCAGCATTGCGCCCCGCACGAGCTTCGCCGTGCGGGGCGCTTTTCGTGTACACTAACGGAAAAGCACGAGGGAGGCCTTTTCCGAACCAACGGATGCCCATGTCTATGCCCAAGCTGCGCGCTTCTCCGTGTTTCGGAGGCGAGAACCTAACGCCGCGAAATGCGTGATCTCACATAATAAAGAGAAAGTTGAGCATGATGATGGAATGGAGTGAACTTGAACGTGTGCGTTTGGAGAAATTGAATCGATTGCGGGAAGCCGGGATAGAACCCTTCCCGCGCCGCACAACGCGAACCCACACCAGCCAAGAAGCGATCACGGCTTATGAGGATGCCAAGAAGGGGGAAGACATTGTGGTGACGGTTGCCGGGCGCCTGCGTTCGATTCGCAAGATGGGAAAGAGCACCTTCGCACATATCGAGGATGGAGAAGGACGCTTGCAGCTCTACCTGCGCAGGGATGACGTAGGCGAGGAGCCGATGGGGCTCTTTGACGAAGCCTTTGATCTAGGTGATTTTGTGCAAGCGCATGGCACGATGTTCCGCACGCGCACGGGCGAGATTAGCTTGCGTGTGGATACATTTACGATGCTCTCCAAGGCGCTCGCTCCGCTGCCGGCAGCAAAAGAGGAGATCAAAGATGGAGAGCGCATCGTCCATAGCGCCTTTGCTGATCCGGAGGCGCGTTATCGCCAGCGATACGCTGATTTGGCAGTCAACGTTGAGGTGCGCGAGATCTTCCGTATGCGCGCCAAGATCATTCGCGCCCTGCAAAACTTCCTAGACTCACGCGGCTTCTTGGAGGTCGAGACGCCCATCCTGCAGCCGATTTATGGCGGGGCGGCGGCAAAACCATTCATCACGCATCACAATCAACTCCACCAGGATTTGTATCTGCGGATCTCCTTCGAACTCTACCTCAAGCGTCTCCTGGTTGGCGGCCTAGAGCGGGTTTATGAGATCGGCCGTGATTTCCGCAATGAGGGTGTTTCCTTCAAGCACAATCCCGAGTTTACACAGCTCGAGTTCTACATGGCATACGCCGATTATGAAGAGGTCATGGCTCTGACGGAAGAGATGGTGGCCTATGCTGCAGAGCAAGCGGTAGGCTCGAGAACGGTTGAATACGGCGGTCATTCTATCGACCTCTCGCCGCCCTGGCGAAGAGTAGAATTGCATCAGGTTATCCTCGAAAAAACAGGCATCGATCTCGCCAAACATCCAACAGCCGAAACATTAAGGGCGGAGATGGTCGAACGGGGGCATCAACCTTCTGAGCGCTCCACGCGTGGCAAGTTGATCGACTCGCTCCTTACGAGCTGCGTTGAACCGGAGCTGATCCAGCCTACGTTCGTCTATAACTACCCGCGTGATATATCCCCACTAGCAAAGAGCCTGCCAGGCGATCCGCATATTGTGGAGCGTTTCGAGGGTTTTGTGGGCGGTATGGAGCTCTGTAATGCCTTCACAGAGCTCAATGACCCTCTCGATCAAGATGCGCGATTCAAGGAGATGGGGCGCGACTACGATGCCGATGATGAAGAGCGCCATCCGATGGATGAGGATTACCTGCGAGCGATGCGCTATGGGATGCCCCCGAACGGCGGTTTCGGCATGGGAGTCGACCGCCTCACCATGCTCCTTACCGATCAATCTACGATTCGGGAGGTCATCCTATTCCCGCATCTACGGAAGAAGGAGTGATACAGCGAGTTTCGTCCCAGGGTGCTCGATGCACCCCCGGCTACAGTTCCATGTCCTCGAACGAATGACTCCGAAGTCCAGGTGTAAGGGACCTTCCGTGTACGCCTTTCAACCATTAAATAAATTGATTGATGGGTGGGACTTCCGATGCCAGGTTGTGCATCAATCATGAGGATGGCGGAATTTCGGGGGCTGCCATCCCAGGGCTTTCCTGTACTTCGCGTAACGCGAGTAGAAATGGACGAGGGGTGAGGATCGGCGCCCGATGATCTCGGCACCCTCAAGCGCCAGGCGCATGCTCTTCGCATCATAAAAGGCTGGAAGACGCATGACGATCCGACCCACCTCCAAGGCAGCATGGGCATCCGAGCCGGCGGTTCCCAGGAGGTTCACACGGGAGGCGAGTTCTGCCGCTCTGACATTTGGCCCATCCCACATGGTGCGCGCGTTGCAGATTTCTATTGCGTCGACCAAGGGAAGGATCTGGTTGAGGTCTTGCTCCTGCCACGAGCCTTTACGGATTGTGTCAAACGGGTGCGAGACGCTGACGAAAGCGCCTTGCTCTCTCAATAAAGCAATCGTTCGCTGCGGGGTCAGGCCCGGTGGGATCTCTTCCTGAACGAAGTACCCCAGGATTTCTCCCTGCGTGGTCATGATCTCCTCCCCGATGATCACCCGATCAGGGTCTAGCTGAGCGGCTTTAAGTGCGCCCGCGATGGTGTCGTGGTCGGTGATCGCGACCTTGTTGATCCCTCGTTTCTCACAAAGCTGCAATATCCGCTCGGGCGGAAGGAGACTATCCTTCGAATGGTAGGTATGGCAGTGGAATTCCACCTGGATTTGCGTCATATGTCGGCTCAGATCCTCGTTGTCAAGATTGTATCTCACTGGGCTCGTGGTTCTCACCCCTGAAAAATGCTCGTTCGACGTCATCTCTGGGCACGAGAAGGTGGGGTGATACTGCCCAAGTTCCCAATCCTAGCGTCACGCCAAACCATAACGTGGCGAAGCGGATCAGCAGCGTGGCGGAGGCTGCGATGCTGGCGGGCAGGTGGAGCAGCCAGCCGAGCATGCCAGCAATGCTTACTTCAGCTGCCCCCAGTCCGCCTGGAAGGGCGGACACAGCGCCGATGATCGTTGAGAAGGACAGCACGAATATCGCGATCGAGAGGGTGTGAAGACCACCTGGGATGCCAAGGCCTATCAAGATCAGGTACATGGCGACACCTTCACCGAGCCATGCGACGGTCCCGAGGCTCACCGCGAGGAGTGTGGCGCGAGGGCGGAAGAGGGTGTATGCGCCCTCATAGAACTCGCGCAGATGGTGAACGAAACGTCGAATGCGTGTCCATCGCTCGGCAAAATTCAAGATGGCAATGGCCAGGGGACGGATTTGCGAGAGCAGTACGAGGAAGAGCAGGGCGGCTAGGACGGTGGCAAATGCCGGCCAGTAGCGTGGATACGCGATGACGCCCAGCATGGAGAGCGCTAAGACAGCCAGCCCATCGCTGATCCTTTCCGCCACAACGACGGTGATCCCTCGCGCTATCGCAATACCGGAAGCTTGATTCAACCAAAAGCCCTTCAGCGCTTCGCCGACTTTTCCAGGTGTGACGGCGAGCGGGAAACCAGCCACAAACAACCGAGCGCTTTCTCGCCAATGGAGTGAGCGAACCCCGATCTGCCCCAAATAGAAATGCCATTTCAAGAAGCGCAGGGTGTAGTTTAACAGCGTGCCGAGCAGGATGAAGGGTGTGAGCGACCATTGGAAGGTTGCAAGATGGCTTAACACCTCCCGCACGTCGCCAAGCAATACGAGGGCTAATACGACGATGAATCCTGCAACTATTCCAATTGTAATACGCCGGCGTAGCTGCATCATCTGCCGCTACGAAGCATAATGGTGCCGACGATGATCAAGGTGAGCAGCGCCATGAGTCCGATCACAGCCTGGACGACGGTTTTCGGTTCCATGCCCGGCATCACGACTTGACCATCGCCATATTGTTTGAAGAGTTGCCCCCAGGGCGTTTTCAGCGCTTCCCTTACGCGTTTGCGCCCGATAAATGGGTACCAGTAGACGTTGTGGTAGAAGTTGCTTGCGAAGTACGCCCAGGGAACCAGCGGGCTTTGCAGCAGTATCTTCTCAAAGGGTTTGAGAAAGCCGTGGTAGATCGTCTTTTGGCCCCAGCTTGCAAAAGTGTCCTCTTGGCGAAATCCCCAGGGTTTTTCACCCTCGATGTCGTAGCCGACGATTTTTATTTGCCTGGGATCTCCGACACCTAGGCCGAGTTCATGTGCACCTCGGATGAAGCGGATCGACATCGGATCGAAGCCTTGTAGTTTTGCAGAAACGGCATCGATCGCCACTTGATCGGCGGAGGCGAGGAGGATGTTCTTCTCATGCCATCGCATGGCGCGTGGACCTGGGCCATCCCCGGCAAATGTGCCATCCATTAAGGCAAAGATCCCGGGATGGATATCTTGTTGGATCATGAGCAAATCGATGAGCGTGTCGTGGATGACGGCATGCGTCCAGTGTCGGTTGCGGTGTAGAAGTCCACCAAATGCATTTTTCATAGCGCCGGTGATGGTGGTGAACACATGGGTCTTCACCGTAGGAAGCTGGATGATGTTCATCCCGACAAGGGCCTTCGGGATGAATACCCCTTCTGGATACACCTTGGGGAGGACGAGAAGCGGGCGCTTAGGTTTGTACTCGAACCACTCAAAATCCTCCTCGTATAAGTAGATGCAGGGTATGTTGTATTTGTCCGTGATGAAGCGGTGTTTGTTGTTGAACTCGCCGACACGCGTATCCACGACAACGGTATCGTTGTGCACGCCTACAATATCGGTATAGCTTTCCCCTTGCAGCGCCTTAATCGCGCCTTCGATTTGCCACGGTGTGGAAGAACAAGCGGGATACCAGGTCTGCCACGAAATATTGATTTTTAGACCGGTGCGAACATCTTTAGGTAGGGAGGACTCGAAATTAGCAAGTCGCATGACCTCTACGATATCTTCCAAGATCGTTTCTGGAGAGGTTTTTAGAACGGCTACGGTACCTATTCCAGGGAAATTCGACATGCGCGCCTCCTTCAGACGTGCACATTCTAACGCACTCTACCCAAGGCTGAAAGTAGGAATTGGGCTTCAATCGAAGGATGTTCTTAAATAGCCCTACTTGGGCAGGGATGTGCATGCTACAATACAGGACGATGGGAGAGAACCGCACTAATGAATCACAAACGTCCAGTGCCACAACCAGCGCATCCCCTTAAACCTGAGACGAAGCGCCACATCTGGTTCCAGATATGGTTGCCCATGATCATTGGTCTCCTCGTTGTCGCGGGGATCGTCACGGGTTTGATGTTAGCACAAGTAAGCACGGCCAGCACCTGGGCTGATACTGCCCTTGTGTTCCTCCTACTACCGGTCATAGTGGTCGGCATCTTTGTTATCTCGGCGGTGGGCGTTTTGGTTTACTTCGTGGGAAGGCTCATGCGTCGTTTGCCAGGTCCGCTGCGGATGGTGGACGACAGAGTGCAGCAAGCTGCGGGAATGACGCGGCGGGTGAGTGGTCAATTGGTGAAGCCGTTTATTGTGCTCCCAGCGAGTTGGTCCAGTATCCAGACGGTGATGGATAGAATCTTTTCAATCTTCCGAGCCGAGTGAGGGAAGGCATGATGGAATCAGATCCAACGTGGAAACGAAACATCCTTTTACTGGGGGGCTTGATTGGGGCTTTAACCGGACTTGCTGCGGCGTATGCCATTGTGCGGCGTGCTGAGCGCGAGGGCGAGCAACCGCAATTAGGCGCGAGCGATGGTTTGAAGCTCGGCATGGATGTGTTGCGATTTGTGCGTCAGGTAAGCAGGCTGGGGGGTGGGGGAGGCCGATCCTAGGCAAGTCGCACTATGAGCGCGCAGGGGTATTCTGATTCGGAGCTCATCCCTGGCGAGTGTATGTTATTAGATGGTTGGGTCGATAGCGTGAGATACGATCGCGCCGCGTGATGCTGTTCTGCAGTCATCAAAAGGGCCTGTCGCTTGACAGCGTCCTTCTTTTTCCCTATGATGGAAACGAACGTTCGTTCACATATAAGGAGAGATACATGCAGAGGGACGGAATGGAAAAAGGAAGGCATACGCGTTCCGCCATCATGCAAGCCGCCCACCGATTGTTTCTTGAACAGGGATATCATGGGACGTCCATGCGCCAGATCGCCTATGATGCCGGCATCGCCCTTGGCGGCATTTACAATCACTTCGAAGGCAAAGAAGCGATCTTTATTGAAGTGTTGGAGACCTATCATCCATACCATGAGATTCTCCCAATCCTGAAAAATGCTCAGGGAGAGACGTTGGAGGATTTCGTTCGAAACGCCGCTGAAAAAATGATTGCGGCGCTCGAGAATCGCCCTGATTTCTTCCACCTGATGTTCATTGAGATTATTGAGTTCCAAAGCCAACATATCCCCCAGCTTTACCAGATGTTCTTCCCCGAGGTCATGAGTACCGTCGAACGATTCACGCAGGAGGATGAGCGGTTGCGCCCCATACCTCTTCCGATGATCATCCGGGTCTTTATTGGCATGTTCTTCTCGCATTACATCTTGAACCATCTTATGGGCGCGCAACTTCCGAACGTTATGCAGGAAAACGCACTGGAGTTCAACGTGGATATCTTCCTCAGAGGCATTCTCTCATAGGTAGGGCATCATGATGCAAAGTCACTGGCATGTCGTTCTTGATATGATTCCGACGGCCGTCCTTCTCCTTGAGGCGAAGCGCGTTGTGAATCATACATTGTCAAAGTCACACGAATTCTCGCGGAACTACACGCCCGTCCGCATGGGAATGTGCAAGGGCGTTCAAAGCCAGGAGAAGGTGGGTGATGGAGCCCAATATCCGCTGTCATTTGGGAGGGCTCGAATTTGCGGGGTGGATATATGATCAACTATCGTTTATTGTCTCTCATCCGCAAGGAGTTCATTCAAATCTGGCGCGATCCTCGAACCCTGATGCTGGTCTTCGCCATCCCCGTGATGCAGCTACTGCTGATCGGCTATGCTGCTACCACGGATGTGCGCAATGTCCCGATGGCAATCTATGACCAAGATCGTGGTCCGGCGGCGCGGGCGCTTTTGGATGCCTATCGTGCAGCGGATTATTTTCAGATCGCATTTGAAGTGGACTCCGAAGAGGAGATGCGCCGGATCATTGACCGGGGAGACGCAAAAGTCGGATTGATCATACCCTCGGATTACAGCGTGCAGCTTCGCGGGGAAGATTCGGCGTCCATCGTCTTTGTTATAGACGGGAGCGACCCAACGATCGCTTCCACATCCCTGTCTGCGGCACAGCTCATCGGTCAGGAGCATGCGACCGAGGTGTTATCGAACCGCCTGTCACGCTATGGGCAGTCTCAGCTCGAGCAAATGCCGATCGAGGTGCATACACAGGTTTGGTACAACCCAGACATGGTCAGCGCCTATTTCATGGTACCTGGCGTGATGGGTACCATCCTCTTTGCACTAACTTCCATTCTAACGGCGACAGCGGTCGTGCGTGAGCGCGAGCGGGGAACCATCGAGCAGTTAATTGTCACACCCATCCGGCCCTGGGAGTTGATCGTTGGAAAGCTCCTACCCTATGTGGTCTTAGCGTCGATCAACACATTAGAGGTGCTTGCGCTCGGGTCTTGGCTGTTCGGCGTCCCGATCCGTGGCGATCTGGGCGTGATTTTCCTGCTTTCGGGTCTGTTCCTCCTTTCAGGATTGGGCATAGGGCTGCTCGTGTCCACCTCGGCCAATACGCAGCGAGAAGCCATGCTGGGCGCCTTTATGACGTTCTTGCCAAGCATCTTCCTCTCGGGATTCTTCTTCCCGATCGAGGCGATGCCGAAAGCCTTGCAATGGATTTCTTACCTCTTTCCATTGCGATATTACCTTGTGATTATCCGCTCCCTGCTGATCAAGGGAGTGAGTATGGCGGCGTTGAGCGATGAGATCCTTGCGCTCGCGCTGTTCGGCTTGGGAATCATGACGTTAGCGGCACTGCTTTTCCGCAAGCGGTTGGATTGATGGATGATTGCGTGGGCCGGATCGACGTGTCGGCCGCACGTTAAAGAACCATGGAGGTGGAGATGGCATCCCGAATATTGCGAAGGATCATCCCCCTGGCGTTCCTGCTCTTGCTTGTCGCGGCAGCGCTGGTTTACCTGAACCAGATCAAGGAGCCAGAAGATACGACGCTCTCGGCCTCGGGAACGGTGGAGGCGCTGGAGGTCGTTGTGTCATCCGAGATCTCAGGCCGGGTTGCAGAGGTGCTGGTGCGTGCGGGGAGTCCGGTGGAGCAGGGTCAGGTGGTTATCCGATTGGACGATGAGATCCTCCAGGCACAGCTTGAACGAGCGAACGCAGCACACCGGACGGCCCAGGCGGCGCTGCGCACAGCGCAAGTTAACCATGATGCTACGGCCATCCAGGTCGAGCTGGTGCGGCGTGGGGCACGCTTGGAGGAGATGGCCGCGCGTGATGATGCATGGCGAGCCTACACGCCGGATGCCTTCGATCTCCCGATCTGGTACTTCGAGAAACATGAGAATATCGCTTCGGCGGAGGCAGAGGTTGGGGCGGCAAGCGAGGCGCTTGAAACAGAACGCGGAAATCTTGAAGCATTACTTCATGATGCGACGGTAGCGGAACTGATCGAATGTGAGCGACGTCTGTCGGAAGCGCGTGCAACGTTCCTCATCGCTGAAGAGGTGCGAGAACGTGCCCGCTTGGCTAGCGACGATGTAAAGTTGGAAGATTACGCCGACGATCTGTATGAGGCTGCGGAGGCAGAACTGGAGGCCGCGCAATCTGAGTATGAGCACGTGCTTTCCGACAAGGTTTCCGAGGATGTGCTCGAAGCGAGAGCACGCGTAGCTGTAGCGCAATCACGCTACGACAGCGCGATGGACCGTTTGATGCTGATGCAGACGGGCGATGACGCACTCGAAATTCAAGCGTCAGAGATGTCCCTTGCACAGGCCGAAGCCGCCCTCACGCAAGCACAGACGGTACTGGCACAGGCGCGATCTGAGATAACCCTCATCGAACTGCAGCTTGACAAGCTTACCCTGCGATCACCGGTCTCTGGTGTGGTCGCAGTACGCAATGTGGAGCCCGGTGAGGTGCTTCCAGCAGGGGCAGTCGCGTTGACCATCGACCAGTTAGATGATCTCAAAATCATCGTCTACGTTCCAGAAGATCGCTATGGGCAGATCGAGCTCAGACAAACGGCTGTGGTGAAGGTCGATTCGTTTCCGGAGGAGACCTTCTTGGGTACCGTTGTGCGCATTGCAGACCGCGCAGAGTTCACGCCGCGTAACGTACAGACGGATGAGGGTCGCCGTACAACCGTGTTCGCTGTCGAACTCGAATTGGTCGACCCGAGTGGAAGGTTGAAACCCGGTATGCCGGCAGATGTGGATTTTAGAGAATAGCCGGGACAAGTATGGTTGGCGATGATTAGTAGTTCTTGCAGGCGACAGGGAAGGGCTTGAGAGATGACGCCGGAAGGTATGATCGAAGTTCGTAATGTGCGGAAAACGTTCGGTGACCTTGTGGCTGTCGATGATCTTTCACTCTCCATCGATGCGGGTGAGATCTTCGCGCTTGTTGGTCCGGACGGCGCTGGGAAAACGACTACAATGCGCTTGATCTGCGGCGTGCTATCCGCCGAAGGTGGCGAGATTCGGCTGAATGGGATCGACCTTCATCACAACCTTGAAAAGGCGAGAAAGAACATCGGCTACCTTCCCCAGCGATTCAGCTTGTACGGCGATCTCACCGTGCTGGAGAACTTGCGGTTCTTTGCAGAGGTGCGTGGTTTGCCGCGTAAGCAATGGTTGCCACGCTCACAGGAGATTCTCGATTTTGTAGGATTGCGCGGGTTTAGAGATCGAAGAGCAGACGCCCTCTCAGGCGGTATGAAGCAGAAGTTGGGCTTGGCAGCGGCGCTTGTCCACTATCCCAAGATTTTGCTTCTCGATGAGCCAACCAGTGGCGTGGACGCGCTCACGCGCCAGGCGTTTTGGCAGTTGCTGATACAACTCCTGCGGGACGGCGTAGCTGTCTTGATCAGCACGCCCTACATGGACGAGGCTTCGCGATGCAACCGGGTGGGTTTCATGTTCGAAGGGCGGCTTCGTATAGAGGATGCCCCGGATGCATTAGTGCGCCATCTTCAAGGGCGGATTATAGAGATTGTAGGCCCAGAAAGCCGTAGGATCGAACACATCGTCCGCGTGGACCCGCAGGTTGAAGATGTGCAGCTGTTCGGGGACAGGCTGCATGTGAAAGTCAGTCAGGGTGCGGCGAGACGTGTTATGCGACGATTGAGAAGGACCATTCAGGAAGCCGGAGGCATGGTTGAGCGTATGGAACCCGTCATGCCTAGTCTTGAGGATGCGTTCATCGATTTTCTCTAGGTTGGTCGATGGAAATGTGTTCAGCGATCGGGAAGTCAACCAGGCGGCCAAAGCTTTGTATGGGACACAGGATTGTGCAAGATGTCTGACGCTGTGGTTAGGATACAGGAGCTCACCAAGTGTTTCGGGGATTTTACCGCTGTAGATCGGGTCTCGTTTGAGGTCCGACGAGGTGAGGTCTTTGGCTACTTGGGACCCAATGGGTCCGGCAAGACTACGACGATCCGTATGTTGCTTGGATTGCTTCGACCCACAAGCGGTCAGGCCATGGTTTTTGGCCAGGATGTCACACGACAGGTGGAAGCTATTCGTAGCCGGGTCGGCTACATGTCCCAGAAGTTTGCTCTCTATCATGAATTAACCGTCGATGAAAACCTCCGTTTTTATGCAGGGGTTTACAGCAATCCGGATTCTAAACGCCTGCATGCTGTGATCGACCAGGCAGGCTTGAGGGGCTTGGAAGAGCTCCAAGCTGGAAAATTGCCGATCGGTTGGCGACAGCGCCTTGCATTAGCGACAGCGATCATCCATCGGCCGACCCTGCTATTCCTCGATGAACCAACAAGTGGGGTGGATCCCGTTGCGCGTCGCGCGTTTTGGGATTTGATCTACAATTTAGCAGACGAAGGCGTGACATCGCTTGTGACCACACACTACATGGACGAGGCAGAGTACTGCGGCCGAGTGGGAATTATCCACCACGGACGGATCCTGGCCTTAGGCACGCCTTCGGAACTTAAACGGAAGGCACTTCCGGGTGCGGCTTGGGATATCTATGCCCAACCGCATTTGGAGGCGTTGACAGTTCTAACTGAAATGCCTGGGGTTCTCCAAACGGGATTGGCGGGTAACCACTTACGCGCCATTACAAAAGAATCTGTTCAACCTCGGGATATCAGGAACGCGCTCGCGCAAGGCGGGATGCAAGCGATCGATGTGAAACGCATTGAGCCAACCTTAGAGGATGTTTTTCTTACCTTGGCTGGAGTATGAAGCTTTCGGAGCCCTATTCTCGAAGTGCCTGACCCAGCTCGCGTTCACGATTCACGTATCAGCAGCGATCGAGGTGTACTACAACGATGAAAGAGAGCGCCATCTGGGTATCCGCCAGGGATGCATTCGCGGCCTGGATTATGGCATGGGCACCTTGGGATTACAGGGCCCCGCTTTTTCTCCTTTTGATGTGCTGGGTCGCGCTATGCACGAGTGCATGCGTGTCCATGCAAGGCGAAGAGACACGCTGGCCTCTCGCTACGCCACCACCTGGTGCAAGCGCGAGTCCGACCCAGACTCCTTTTCAACCCGTAAGCGCTACGGAGACGCCGGACATCCTGCGTGTATGGATCTCGCCCGCACTGCCCGCGGCCTTGAAGACACCTATTGAAACGCTATCCCAGCGAGGGCTTCTTGTCATAGCAGAGAACCCTGCGGATGCGAGCGTTCGAATTGAACCCCATGGTGCGTTAAAGTTGTCTGAATGGATCTATGTCCTGGCAGCACCATTTCCAACCGTGCGCGATGACATGAAAAGCCAGGAGCTTATGCAGATATGGGGCGGAGGGGGAAGTGTGTACGTCTCTCCGGAGACGCTCGCGGCGATCGAGATGCTCCTCGGACCGGCCTCAGAAGCCGTGACCGCTGGGAACGAGCAAGAGCTCCTTCTTGATATCGTCTGGAAAGAGAGATCGAGTTACGCGATTGTGCCTTTTGAGGTCCTTGAGCCGCGCTGGAAGGTGTTAGCGGTGGATGGGTTGTCGCCCATTCACAAGTCGTTCGAGGCTGAACGCTATGCGTTGACCCTCCCCTTTGGGCTCAGCGGGGATCCCGCAGCGGTGGAGAAGTTGCGCGCATCCTTGGATTGGCCTGAGAGCAATCGCGATGAGCAGCGCATGACGGTGGTTGTGATGACGGGTACGACCGCGCTCACACGCACTGTGACCTCAAAGATGGACACCTATGGAATGAGCTATCCCGGCGAAAAGGTTGGAGCGTGGCTGCGCGAGGCGGACGTCACACACATCAGTCATGAGGTCGCCTTTAGCGAGACATGTCCAACACCGGATCCCTACAAGGCCAATCTGCGATTTTGTGCCTCGCCGCGTCACCAGGAGCTGTTGGCATATGTTGGCGCCGATGTGATCGAGTTAACCGGCAATCACATCCTGGATTGGGGAAGGGACGCTTTCCTGAACACGCTGGAAGGATATCGAGAACTCGGCTGGGGAACTTATGGGGGTGGGGTGAATCTGGATGATGCACAGCGGCCGTCCTATCTTGAACACAACGGAAATTCCTTAGCGTTTTTAGGATGTAACTCGGCCGGTCCTTCCAGAGTGTGGGCTACAGATAATATACCGGGGGCGGCTCCGTGTGATCTTGAGAGGGTATCTCAAGAACTTGATCGCCTTCAGGGACAGGGTGTTATCCCGATCTTCACGTTCCAATGGGCTGAAGGTGGCGTGGTTATGCCCTCCCAAAAAGCGGCGTTTCGTCAAGTTGTCGATGCGGGTGCTGTCATTGTCAGCGGAAGCCAGGCACACCAGCCACTAGGTTTTGAATTCTATGGCGGAGGGTTCATCCACTATGGCTTGGGCAATTTATTTTTCGATCAGATGCAAACGTTAGCCAACCGGCAGGAGTTCATCGATCGGCATGTCTTCTATGATGGCAGACATATCAGCACTGAACTACTCACTGCGATCTTAGAGGATTATGCGCAACCGCGACCGATGACGACGGTTGAACGCAGCGAATTCTTAACGGCGATCTTTCAGGCTAGTGGATGGTAAAGCAAGGGGCGCAGCGTAGTGCGCCCCAAACAGTCCTCAAGATCATTTCTTGAATAGTCGATCACATTTCCAACTTGACTCGATCCAGCAACGCTTTGGCAAGCCGTGCTTCCGCAGCTGCAGCCTGGTCCGTAAGATGTGCTAATTCCTGGAGCCAGGCAGCAGCGGCTTCACGATCGGAGACGCTACTCGCGTTAATTTTTACGTTGAGTCCGGCCGCTTGCAATGCTGCATGCGCCATGCTCCCCGCTGAACCGGCGTCTGTTGCAGCGTTGGGATTGCCGATTTCAGCAGCTTCCGCTGCCAGCGTTACAACCTCCACCACCTCACGTACGACCTGCAGCGGCACTGTTGCGGCTTGATGTGTGGCGCGTTCAATGGCGTCATCGCGTGCTACTTTTTCTTCATCGGTATTTTTAGGCATGCGGAAAGCATCCATCACAGCGTCGAATGCCTGAGAGTCGAGCGCCACGGCTTTCTGAAGCGATTGGCGTAATTCATCGGAACGGAGCACGATCGCCTGCATGTGCTCGTGAACATCGGCGAATTTCTTTCTTGCCAGTGTCAGTCGCGAGACCATACCCACCAGCGCGGCTGCCATCGCCCCTGCGTAAGCAGCGGCTGAACCGCCCCCAGGAGTGGGCGTGCCAGCTGATAAATCTTCCAGAAAAGAGCTTGTCTCTCGTCCCTCACCAGCCATGGCCGCATAGAGGCGAGTCTCAAGGATCTGGTCTGGCTCAAATTGGTCCATCTGCAAGTACCATTGCGCAGCGTCGGCAAGCGCTTCCTGAGGGATGAGTCCGACGAGTTCAGTGTGGTGGATACCCACACCATAGCGTTCGGCTTCTCGCCGAATCAATTCAATGACACGTGCGATGGGCGTGCGTGTGAAATCGGTCAAATTCATGGAAACCTGCGCTCGTCCCTCAACGAGCATACCAAGCGCCTTGATATATCGCAGACCACCAGAGGAATGCCGCACCGCGCGTGCAATTTTCTTGGCGATATCGACGTTATCTGTTGTCAGGTACGAGTTGAAGGCGATAAGCGAGGGACGGGCGCCCACCACACACGCGCCTGCGGTGCCAAGTTGGCTTGGGCCGA
This sequence comes from uncultured Anaerolineaceae bacterium, assembly GCA_964385305.1. Taxonomy (GTDB): domain Bacteria; phylum Chloroflexota; class Anaerolineae; order Anaerolineales; family E44-bin32; genus CAYLOP01. The sequence goes on along the minus strand of CAYLOP010000004.1, from coordinate 42,852 downwards.
AATCCGGCTTTCGCAGGGGGTCTTGCTCGATGCTTACTTTGAGACCTTCGTACTCCCCTTTACGGATGGCTTCCAGGTTCACACGTTCGGGATGTGTGGCGGCCTTCTCATAAAGGTAGACGGGAATGTGCAATTCCTCCCCCACACGCTTGCCAAGTGTTTGAGCGAGTTGGACGCATTCCTCCATGGTCGCGCCCTGCAGCGGCACAAACGGCACGACGTCCGTTGCGCCGATGCGGGGATGCTCGCCTTCATGTTCTTCCATGTTGATCAGCTCTGCGGCCGTCTTTACGGCAGCAAAAGCCGCATCTAATACGGATTCGGGTGTTCCGGCGAATGTGATGACGGAGCGGTTATGATCAACATCACTGTGAAGGTCAAGAATATGGACGGCAGGGATGCTCTCAATATCCGCTCGGATGGCTTTAATGACCTCCGGGCGACGACCTTCTGAAAAATTTGGGATGCACTCGACGATTTTTTGAGTCATGGTAGCCTCGGCCTGGCATATTCACGCTTGATTATAGCCTTATTGTTTGTGTTTGAATCATCCACAAGGGATTATACGCCCCTGAAAAGCATAAAAGCGGAAGCATGTCTGTGAGCGTGTGATACATGTCACAAAGATGATGAGGCTATCGGATATATTGTTATGCAGGTGAAGTGTAGTTTTTTCCAAGGGAGGAGAGCATATGAAATTTGGAGGAGCGCGTTTATATTGGATCGGGATGATGCTGGAAGCCTTTCTTGCTGCCTGACAGGTATTGCCGACACCCCACCATACCCAAGGCAGCTTCCCCAACGCCTATGGTGAGTGAGTCGGCCACCCCAACTTTAGGAGTCACGGATCAAGAAGCTGAGATCCCGAGCCCTTCTCCAGAAATCGTCAATACGCCCACGCTTGAACCTCAACCTGAAGAAGCCGTTGCAACGCCGCGATCAGAGTTAACCGCCACAGATCCAACGGGTGTGAATCTGGCGTCCGGCAAACCTACACTCGTTGAGTTCTTCGCCTTTTGGTGACCGAACTGCCGACAATTGGCGCCCGTCGTGCACGGGCTTGAGGCGGAGTGGGGGAACGAAATCAACTTTGTGTATCTGGACATTGACGACAACCGCAACACACGGTTCAAGAAGGCGCTAGGATTTCGATACCTGCCTCACCTTTTCCTTTTGGATGGGGAAGGGTATATTCTTGAGCAGTGGGTAGGCGTTGTTGAAAGGAGCGTGCTTGAAGAAGCCTTCCAGCGTTTGATTCTATAACGAGATCGTATCATAATGGCATCTAAATCTATATCGCGGATAGTTGCCGAATTATGGGACTCGGACTAGAATCCGCAAATGTTCATCACCCTCAAGGAGGAATTGCCATGTCTGAGGAAAAGACAAAGTTGTTAAACCTGATGCGTTTCTGGCTTTTTGGCACCTTTGTAATCGTATGGGCAGCAATTACCGCGTACATCGGTCTATTCACGGGGAGTGACTGGTGGGCGGCAATTAAAGCTGGGTTTCCAATTTGGGGGATTACAGGGGGATTGTGCATTGTTTTCTATGTGGGGTACTGGTTCTTTTTAAAACGCAAATAAGGTTTATCGACTCACGGACTGCACAATACTCCTGCATGTAACTCATTCGCGCGCCTCCATGTGGCGACTAAGTTCATTTCCTCTTCGGTATGATTTACCTGCAACTATAAGGAATAAGGAGGAGGGGAAGATGCGAGGCATACATTCCCCTCCTCCCGTTTATCCTTCGGAAGCGACAGATAGGTTATATCGATCGCCGTAATAATAATCCCTAGCTCAGCACGCGTTTTGCGATAACCATGCGCTGAACCTCGCTTGTGCCCTCACCTATCGTCATCAGGCGAGCATCCCGATACATTTGTTCAACCGGATACTCACGGCTGTATCCATAGCTTCCTAATATCTGAATAGCATCTCTGCAAACCTTCTCTGCCATCTCCGTGGAAAACAGCTTCCCTATGGCGGCTTCTTTGGTATAGGATTCACCACGGTCTTTCAGCCAGGCTGCGCGGTAGATTAATAAACGAGCAGCTTCAATTTGAACGGCCGCATCCGCGATCATCCATTGGATCGCTTGATGGCGTGCGAGGGGCTTGCCAAAAGCCTCTCGATCCTTTGCGTAACGAATCGCTTCTTCCAAGGCTGCTTGCGCTAACCCGACAGAGATAGCGCCAATGCTGATGCGTCCCCCATCAAGCACTTCAAGTGTCTGGTATATACCGTGGTCGGGTTCACCGAGAACATGGTCCTTGGGCACGCGTACGTCGTCGTAGGTGATTGCGTTTGTTGGAGAGGCGCGGACACCCATTTTATTCTCCGTGGGGAAGACGGTTACACCGGGGGTGTCTGATGGGACAACAATGAGGCTGAGCGAGCGCGATCCTCCAGCGGGATTGGTGCGGCAAAGCGTGATGATCAAGGATGCCTCGCTTGCATTTGTGATCCAGGCTTTGCTTCCCTTAATATGCCATTCATCCTCCACCAACTCGGCTCGGGTGCGAATGCCGCCAACCAGATCGGAGCCTGTATCGGGCTCGGTGAGGGCGAGTGAACCCAGCCCATTCTCTCCTGTGGCTAGTGCAGGAAGCCAGCGCTTTTTCTGCGCCTCGGAACCAAAAAGCGTGATTGGACTGCAGCCAAGGCTATTGTGGGCAGCGACAGAGAGGGCAGTGCCGCCGCATGCCCAGCCCACTTCCTCGATAGCGATGGCTGCACTGACGCTGTCGACCCCAGCACCGCCATACGTTTCCGGTACGTTCATGCCTAGCAACCCAAGCGGTCCCATCTTTTGAAAAGCTTCGGCATTAAATTGCGCGTTGGCGTCCATCTCTGCGGCCTTGGGCTTCACCTCTTGCTCGCAGAAGTCGTGTACGGCATGTCGCCACATTCGCTGTTCGTCCGTGAGTTCGAAGTCCATTTTCAACCTCGCTAATGATTGGGCGATGTCCCTCTTATTGGATCGTTAATCGATGTGTGCGTAGAACCACACCGCGGTTTTGAAGAAGTTACTTGTGTGAGATCTCATCCTTTAACAGATGTTTCAAGCGAGTGTGGATTATCAAACCATCAATCTTGTTGCCCTGTCAGGCGCGGGTACCAGTACCACAGCACGTCCTGAGCTGGTTTTCCATGGACGGAGGCGGATTTGTCCTGTAAGGCCGCGACAGGATTGTAGCCCCGTACATAAAAACCTTTCATACGCGGCCTATTCAACACTTCGAGGAGAATAGCGTTGATCGTATCTGCTTGAGCAACCAGATCACGCGTTAGGTCTTGATCGACGATCGCGCCTAAATCGAAATCAGAGGGGCTTCTGCAGCTCCCATCCGGCGCTTTCGCGCAGGCGTTAGCGCTACCAGAGATCGAAAGGTATTCCACGTTTAAGACGATCGGCTTTCCCCCCAGGCGGGTATCGAGAAGGAGAGTCTCTTCGAAAAGCTGCCGCGCAGCCGATTGCAGTTCACCGATGCTTGGGTCATCTTGATCAGAGAGTGGTGCGTGCCAGTACACATGGACTTCGTCGAAGGCATCGATGAAGGGGGGAGGCTTTATTCCCTGCTCGCCTAGTTCGATCTCGAAAGCCATCGTTCCACCAAAGGTAGACCGTATCTCATCGATAAGGCTTCTCCAGCGAGTTTCAGCATCCCCAGGGCAATTGGCGGATGACCCATCAGATAGAAGCCCTCCCGGTAGCGCCGGTTCGACTTCGGGTCCGCCGAGGATGAGTTTGGATACGCCTGCGGCTTGTGCTTGGTTTGCGTAGGTGAGAATAAAAGATCGGTACTCCTCAAACCACACGTTCCACCACGCTGAATCCCGCGCCGCGCGATTCCACCAAGTATCGATTCCGTCTGTGCTGGAAATCAAGACAGGCTGAAGCGAAACTTGTAAATCACGCGCCCTCGCTTGCTGGACGATCGCTCGTAGTTGGTATGCCGAGGGTGCATGGGATGGGTCGTAGGAGATCTCGGGTGTGTAGTCCTTTTCACCGAGGACCCATGTCGGCGTCAGGATCAGGGCATTTGCGCCCAACTGAGCCACATCTGCCATGATGACTTCAGCCCGAGGTATCCAACTTGGATTGAATGCTGGAAGGAATGAAACGCCAGCTTCAAATTCTTCCCGGGGTTGAATGTCCGGCGCAACAATTGTAGTTTTATCCGACAGGGTTTCCCACCACTGCCACGCTATAACTTCGTCCATGAGATCCTGATTGGCCAGTGCTGTCGTGAGCGGTCTGCCGATGGCGTTATTCCCTGGCGTCTCGACATCGTCAGCGCTCCCACACTGCATATTCCGGCAGTATCGGTAGCCGAGGGTACCGCTGATATCGAGCGGTCCATGCAGGACGAAAAACCACTCATCTTCATCAAGGCGCCACATGGGTATCGGGTCGAACCAAGAATAGAGATTGAACTGAATGCTTATCTGGTCGGAGGATGGCGTGTTCTCAGGAACACGTAAGAAAAACCGCACACTGCCCTGATTCTTGGTGTGCCAACTCGAGATGCTGTCTTCGATCACCAGATCATGATCCGGGACAATCAATTGCCGTGTAAGGAAGAAACCATTACTATCTCGTTCTGCATTCCAAAGGCCGTCCCCAAGTGTGTACTTGTAACGCAGGTCCGTTCCGGTATAAAGCGTGATCACGGTGATATAGTGCGTTGGGTCTACGAGTGTGAGCGAGGGCATAAGCGAACTCGAGCAGCTGAGCCCTCCCGGAAGTTGGCTGAAGGTGTTCCCAAGTTGGATTACATTGCCTGCGATCCGCAAGGGTGTACCCGGAATGGTGTCGGCTGGGACGGTAAGCTGAAATGTCACTTGAACGGCTGTTGCTGGTTGGAGCGAAAGCTCAACGGGTGTGGCGCTTTCAGCCGCAATAATGGCTCCTTGCTGTGCAGTGCGGTAGGATCCGTCCAGCGCGAAGACCACCATGTTGTGCAGGCCAGGCGCTAGGCCATTGATTCGAAAGGAACCCTCCCCGTCTGTGATCGCGTTAGCACCCGCTACACTGACCATCACCTCAGGGAGACCCTCCCCTGAGACTGCATCATGGATATTCCCGATGATGCGCCCCGATGGCCCCGAATAGGGTGTGTCCTGCCACGCCGCAATGATGTCATCGATCTGGATCGAACCGGGGATATGAGCGGTTCGATAGAGAATGAGTTCGCCATCCACGCTTACTTCTTCGGCTGCGGTGGGGGCGCTTCGCGTGTAACGGTAGCGGATGAGCGAACCGACTGGGGGGGTCAGACGAACCTGCCAACGCCCATCCTCGAGCCGGGTCATGGGATAGGTGGTGGTATTGTAAGGTATGCCGGTGACCTCATCCAGTACCACCAGGCCTAACTGACTATTCGGTGCTGTGCCTTCAGGTGGCAAGACGCTGAAGATCGCCTCTGACGAAGGCAAGGGTGTTGGACTGGGCACAGGCATAGCCGTAGGGCTTTGAGGGGGTAAAAAGATGTCCGAAAGCCCACACCCGCCGATCAAAGGGGTAAGGATTAGCGCAACGATGATGATTTGGCATGCTTTCCGCATATGTTTCTAATCCAGATCTCAAGTCGTATAAACGTTGGGGATCCTGCCACTTAGTCTAACTCATTTCTTCGCCTCTGGATATGGGTTACTTCCAGCGCTCGAAATGATTTCTCGAATGCAGCTTACACATAGATCAATGTTTGGAATGTGATGTGTGGGTACGCGAATTTGGGCATCACGGCCGGTGTCTCTCCCAGCTATGCGGAGCACGCCTCGCTCGAGGGTAAGTTCTTGAATTTGATCCCACCGAAGAAGAACAGGCGCCTTCTGAACGCCTTGTGGGGTCAGGCTGATGGGCCCAAAATCCAGCGCTTGACCCTCGTTGAGTTCCTGACGACAAGTGCTTAGAAGCCGTGGGTATACGTTGCTTTTTATGGTCTTAATCAAGCCGGGCAGATTGGTGATGGCGTCGGAGATCCGGATTTTATATCCATCAGTGAGGCTCAGCGTCAACGTGGTGCGCATGCCCCATGAAAGGCCAGGGAGACCGTAGCGCACAGATGAGGTTTGAATTTGCTGGATACCATCCCATGGAATCATCTTACGCTGTCTTCCTCTCCGGAAAGTGATTCCGGAGAGGTACACCCTCACCTGCAAATTCAGATTTCGTAGGATCAGGCCCAGGCCGAAAAACGCTAGAATCGTGGATGCTAGGCCGATGCCGAATGCGGGAAGTGACCAGCGTGTGACGAGCGCGGGTCCGTAATGGCGGTAGGCAAAATACCACGCCCAGAGCGCGAAACCCGAAGCCGCAATGAGGCCTGAGGAGCCAAGAACGGTCACAACGATATAGAGGATGCGGAGCCCCTTTCTCAACTCGTGCTCGCTCAGACAGGTCTGACCCGGGTCCATACCGTTATGTCTAGTCCTTGAAGAACTTCCCGTGGGCATGCCCACATTCATTTGCAGTGACCCGCCATACGCATCCTTAAGGTTGGATTGCCAGTAAGTCATGTATGAGACGTTGAGGCGCCAAGATGCGGTGAGCGTCAATTGGTGCCAGAGAGCGTCTCCGTAGTATAGCTTCTACCCATGAAATATCGACCAGGCGCTTAGTCGAACCTCCTATGCTGCAGGTATGAAATATACATCCGTCGGTTTGAGTTTACTATTGCGGAGGAAGCGAGGGACAACCTCCATACCAATCCAATTCATGTTTGCGGCTAGCGGGTCGAGGCCCATCAGCCGGGTTAGAAAGAGCGTATTGACATCTTCAAACTCAATTAAAGCAAGAATGAAGGGCGTCTCCGGCAGGAACTCTTCCGACCCGAAATGGCACACTGTGAATGCGTGAACGCGGGCTTTGCGATCTGTGATATCGATCCACTCAGTCTCTTGGCCAGAGTACATATCGTGACCGCGTGGGGTGCCGTATGTATAGCCGCTTTCGGGATCCCGGGTGGTGAGTAGCTTTTTGTTCGAAGCCCCTGCGAACCAGGGGCTGTCTTGCCCATAGGAGTGAAGGTAGGTAATGCAGTAGTCTTGTTCGATTTGCAGGGGCATCATTCGTTTCAGGAATGCCAGCGAATCGGGATCCGTCTCCTTCGGGAAGGGGATCCCATGGACGATATAGCCGCCGAGAGTTTCAGGACGGCGCCTGGGTAGCTCAGACATGGTTACTCCTCCCGCTCTAGAATTGTCACGGTAACGTAGGTGCCGGTTCCGGCATGGGAGTGGATGGCACCGCATTTGGCGTTTTGTACCTGGAGCGTGGGATCGTCAAAGTGCTTCTCGATCGTCCCCTGCAATTGCCAGATCGCAAACACGGCTTGCATCAGACCCGTCGCGCCGACGGGGTGACCGCAGGCAATCAGACCGCCGGATGGGTTGACAGGGCATTCGGGCTGGTTCGCCAGCGTAAGGTTGTAATCGATTCCCGGCATAAAAGCCTTCCCAGATGCGGCGAAGGGCCCCCCTTCGCCGTAGCGGCAAAGCCCAAGATCCTCATAGGTTTGAATCTCACTTGAGGTATATGCGTCGTGCAGTTCTACGAAATCGAGCTCCTGCAGTGGATCGTTGATCCCAGCGTGCTTGTAAGCCATGTTTCCCGCAGTCCGCCCGGCTCGGAAGGAATGTATGCCTGGGTAACGAGTCCCGTGATCCCATAGTTTCTTGTAGTAAGCACGCGTATCGTTGGAGTCTTTTTCTTGCGTTGTAGCGTAATCATGCATGAAAGTCTCGTAATCGACATGTGGTCGATCTGACATGCGCATCGCATCCGTCCCGCGACCGATGCCGATGACTTTGACCAGCGGTCGTGGGATGATGGCACCGGCTGCTTCCAACTTCTTGATCCCCTCTTCCGAAGCCATGATGGTGGCTGCAGCGCCATCGGACATTACGCAGATGTCCAACCGTGTGAGCGGCCAAGCGACCATCGGTGAGGCACGCACATCTTCAATGGTGTAGCGGTTCCGTTTCTGAGCGTAGGGATTGTAATAGGCGTTAATATGGTTCTTTACGGAGACGGCGGCCATTTCCTCCACGGTTGTGCCATATTCCTTCATGTGGCGGGTGACCATCATGGCGTAATAGCCGGAGTAGAAACCACCGACGGGATAATCCCATGAGGCATCGGACGCGAGTGCAATGAACTCGTTTCCTTTCCATGTCTCCACATGGCTCATGGATTCAAAACCATAGGACACGCAGATGTCCATGTGTCCTGAGGCGATGGATTTCCATGCTTCTTGGAAGCATAGTCCGCCGGTTGCGCCTCCCCCTTCAACGCGATGGCTCGGCTTAGGACATAAACCCAAGTAGTCCTGGACCATGATGCCTGCCATCAGTTGTCGTGCGAAGTGGTCTGAGAAGTAGGAGGCTACTGATCCATCGACCAAGGACGTGAAAGTTGGAAAATCGATTTGGAGGTCGTGGATGGCATAGTCATAGGCTTCCTTTGTATATGCTTGGAACGTCTTGTCGGGACGGGCTTTGGCGAATTTGGAGACCCCACCAGATAGGGCATATACAGCGCGCATAGATGTCCTCCTTTATGTATGATCGCAGGATGCGAGGTGGACGAATTCTACCTCGGGAGGGTATGCTTCGCAAAACCAGCAGACTGGTAAAAGGACTTGACGGACGAGTGTGCAGCCATCCCGCGCGGTGCGGTTGCTCACAGATTCCGATCACAAACCCCCATTTCTTTGGTTAGAGCAAGATAGGTTCCTTCTTCCAGGTGCGAGTTGAAAGGAAAAAAGCCCCGTGGGGGGCTTATCTGATTTTAAAAACCAATCTGCATTTGGCTACGTGGGTTCGCGCGCTGCTTCATGGATCCGCCGTTGTCTACCGCGTTGCGCAAGCGCGGCGAGGCCGATACTCAGAAAATAAAGCGTGATCATGGGCGCCATGACAATAGCCATATTGACGGGATCGATGGTGGGTGTGATGGCTGCAGCGAGGATAGCGATACCGACCACAGCAAAACGCCACCCTTTCGCCAAAGCTTGGGCCGTGATGACCCCGAGTCCTGCCAGCGTGTAGATAACGAGGGGAAGCTGGAAAGTTACGCCGATCCAAAACATCACACCCGTCACGAATTGGATGTAGTTGGAGGGGCGTGGGACCGTTGTAATCCCAAGAAAATTCAGCATAAACGGCAAGGCGACTGGCAGCATGACGAAATACGCAAACGCCATTCCAAGCAGGAATAGGACAGTTCCAACGGGGATGGCAATCAAGATGAGCACACGCTCACGCCGCCGTAAGCCGGGATGGATAAAGGCGAAGATCTCGACGCTGATATATGGCAAGGCGATTGCGAAGCCGGTCAGGAGGGTTACGCGCATGAACGCCCCGATCGATTCGGTGACCTCAATTGCCTGCAAGCTCTCGATTCCTCCGACAGGCTCAGTGAGCCAATCTAGAATCGTGCCTGCGAAGGTTGTACTGATCAGGACGGCGATAACGAGTGCAACAAGCGAGCGAAAGAGGTGTTTTCTAAGCGCTTCAATGTGGTCGATCAATAGAGATGGCTGTTCAAACGACTGAAAGAATACATCTCCAAGCGGTGAATCATCCGGTTCGTAATTAATGAACCTTTGGAACGCCAGGAATGTTCTGGCGATGAGGCGGAAAGGAAAATTGAGGATCCTCCGCAGTCGCTTGAAGAATTTACGAATCATGATCTCCAACCTAATGATCCAGGATGTCTTACACCACTGCTCTTACTCGAGAGGGGGCTTACCCCTGGAAAGGCGTTCACGGAAGGGTGGCATTGGAAGTTCTGTGTTCATGCGGCGGTACTGGATTCGGATACTTGATGCCATTTCAGGCTTCTTCATTAGGGTCAGGTACGCTTTCGGGTTCTACTGGTTCCAGAGATACTCCCGGAACTTTGGCCTGAGGAGTCGTCCACGCAGCGAGATCCTTATCCGGGGATTTAATTACTTTGTAAATTTCGCTATTTGTGACCATGTCCAGAGATCCAACCTTGCTGGTCTCCTCCTTGATATCCTTGTCCAAGGCTTTTATATCTTCGTTGATTTCTTTCTTAATGTCTTCGATGGATTCACGCGCTTTCTTGAGCTCCTCGATTTCCTCGAGCGCTGCCTCACGGGCGAGGCGGTCAGGGAGTGTGCGGAGATGGCGAGAGGTGTCCTTGAGCAAACGCCAAGTTTCCGATCGATACATTTTATTCAGAGAACGACCAATGGTATGCGCGGTTTTACCAAGGTCGCGTGGTCCAATTACGATCAGCGCGATCAAAATGATAAATGCGAGTTCAAGGGGTCCAATACCAAGGATTTCCATTTAGTGAGATCCTTTACCTGGCAGGTAAAGTTGAAGGAGAGGTGTTACTCACGTCGTGAGAGTGTCCCTAGCACGCCGTTGATGAAGCGCGGCGCACTGTCGGAGCTAAAGCGCTTCGCAAGCTCTACTGCTTCATTAATGGCAACCTTCAAGGGTGTCTCTTTTGAAATCGTAATCTCCCAGAGTGCAAGACGCAGGATATTTCGATCGAGAACTGCCAGTTCCTCCACCGGCCACTCTGGGGCGCAGCTCGCGATTAATTGATCCAATACGTCTGTGGATTCGTATGTGCCTATTACCATCCGCCTTACAAAATCCTTAGCTTCTTCTCCAATATTCTGAGCATTCGTAAGACGGTTGGCGAATACTTCTTCGGGTTTATGCCCTGCACAATCGACTTCATAGAGTATTTGGAGCGCCATGCTACGGGCTCGCCTTCGAGTGCGTTTCATATACCTATTCGTCTGTTTCCTATGGTGTTGATTCGCTGTAGTCAATATCCTCGATGTGGATATCGATCCTGCGTATTTCCATTCCGACCATGTCTTCGATAGCACGCGCGATTTTTGCCTGAACTTTTCTGCTGACCTCTCGCACGTTGGTATCTGGCGCAAGTACGAGATAGAGATCGACCGCAACCGAGTTATTTTCCACTTCGAGTTGAACGCCTTCGCCGATGCCGCGCTTGAAAAGCCTGTTAACCCCGCCTGGAACCGGAGCCATGGCGACCACCCCGGGAACGCTGAGCGCAGTCATCCGGGCCATTGTAACCAATACTCCAGGAGCAATCGTTGTTGTTCCAGGGGCACGGTCCGCGTCTTGTTCCTTGCTATCCATCATATTCATCTCCCTAAATTCGCCTGTGGCTGATGCTGCTTCTGCGGTTTCATGGAACCGTTCTCACAAGCGCTCCATCGAGCAGGGATTATAACCTGCTCTGTGTTTAAAACATGCCCATTCCGCCATCCACTGTGAGGACATGCCCGGTGATATAGGCCGCCTCATCGGAAGCCAGGAATGCGACAGCGCTTGCAACTTCTTCCGCCTGCCCCACTCGCCCCAGTGGAATCATCTCTTGCATACGATCAAGATTCTGCCTTACGGTGTCAGGGACATTCGCCCAGATATCGGTTTCGATGAAACCAGGTGCGACGGCGTTAACGGTGATGTTACGAGTGGCGATTTCTCGCGCGAGCGCTTTGGTAAAACCGATGAGCCCAGCTTTGGAGGCGGAGTAATTCGTCTGCCCTGCATTGCCTATCTGGCCCGACACAGAAGTGATATTGATGATGCGACCATAACGTTTTCGCATCATGTGCCGGACGGCAACTTTTGTGCAATTGTAGGCGGAATCGAGATTAGTCGCGATAACATCTTTCCAATCCTTCTCAGACATCGTCAGGATGAGACCATCACGTGTGATGCCGGCGTTATTCACAAGGATGTGAAGACTGCCGTACTGTTCGATGGCATGCTGGATCAACGCTTCGGCTTGTCCGCGGTCGCTGACGTCTGCCTGGTAGGTTAGAGCTTCACCTCCCGCTTGATGGATAGCATGGACGACTTTATCGGCTTCTGAGGCATGGCTGAAGAAGTTAACAACCACGTGGGCGCCTTCGCTCCCAAGCCTGGTGGCGATTGCCCGTCCAATGCCGCGAGAGCCCCCTGTTACAACCGCGATCTTATCTTGGAACCGCATCACGATGCCCTCCAAAAGCGTGGGTACTTACACCTGCCCAGGGATTATACCTAGAAAGTACGATGGAAACCTATGAATCTCGATCTATTAAGAGGGTTTGCTTGGAGGGACAGGTGATGCACACTCAAACGATCACTGTGACGATCTACAATCCGGGGACGCCATACTGTCGCGCAAGCGCAAGTAACTCGCCTGGCTTATCGCGGAACTGTGAGGGATCAACGCTGCCCGCCACAAGGCTCTGAAGCGTATCCAATAAAACCTGGTTTGCTGGTGTTGGAACGCTCAGCTTGCGGCCTTCTTGCACGACAGCGCCGTTGAGCCATGCGACCTCCGAACGACCGCGGCCAATATCATAATGGAAAGAGGGCATTTTTTGGCCACGACCGCCCGTTACAACGCGCTGCAAGATCGGATGGATGACGGCAGCCGGGAGGAATAGGGCCGCCCCCAGCAAGCCAACCGGTACTTTCGGCAGGTTTACGGGGCGCAGCCCTAAACGCCGCATGACGCGCACCGTCTCGCGCAGCGCTTCGATTTCCAATCGATAGAGACCAGCTTGTGCGAAGATCTGACCGGGGGGCCAGCCGACGATTGCAGAACTTGCATTCGACACGATGTTGGTGAGCACTTTCGACCACTTCATGCTTCGGCGATCTGGGTACAGGCGCACGAGCAGCCCAGATGCGCTCAGCTCCTCGCGTAGTTTAGGGATGAGGGGGTGTCCCGCTGCCAGCCCAAGGCCTCGTTCACGCTCAATGCGGAGGGTATTTTGGTCGACTACCTGAACCGCGGTCGTCAGCGTGGCGGAGATTACATTCTCCTGCCCGAGCAAGTCCGCGAGCGTTTCCTCATTTCCAATCCCGTTTTGGAGACAAACGACCGGTGGAGGCGGGCTCAGTTGCGAACGGATAGTCTCACCAGCAGCCTGGCAGTCGTATGCTTTCACGGTCAGGAGGATGACATCGGGTGGTTGGTTCTCGAAAGCCTCGCCGAGCGATGTGATCACATGGGGGTTCTTCAACCATCCTGCAGGGCCATCGCCTGTTAGGCGGATACCGGATTGACGCAATGCTTCTACGATGTTGGGGCGTGCGAGAAACGTGACAGGGTGGCCCGCGAGAGAGAGACGTGCGCCCAAGAGTGCCCCGACAGCGCCGGTTCCGTAGACAAGATAACGCACACTATCCCTCTGACGATTTGCTCAGGAGCTGTTCAACGAGGGCGTTTAGTTCTTCATCGGAGTAGAAATGAATGATCAGGCTCCCTCCACGTCGGCCTCGTTTGAGGGTAACGCGAGTCCCCAACGTTTGACGGAGTTGATCCTCAAGTGCGACTTCTTCTGGGGTACGCTCAACATGCGCAGCGGGCGCTGTGCGTTGACCGCTTAGGCGTCGGACGAGCTCTTCCGCCTGACGTACGTTCAAGCGCCGTTTGATGATAGTTTGCAGCGCTGCAGATTGAGCCTGGGAAGAGGTAAGTGCAAGAAGGGCGCGCGCGTGGCCTTCGCGGATGTGCCCATTCATGAGAGCCTGACGCACGGCCGGAGACAACTTGAGCAGGCGTAGAGTGTTCGTTACGGCTGTGCGGCTCTTCCCGACGCGCGTCGCGATGTCTTCATGTGAAAGATTAAAATCTTCGGCAAGTTGGCGATACCCCTCGGCGGCTTCCAGTGGGTTGAGATCGGTTCTCTGAAGGTTCTCGACCAACGCCCACTCCAGTCGTAAACGGTCATCAGCCTGGCGAACGATGACGGGTACGCTTGTCAATCCTGCGAGCTTTGAGGCCTCCAGACGGCGCTCACCCACGATAAGGACATAGCCCTCACCTGTTCCAGATGGCGAAACGATGAGCGGCTGAAGCACGCCGTGCTCACGAATGGAATCGGAAAGTTCTTGAAGAGATTCCGGATTGAGGTCTGAGCGGGGCTGGCGAGGATTGGGTTCAATATTGACCAATGGAACTTGTTTCACGCCGCTGCTCGCCGTGAACTCTTCATCCCCAGGAGGGATGAGCGCATCAAGTCCTTTGCCCAAACCACGCTTACGGGTCATGTCACTCCTCTACCTTGTGGATGGGTTCCTTGGTTACGATACCATCCCCTTCCAAGATTTCTTTGGCGAACAAGTGATACGCTCTGGCACCGGCGGATTGTGGGTCATAGGCGAGGATCGGAAGGCCATGGGATGGAGCCTCCGCGAGGCGGACGTTGCGCGGGATGACCGTTGTGAATACCATTCCGGGGAAGTGCCGGCGGACTTCCTCAACGACATCGCGTGCTAAATTAGTTCGGCTGTCGTACATGGTTAGTAGTAAACCACGTATTGTGAGTTCGGGATAGATCCCTGTTTGTACCCGCTTTAAGGTTTGCAGGAGCTGTGTCAGACCTTCCAGTGCTAGATATTCGCATTGGATGGGGATGAGGATCCCGGATGTAGCGGCGAGCAGTCCGTTAACGGTGAGCAATCCGAGCGAGGGCGGGCAATCAATCAGGATGTAGTCATACCGCCCATCGATAGAGGAAAGGGCGCGCCTGAGCAGGGTCTCTCGATCTGGTAATCCGACCAACTCAACATGGGCACCGGCCAATGCGGTAGAAGAGGGGAGGAGGGAAAGCCCCAATTTGGGGTTGTGCAGGGTTGAGGCCGTCACAGGCACGCGCCCGATCAGCGCGTCGTAGGTCCCTGACTCGATTTCGGTGTGATTTACACCCAGGCATGAGGTGGCATTGGCTTGGGGATCGAGGTCGACGATGAGGACTTTTTGATTCATCTCCGCAAGATAGGCGCCTAGGTTGATGGCTGTGGTGGTTTTCCCCACACCCCCTTTTTGGTTGACAAGAGAGTAGGTGCGTGTCATGAGATTACCTGTGCCTGTGCGGTGACGACTTCGGTGACGGTCGGCGTGCCGTTCACGCCGCACCGAGTGACGGAATTGGCTGCCAGAAGCGTGGCCATGCGAGCCGCAGACCATGGATCTTGCGTTTGTTGCAGGTGGATGAAAAAAGCAGCTGCGAATATATCGCCTGCGCCAGTCGGGTCCTCTTCCTCAACCACTGGAGCTGGAAAATGACGCTCCTGCCTTTCCCAATATACGTTCGCCCCGCCCGCTCCCTCGGTCACGACGACGATTTTACAGAAATTTGCTAACTCTTGCCCAGCATGCCGATCCCCATCGAGATCTTCTAGGCTTACGACCATTGCATCGATGCGAGGCAGATGTTGCTCAAGCCGTCGCCAGTGTGCTTTCTGAACGAGGCCAGTGCCATTCCAAGTGCGCAGCCAGCCTTGGGGTGTTAGGCCGACCAAGGCATCTGGGAAGTGGTCGATCAGAGCAGGGTCGACTTCGCCTGCGATGGGTCCCAAGTGGACGATTCGAGTGGATCGCCACGCTTCCGGGATCAACGATGGTGTGAGGAGTGAGGCTACCCCATGCAGGATCTGCTGACGTCCACGGGCTGAGTAGCGGTTTTCGAACGTGGTGGTGTTCTTGCTGGGCAAGCTGATCACGTCTATATGATCTAATAGTTGTAGATCAAAGCTGGGTTCGCTTGAAGTAACCACACAGACCCGTAGCCCGAATGCGCTCGCTGTGCGGCTTGCATAAGCCGCGGTTCCACCAAGGATCGCGCCTTGCGGCGCGAGATCTTTTGCGACGTGGCCGATGACAAGGAAGTCGATACGCTTGGAATTGAGATCGGGCATCACGGGATGGTTTCAACTTAGCTGATGATCACCCACTAATGGGCGCCTAAAGTTGCGGGATGATCGTAACTTTACGGCGGTCGCCTTCCCCTACGCTTATCGTGTCCACGTTGGGATTATCCCTCAGTTCGATGTGGATAATCCGTCGCTCATTCGCCGGCATAGGCTCGAGATTCATGGTTCGCCCAGTTTCGATAGCCTGTTCTGCCATCTTACGCGCCAAGTTTCTGAGCTGACGTTCCCGACGAATGCGGTACCCTTCAACATCAATGATGACCGAAACCGGTCGTTTGAGTTCCTTACCAACAATGAGGCGCGTGATATATTGCAGCGCTTTTAATGTCTCTCCTCGCCGTCCGATGAGAATACTTAAATCTTGTCCGCGGACATCTACCAGCAAGGGACGGATATTGCCATGCTCGTCCATTTCTGCCCATTGAGCTTCTACGAACGCGTGGACCCCCATTCTTTGTAAGAGTTCATACACTGTGTCTTTGGTTATGCGGACGGCTTCTTCATCATTTTCCACGGGGAGGGCTTCTGCTTCGGATATCTCTTTAGGCTCGGGCGCTTCTGCCTTGACAGTGAGTCGAACCCTGACTTGCCGATTGCCAAACCCCAGGAAACCTTTGCCTCCAGCGTCAACGACTTCGACTTCGAGCATGTCTTCTGGAAGCCCGATTTCTTTAACCCCGCGTGCAACAGCTTCTTCGACAGTTGGGGCGATAATTTCTAGGCTGGTTCTAGTTTGCGTCATGGGTGTTCCTTCTTAATGTGGTGGCTAGGCTTTCTTTATCGCGAGTTCACTCTTGTGCCTCTCACGAGAGCGACGCATGATGAAACCCTGCAGGATTCCCAGTAGATTGGAAGCAACAAAGTATAGTGCTAGGCCGGATGCGAAGGTGTAAGCGAAGTATCCAAGAAGCAGCGGCATGTAGATGGACATCATCTGCGTCATTGCCTGCCCTTGAGAATCACCAGTTGGGGGCGTTGTGATCTTTGTCTGCAGCCAGGTCGATACTGCCACCAGGATCGCTAAAATGGGCAGTCCGCCTGCTAGGTAAGACAGAATTGGGATGTCCGCCAAGAATGGCATTGGTACTCTTTCCGGTTGACCAAGATTCATCCAAAGGAATTTACTGTTGAGTGGAATGAGTGAGCTCGGGATGAAGGAATAAATCAACTTCGAGAGGTCGAACAGTTGGGTGGGTGTGGTGGCCATCGTACGAATGATAGCCTGGTAGAGCCCGATGATGACTGGAAATTGTATAAGCGTGGGCAGGCAACCGCTCAATGGGTTGTGACCGGCTTCTTTATAGAGTTTCATTTGCTCTTCCGATAGCTTCTGCCGATCATCCTTGTGCTTTTGTTGGATCTTCTTCCATTTTTTGGATTCCTGAAGTTCCTGCATCACCATCGTACTTTGCATCTGCTGATAGGTTAGGGGGAGCGTAATCACGCGTATCAAGACCGTGAAGAGGATGATGGCGAGCCCAAACATATGCGGGCCTGCTCCAAGAGCCTGATAAATCAGGAGCAAGGAGTTAATCATGGGTTCTAGAATGACCGTATTCCACATTGTTCATTATCCAAACTAGTCCGCCGGCTGGAACATGCAGCGAACTGCACCTGATTGTGCAATGATTTCGTACAGTAAGCAATCGGGATCCATGGTGGCCACCAAGAGCTTGTCCTCGTAAAAAATGGGGTCGGTGAGGATTTTACCGTTTAATTCGACAGCCGTGGGCCACATACGTTGACCTGTCTGCGGGTTCACACTGACAACTCTTCCGGTTTCCGTGACGAAGAAAACGCCGTCAGGTCCTAGCGCGGGCGTAGCGGCAATGGCGCCATCGATCGTCTGGTGCCAGATTTCACTTCCGTCTTCAATGGCGACCGCATATGCTATACCCGTGACATCGCCGAAATACGCGATCCCATCACCGACGGCTGGATTACCCCATACCCACCCTTCCGTATCGATGGACCATAATGTCTTGCCATTCGTTGCTTGAAGCGCATATAGCTTGTTGCCGAAAGTCCCGATGAGCAGGGTGCCGTCCGTGAGGGTGGGGGTATCCGAAATGGCGCCGCTGAGATCCACCTGCCAAATCTCCGCGCCTGTGTTCAGGTCGAGCGCGTATACGTGGTGATCGAGCGAAGCCAAGTAAACATGGTCATCTTCAACAGCGGGGTCAGCCCACAGAGGATCTGGGACTTGCCTGGGCAGGAAAGGCTCCTGCCACACTGGCTCTCCGCTGTTTAAGTCGAGGGCATACAAGCGGCCATCCGCGGAGGGTACCAGGACGATCTCACCTGCAATAACCGGACCGCCGATGATCCGATCCTTCGATTGGTCAAATTGCCAAAGCGCTTCGGCATCCCTTCCGGTTCCAGGTTTGAGCGCGTAGACCTTATTATTGTAGCTCCCTGCGATAACCAGATCGCTCTCGGAGGTTGCGGGAGGTGCGTAAAACGTGATCGACCGGTTCGCTTCTTTTGGATAACGCCAGAGTTCTTGGCCAGTTGTAAGGTCGATAGCGTAAATTGCAGGCCCATAAGCAATATAAGCCGTGGTTGAATCAACACTCAGACCCGGCCAACTTGAGGCCGCCATGGCGCCTCCGGCACAGCCCGCCAACAGAGAGGTTACCAGCAGGATCAGGCTGACGAATAGAGGTTTCTTTACAGGATGTGAGGCTCGTTTAGTCATAAATCTCCTACGGGACAGGGTCATAGCCACCCGGGTTGAGCGGATGGCAGCGCAGGATGCGCCTTACCGCTAAATAGCCGCCCTTCAACAATCCGTATTTTGCGATTGCCTGATAGCTATAATGGGAGCAGGTGGGTTGAAAGCGGCAAGTGTCGAAAGGGAGCAGGCGAGAAAAGGTGAGTTGATAAAGGCGAATCAACGCCAACGCGGGCAAGCGCGGTAAATTACCCCACGTAATGGGGATATCACGCAACGCGATTTCTTCTGAGTGTTGATGGTCTAGATGATGGGTCATCGTGACATTCAAGTAAATCTACCCGTCTCAAGAGACTGCTGATAGCCTTTTGGATTTGTTGCCAGTCTGCATCGAGCAGCTTAGGACGGGCGATCAAGATCACATCCCAGCCATCGGATATCGATGGCAACAGTCCCCGCAGCGCTTCTCGGAGCAGGCGTTTGGCCTTATTGCGCCGTACTGCGTTTCCAATGGATTTACTGGCGGTGATCCCGAAGCGTGAAATAGCACGTCCATTGGCACAGGTGACCAAAATAATGAGCGGGTGGGCATAGGACTTTCCTTCACGCCGCACCCGTCTAAACTCAGTCGAGCTGGTAAGCCGGTATTTGCGATTCATCGATCTAGCCGGCTATAGGCGTCCATCGGGCAACCACTTGCTCCTTTACGACGGTCTCCTTTTATGATTTCCAGTTAATCTTCTTTACGTGTTCGTTCATACGCGGGGTCAGGCGATGGCGCCCTTTCTTGCGTCGTGCTTTAAGCACGACGCGACCTCCGCGAGTCGACATTCGTTTTCGAAAACCATGTACACGTGCACGACGACGAATCTTGGGTTGATATGTTCTCTTAGGCATCAGTTCTATCCTAGTTCCTTTTAATATGCCGAACGATTATACCCTATGGACCATTGCCGGTCAATTCTAGCCTTGTGATCCTGTACCGTGGTATGTGGAGGCCCGAGGAATCATCTTGCGGTCACTCGATCCCGTTTGAGTTGATGCGATTAGCCCCACGAAGCTTTCAGGGAAGCGATCCGCGGGAGCGATGCGCGGTGGTTCGTCTTTCAAGATCGTCTGCCTCTGAATGCGTAGACACGGACTGGCGTATCAAGATGCATGAGGCGACCAGAACGGCCGCCCCATGGCTAACAAGCAGCTGTTTGATCTTCAATCTTCGATTCGTTGGATAACAGCTCCCAGGCTCAGCAGCTTTTCATCGATCCGTTCATAGCCGCGCTCGATCTGACCGATATTTCGGATGAGGGATGATCCTTTTGCAGTCAGCGCAGCAAGGGTAAGCGCCAAGCCGGCGCGGATGTCCGGGCTTTCGAGGGTTTCACCAACAAGTTGACTTGGCCCCTGGACGATGCAGCGGTGTGGATCGCAGAGAATGACCCGCGCGCCCATTGCGACGAGTTTATCGATGAAGAACATGCGTGTTTCGTACATCCAATCGTGGAAGAGCACAGTGCCATTAGATTGCGTGGCGATAACGATCGCGATACTCATCAAGTCGGTGGGGAAGGCCGGCCACGGCATCACGCTTATCTGGGGAATCTTCCCACCCACATCGGGTGTGACCTCCAGCTTCTGCTCCCTGGGGAGATAGATATCATCACCCTGTACTTCCCAGTGCACACCCAGGCGACCGAGCACAAGCCTGGCCATATCCAGATGGTGCGGCGCGGCCTGACGGATGGTGAGCTCGCCGCCAGTGACTACGGATGCGCCGATGAAGCTTGCCACTTCAAGATAATCCGGTCCGATGGTGTATTCCCCGCCGTGCAGGCGTTCGACGCCTTGGATGTGGAGGGTATTGGAGCCGATGTTGGCGATCTTGGCGCCTAGTGTGTTCAAGAAATGGCATAAGTCTTGGACATGGGGCTCGGAGGCGGCATTGCGGATCACGCTCTCCCCGCATGCGGTCGCCGTAGCCATGATGGCGTTCTCCGTGGCGGTCACGCTGGCTTCATCGAGCAGAATCTCTGCTCCAGACAACCCATTCGTGAGATGCATGCCGAATTCGCGGTTGTCATAGTTTACTTTGGCACCAAGCGCTGCTAGTGCAATAAGATGGGTGTCGACCCGTCTGCGGCCGATCACGTCCCCACCAGGCGGGGGTAGTTTCACCTCGCCCAGACGACCAAGCAGCGGGCCCGCGAGCAGGATGGACGCTCGTATCTGTCTGCAGATCTCCGGATCGAGTTCGGCGCTTCGAACTTGGCGCGCTTGAATGCGCCATGAATGTGTGTCGATCGTCTCAATCTCGACACCCAGGCTCTTCAGCAGCAACCGCATCGTATCGACATCTCGTATCATAGGGACATTGTGCAGGGTCACGGGTTCATCTGTCAGGATGCATGCTGCAAGAAGGGGGAGCGCAGCGTTCTTGTTTCCTGATGGGATGACTTCTCCCCGGAGTGGGTGTCCACCTTCAATAAGAAAGCTTGGCATACATTATCCTTTTTGCGTGAGCGTGATTTCTTGTCCTCGCTTGAGCGAAAGCGCAGCCTCGGCGCATCCTTGGTTCACAGCAAGTTCAAGGAGCCCCGCGCTGCCGATATAAGCTAGCGCTTCGCCCGGAGCGACGTCGCCAAAAGTTGTACTCAATTGTAATTCAACATCATTCGGAATGAGGATTCGAATTTTCTCTCGAGCGAAGAGCGTGTGCTCTGCTTTTGAGAGCCAAGGTTCAAGAAGGATCATCTCCCCCTCGGCTTTTAGGATTCCGATGCTCGTGATGAGGTTGCCGAAACGATCGGAATGTAGAATCTCGCCCCTCACTGTTTTTTCATCGACTTTATCTAATGTAGGGAGGCTCAGTTGAGCAAGGTTGCCGGCTGGTGGTCCGAGATCGCGAATATCCATGCCATTTGCGAGCTGGGCGGCTGCTGGTGCGAAGATATCCCGCCCATGGAAGGTAGCGCTGAGGTGCGAACGTGTGTTCGCTTCTAGCTTGAGGGATACGCCGTATGTGGGGGCTGTTTCTTCTATTAAGTAGGAGAATACGCCGTTGTCTGGCCCTACACAGAATCTATTGGTCCATGCCAATGCGAGGGGGCGGCGTGAGGTGCCCACACCTGGGTCGACGACGGCAAGAAAGATGGTGTTCGATGGAAAATAATCGACGGAACGCCAAAGTTCGAATGCCGCACACTGGATATCGCCGGGTGGAATCTCATGCGTGAGAGAGATAACACGCGCCTGTGGGGCAAGAGCCGTGATGACGCCTTGCATCATCCCAACGTATGCATCGCGCAGACCGAAATCTGTAAGTAGAGCGATCGTGGTGGGCATACCTTATTCCCTGCGGCAATTCTAAAGGAGGCGCCGGGGTGGGTCAAACTTTAAAAACCTGGTGTTTTGAGATGTTAGACACGTGATGCAGGGGCGCAATCTTGTTTCCGCTTTACACAGCAGCAAGGGAGGGGATGTGGTTTCCTGTGGGTGGGTAGGTGTATGGGAACCCCCTTGTTTGGAAGGAACACAATAATTTTGTTGAGACGGTAGGCCTGCGAAGGTGTCTAGAAAGGTGCCCTGTGGTAGAATCAATTTTTGTGGACAATCCCATGCGCGGGACAAGTAAAAGGCCGATAAGCGTCCTCGCCGCCCTTGTTGCTGGATTTGATCGCGTGGCTTCCAAGCCGGTTTTAATACTCCCGATCTTGGCTCTCGACCTCATTCTATGGCTGGGTCCACGATTGGGAATTACATCCTTGATCCCTGAAGGTATCGCTTGGCTTGGGTTTCCGGCTGGCTCAGATCCATTATTGGTGGAGGAGATACGAGTCATTGAGCAGGTATTGGCTATCTTTCGAGAACGCTACAATATCCTGAGCGCGCTGAGCGTCTTTCCTGCGGGGATGCCCTTTAATATGTTGATTGCATCTGGAAGTTTGCCGGCTGGCTTGCCCAGCTTGATGGCAGGGCGCTTTCCCGTTATCACGCCCCTAGGAGAACCAATTGTTCATTTGATTGGCAACCCCCTTGTCGCCACCGTTATCTGGCTCGGGGTCACAGTTGTTGGGTTGGGTTTGGGCACTTCCTACCATCGCTTGCTGGCGTGGCAGACGATGCCTGGAGTGGAGCTGGGATCTGGCTGGAAATCATGGTGGCGGATGCTCATCCTATATGCCTTGGCGTACTGCGGCGGGATCGTGGTCCTGATTATGTCTGCGCTTCTGGCTTCTATCGCAAGTTTGTTCATACCTTTGCTCGGTGCAGTCATTTTATTTGTAGGAATGAGTGCGCTTTTCTGGACTGCCGTCTATTTTGCCTTCACAGCGCATGGAATCGTGGGCTACCAATTTGGCGTGTTGAAGGCGATCACGGAGAGTGTTTACGTGGTGCGCGCTAACTTGTTGAGCACGGTAGGTTTCCTTTTTTCAGCCTTCGCGATCACATGGTTTACAACCACGGAGATCTGGACCTTGCCTGGGGATGCTTCCTGGTACAACCTGTTGGCATTTATTGGCTTCGCGTTTGTATGTACAACGCTACTGGCGGCCAGTTATGTGTTCTATCAAGAAAGGCGAGTATGGCTTGTTGAACTTCGAGCCTCACTCGTGATGAGGCCATCGGATGGCCACGAGCCGCCGGGAACGGAGACATGATCGAGATCCTATAACGAAAAGCAATTCATCCCATCATCAAGGTTTATACCCATGCATTATGGCAAATTGAGCATGGGCTTAATGAAGGGCAGGGTGTTTGGAGGGAGAGCTTCATGACGAAGCGAAAGAAAAAAGTCAGTAGCTATGCGGCAAAGGATATCCAAGTCCTTGAAGGGCTGGAAGCTGTACGACGACGCCCGGGGATGTATGTTGGCGGGACAGATGTCAAAGCCTTGCATCACCTTGTCTATGAAGTCGTGGACAACTCAATTGATGAGGCGTTGGCGGGTTCGTGCGATCAAATTGACGTCATCATTCACCCCGATAACAGTGTGACGGTTGAGGATAATGGGCGCGGTATCCCAGTCGATCTTCACCCAGAGAAAAAGAAGCCCGCGCTGGAAATTGTGATGACAGTCCTGCACGCCGGCGCGAAATTTGGCGGGAATGGATATAAGGTCTCGGGTGGGCTGCATGGCGTGGGTGTATCGGCGGTAAATGCGCTCTCGGAATGGTGTGAAGTCGAGGTAAAGCGTGATGGCAAATTGCATTTCCAGCGCTATGAAAGAGGCGCCCCCACCGGGCCGGTCGAAGTGATTGGAAAAGTTCCTAAAGGTGAAACCGGAACGAAGACCACCTTCATCTACGATCGTGAGATCTTTGAAGGTGATTTCGAGTATCGCTTTGAAACACTCATGCAGCGTTTCCGCGAGATGGCATTTGTCACCCGGGGCGTCACGATTAATTTACTAGATGAGCGCATGGATCGCGCCATGAGTTTCTATTTTGAGGGCGGGATCGTCTCGTTTGTGCGTTATCTCAACCGCAACCGCGGTCTCATTCATCCCATTGTCTTTGTCGAGAAAGAAATGGATGGCACAGGCATCGAGGTCGCTCTGCAATATACCGACGCCTATGCCGAATCGGTTTATTCCTTCGCGAATACCATCAATACGGTGGATGGCGGCACCCACCTCACAGGCATGCGAGTTGCGATCACCCGCACTATCAACGACTATGCCCGCAAGAACAATCTCCTGAAAGATTCGGACCCGAATTTTTCAGGTGATGACACACGTGAAGGATTGACGGCCATCGTCAGCATAAAGCATCGCGATCCTCAGTTTGAAAGCCAGACCAAAGTGAAACTGATGAACGCGGAAGTTCAGACTCAGGTTCAACATGTGCTGGGCGAGGAGTTTAATGCGTTTCTTGAGGAAAACCCGCGCGCGGCCAAGTCCATTGTGCAGAAGTGCCTTACTTCGGCACGAGCCCGTGATGCGGCGCGCAAGGCGCGCGATCTGGTGATCCGAAAAAGCGCGCTCGAAAGTCTCACACTTCCTGGTAAGCTTGCGGATTGCTCCGAACGGGACCCAAACAAGTGCGAGTTGTATATTGTGGAGGGTGACTCCGCAGGTGGCTCCGCAAAACAGGGTCGTGACCGTCACTTCCAGGCGATCTTGCCGCTGCGGGGAAAGATCCTAAACACGGAGCGGGCACGGTTGGATAAAATCCTCTCTAATAATGAAGTCAAAGCTTTGATCTCAGCTTTAGGGACAGGGATCGGGGAAGGGTTTGATCTCGAAGGCTTGCGCTATGGTCGTGTGATCATCATGACCGATGCAGATGTCGATGGTTCACACATCCGCACCCTACTTCTAACCCTCTTCTTCCGGTATCTGCCCGAATTGATTGAGGGGGGCCATCTCTATATTGCCCAGCCCCCGCTCTATCGCATCAGCCACAAGAAGAAAGTGCGCTATGCCTACACAGAAGCCGAGCGGGAGAAGATCTTCAAGGAACTCGGCTCGGGTGTGAAGAGTGTCGGGCTGCAACGCTACAAG
This sequence comes from uncultured Anaerolineaceae bacterium, assembly GCA_964385305.1. Taxonomy (GTDB): domain Bacteria; phylum Chloroflexota; class Anaerolineae; order Anaerolineales; family E44-bin32; genus CAYLOP01. Next base: position 17,933 of record CAYLOP010000004.1, on the reverse strand, counting down.
GGCTTGGGTGAGATGAACCCCGGTCAGTTGTGGGAGACAACAATGGACCCGGCCAATCGAACGCTACTCCAGGTGAGCATTGAGGATGCAGCAGCTGCTGATCAGACGTTCGACATGCTAATGGGGGCTGCAGTCCCGCCCCGAAAACGCTTCATCCAGACACATGCACGTGAGGTTCGAAACTTGGACGTCTGATCGCCAGGCTTTCGACGCCGTACTTCTGATCATTGAGCGCATTCCTTCCAAGGTTTGCGCTCA
>CAYLOP010000004.1:0-17575 GCA_964385305.1 uncultured Anaerolineaceae bacterium | reverse complement strand
CTTTCGACGCCGTACTTCTGATCATTGAGCGCATTCCTTCCAAGGTTTGCGCTCACCTGAATCCATACAATGCTGCTGTTCCTTCATAGCCCAGGGTTTGATCGTCTTGCTATACTTTGGGGGAATCGTACTTCAGTGCATGTGTAGCATGGATCCCCAATACCTCTTATATTTAATTAATATAATATTAATATATAAAATAGCGAAAGTATGTTAGCATGTGCACCAACTAAACGTTTCCCAAGGACGAAAAGCGTGTGTGCGCCTGAGATAGGTTTATGAAAGTAGGTGAGTGATGAATGGAGTTTTCCAGATCAGTGAGATGGATAACGTAAGCGATAATTTCAGGGAGAGTTCGTTGGTAGTTGATTCTGAAATAGAAGAGAATGTTGAAGATGAGGAATTAGGGTTTTTTGAGGATCTGGAGGAGGAGATCGATGAAGAGACAGATAATGAATCCCTCCCCAGGCTGTTCGATATTAATGACTTGCGGCGCTCCTACCTCGATGAGATCACACGCACACCTCTTCTGACAGCCGAAGAAGAGGTCTCACTGACAAAAACACTCCAACGAGCGAGACGAGCCCGGCATGAATTCGCAAAACAAGGTGGAAGCGCTAAACGTCGGAATGAGTTGAGATTGCAGATTGAGGCAGGTTCGGCAGCGCGCGAAAGACTTATTATGGCTAACACGCGCCTCGTTGTTAGCGTCGCCAAGCGTTATCAGGATAGAGGATTGCCGTTTATTGATCTCGTGCAGGAAGGACTCATCGGACTGATCCGCGCTACGAAGAAATTTGACCCAAAGAGAGGCACTCGGTTCAGCACGTATGCGACCTGGTGGATCCGTCAGGCGATCACGCGTGCGATCGATAACCACGCTCGTACCATCCGCCTCCCTGTTCATAAGAAAACGGAGATCAATAGATTAACTTATGCTGTCCAGGATCTGACCCAGAGATTAGGCCGAGAACCAACGATGATGGAGATCTCGGAAGAATTGGGGATCACGCTCGAACAAGTTCAGGAAACCTTGCAGATCGCTCAACCCCCCCTTTCCTTGGAGACCCCTCAAGATGATGACGATGGTCGGGTGCTGGGGGATGTGATTGCGGATTTAGAGACCGGTACTCCTGAGGAAGAGACTTTTCAAAATCTGATGAGTGAGCGGATCCAGGATGTGCTCATGGATCTCCCTCCGCGCGAGGCGCAGGTGCTGATGTTGCGCTATGGTTTTCACGACGGCAAAGCGCACAAGCTCCAACAAGTTGGAGACAGGATGGGGATCACTCGCGAGCGCGTTCGTCAGATCGAATCGCAAGCGCTAATGCGTTTGCGGAAATCTGCACATAAGCTCAAGTAGGTATGTGCGACTTTTTAGCCGCAATAGGTTGGGCGAATGTTAGAGGTGTGAGATGTTTGTAGGAACACACGGGATCGAACTCATTAAACGTTATGCTGCTGGCGAAGCGCTGAACGGGCAGGACATGGAAGCGATGAAGGCCACGATGTATCTGATCACACTATTTCACAACTCCCAACGCTCTTGGGAGCATTTCCAGTGGCGTGGACCGGAACAGTTTATAAAAGATGTGTGGCCGAACGCTGAAAAATGGTCCGATGTCCATAGCGGACTCTTTGGACATGGAGCCATCAGTCCCTAGTCACAAAGGTCGAACGGAAACCGTTCTATCCCCTCCCAAAATTTCCTCATGCCTGTATTAACACGCGCGCACAAGGTTCCCCATTCCATCTAAAGCACCATAGAATTTAGGCGGACTTTTATTCCCCCGCGTATGCAAACCCTGCAACTTTTTTATTGGAAAGCCTGTAGTACTCTATAGATATGAGTGCGATCTTGGATCGGGATCTTGTGCTCCAGACAAGGCGTGGCGAGGTCCAGGCATACGGCCAATTGGTCAGTCGCTACCAGACCATGGTGTTCAACACTTGTTACCGTCTCATGAGCGAACGACGGGATGCAGAAGATCTCGCTCAGGAAGCGTTCATCCGCGCATACCAGAGGCTTGAGACATTCGATGAAGATAGGCCGTTCGGTCCTTGGATACGGCGCATTGCAGCCAACCTATGCATCAACCAGATGCACCGTTCGGATCCGCCCACCTTCGATATCGATGAAGAGCGGGATCGTCATACACAATCTATGCCCCTCAATCCTGAGGCAACGATTATCGGGGCTGAAAACAAGGAACGCATTTGGGCAGCTATTCTAGATCTGCCTTTTCACTACCGGGTTGTTATTGAACTCAGGCATTTTCTGGAATTGAGTTATGCAGAGATCTCCAAGGTTTTGGGCGTACCACTTAGCGAAGTCAAGAGTCATCTATTCCGCGCTAGGCGCTTGTTAGCAGAGAGGCTATCGCATGAGGAAATCAGGTAACATGATGCACCCTACGGAGAGTGAAATCCAGGAGTACTTGGATTGCGAGCTAGAGCCTTCTCGCATGACTGAGATTGAAACACATCTCCATGGTTGTCCAAGTTGCGCCGCCAAATGGCGTGCGTTACATGCAGTTGTAATTTCGATTGATACGCTCCCCAGCCAGCCCCTGCAGCGCGACCTGACCCCTGCAGTTTTGGCTGCCATCCGTCCTCGCAAACGATCCTCATTTGGGGTGACATTATGGGCGGCGGCGCAGGCGGTCGCTGTAGTCGCCTTGCTGGTTTTTACGTGGTCACAGTTGCGAATGTCCTTGGATCCGCTTCTTCGCAGCCTGTTACCTCTCACAGCCTCTTTTCCCAATAAGGCCTTGTTCGCTGGTCTGCTTAAGGCATGGGATGAAATAATCATGATCTTTGAGGGGCTGCTATTGAGAGGCTTCACTGTTACGCGGGTTTGGGAAGGAGTTAGCCCTCACCTCGCCAAGCATGGGTGGTGGCTTGCACTCATTCTTGTTTTTTGGGTTGTAGTCAATGGTTTGCTTATGAAGCCGGTGCGCCTTCAGCGCAATCGGAATGAATAAACAGTACGGCATGGACATTCTCTGACCATGCCCTGGACGATATCGATGGATCGAAGTCCATGCTCTCACCAATGTGTTTGAGCATATTCGACAAAGGAGTGTGCTATGGAACAAGGATTAGCGACATTGCTCTTGTTCGTACTCGGCGCTATTTGTGTGGTATCCCTGTTCTTGATCATCGATGCCCTTTTCCACGAGATCGTTGAAAAGACGCAGCGCGCGGCTAAGGACATGCCGAGCCGCTCTTTTCTCATCGGGTTGGTCAACTTCCTCTTTTTCGGTTTGGTGGGCATCGGGCTGGATGCTTTTGCTCAGAATATCCAGGTTCAAGTTCTACGCATCCTGCCGTTAATCTTCTTCGTAGTGCTGGTAATTGGGCTGGTGATAGGATTGGCTGGTATGGCCGCACTCGTGGCTAAGCGGTTATTTCCTGAGCAGACAGGATGGCGAAAGACGGCAAGTGGGGCTTCTATTCTCACCCTTGCCTGCCTAACGCCCTATATTGGCTGGTTTGCCCTTCTGCCGTATCTCGGTTTGCGCGGTTTAGGAGGGTTTGTCCTTGCGTGCTTTTCAAAAGACATGTCTGCCCTCACGGTTGAACCCGAGGCTTTGGAATAGCTGGTGAGATCTCGACCTGCATGAATGTTTTCGGTTGCACGGGTGAGAGGTCCCGAGTGGAGTGTGAGGGCAGTGTGTATGGGGGGAAATCGTATTTTGCTGCGTTAGGGTTGCCTAAGCATGCAGCTCATGTGTTGAGAACACGGTCAAATCTCGCGAGAGTACCTTAAAAAATCGAAGCGTGGGAAATCAAGGTATGCCATGTGCGAGACTCCGCACATGGCATAAGCTAGAGTTCTTACATGATATCTTTAGATTACTGGTAATAGGGATTGGTGCCTGATGCATGTTGGGTTGCATCCACGACTTTGGTGATCTCCGGAACAGTTTCGCGGATCATAACCTCAACACTATCCGAGATCGTGGTGTTTGCATGAGCGCACCCTTGGCATCCACCCCCCATCGTGACGTAAGCCACACCATCCTTCACCTCAACTAGATTGACAAACCCTCCGTGCATCGCGATGCCTGGATTGATGTGCGTGTCGAGCACTTCTTGCACGGCCAGGGAGGTGGGATCCTTCCAAAGGGGATTAGGGTTGTCGATTTTAAAACCTGCGCCGTCCTCCCCCTCGACATAATCCAAGGATGCGCCAGTCAGGTTTTCCGCGCTGGCAGGATCGACGAGAATCTGAAGGTCGGTAGCCTCTACGACAATGTCCTCCGTATTTTTGTCTTTCATCGGGACAAATCCCATCGCGTAAAGAAAATTACCTCTCGCGCGCCCTCGGATCGCCAAACGAAGGGCACTATCTTGGACGCCTTCCTTTTCAAGAATGTCCTTGATTTTAGTCAACGCTGCTTCACTGATATGGATCATGGGTTTCCTATCCTCAATATGGTGCACAGGCTAGCCAAAGCTTAGGTTGAAGAACCACGCGGTCGGTGTTCGCTAATCGGGTAATTCCTATCCTAAATCTGTCCCCGTGTCTCGGGCATACATGGCTGAGATATGTGGCGTGGCAGTGATGGGTATATCTTCTACGGATTGCCTGAGCATTGATCTGTCCAACACGTCACAAGCATCTAAAAGAATCATACCAAATTTCCCGCATTTCGTAGTTCTGCTCGATGACGCCCATCATCTCCGTATGATGGACCATGACCATGAAAATGGTTTGTATATAAGTTGCGATAGATCCCACCTTGGTCGAGAAGGGATGCGAGCTTGATATTCTCCTCTCGACTGAGGGCCCATCTGGCGCGTATATTTGAAATGGCCTCCTCCAACTCTGCGCTAACTTTTTCGATTGCTACACATGTACGACGAAAAGGAATCCGCTCGTGCTGCGGCGTCGCCTTGAAAGGTTCTTTGATTAACTGACCTTGCTATTTTAAAGGCTTGGTAAGAGACATCAAGGTCTCCATATTAGGAAGGCGGTGATTAGTCTGAGATTCAGAGACAATTCAAGATCCGAATGGTTGCTGAGTTCAATATCAACGGCAGGGATGCCTTGATCGGAGGTCCAATCGATGAGTTGACCGGTATACTGACAGCCATTTGCCATGGGGGGGAAGGCATAGCCGCTTGATGCCGCCAGCGTCATCGCAAGATCGACCGATTGCGGATCGGGGGGGTGACCACCAGCGAAGATACACCCCGCCGCACTATGATAGCTAACCAATGCCTGGATGTTTGCAGCTTGTATGAAATCCATCAGAGCTTGGGTTTCTGGTTCCGATCCAGGGAAAGCGCCGGCACTTAGAGGAAGGTAGGACCAGCAATTGGTGTCATCCCATTCCGATTGCCAATGGGATGGCCAATTGCGATTTAGATCTACCCCGTTCGCGTTAGCCCTGCTGTGTATACCGCGTGCGCGCGCAAATCCATCCGGATTCAATACTGGCAGGACATACAATGTGATCTCTGGGGGGATGTACGCTGGATGCGCGTCAAGGTAATCCATGATCGCATAGGCTAATTCAGACGTGTTCCATTCATATCCGCCGTGAATACCGGCAACGACCATTACCTTTCTTTTACCTGTTCCAAATTTATAAACATCGATGGCGCGATTCTCGACGGAGTAACCGACCACGAGATGACTCGAATCCTGCATAGGGCTTGTATCAACTTGGCTTGTCGGGCTTTCGGTGGGTGCGACATCTTTCGCGGTGGTTACATAGACAGTCGGTGATGGGGTTCGCTCCGCAACCGGCTGAAGAAGCACTTCGTCGTGAGACCTGTACGAGGGTGCTTCGGGAACGGTTGCGCAGGCTGCAAGGATCAATCCGATCAATATATAGATGAGTGCTATCGGCCAGGGTAGAATTTGGAGGGTCGATAGAGAAGCCTTGATGGTTGTGGGTCCCATAACCTCACTGCCTCACTTGATTGAATGACCTTAAATAATTCTAAAAAGCTACTCCCACAAGTACGACTGGGGCGAAACCAACTATAACATGGTTGGGAATCTCCCAGAATCGGGAGGATGTTGACGCATATTACGATGGCGTGCGCGTACCCCAAAATATTCGTGTACAACATGAGGGATGCGTTCAGGGTAGGGGAAATTTCTCAGTAGTCAAAATGGAATCCATACGCTACAATACCGTTGCTTTAGATTTGATGATAACCTTCACTTAATTGAGATCCAGATGCCCCTGAAACCAGGTACGAAGTTAAAACAGCGCTATCGAATAGAGGGCGTTCTCGGCCAGGGTGGGATGGGCGCGGTATATCGCGCTTTCGATATCAACCTTGGTGTGGACGTTGCGGTAAAAGAGAATCTCTTCACCACGGCTGAGTACGCCCGGCAGTTCGAGCTTGAAGCGAAGATTCTGGCGAGCCTCCGCCATCCGAATCTCCCACGTGTCACTGACCACTTTGTCATCGAAGGCGAGGGGCAATACCTGGTGATGGATTATATCCAAGGTGTTGACCTGCGGGAGCGTTTGGAGCGCGACGGAAGCACCTCCGAGGAGGAGGCGGTGCCGTGGTTCCTGCAAATCTGTGATGCCCTAGATTATCTCCATAGCCGTGTGCCCTCCATCCTGCATCGTGATATTAAGCCTGGAAATATCAAGATCATGCCGGATGATCGCGCAATGCTCGTGGATTTCGGTTTAGCAAAGATTGTTGAAAAGGGTGGGACGACAACTACGGGCGCCAAGGCTATGACGCCTGGCTTTTCGCCCCCGGAGCAGTATGGCACTGGTAGGACGGACCCACGGACGGATGTCTACTCCCTTGGAGCGACGATGTATGCCGCGCTGACGGCAGCGATTCCAGAAGATGCCATCGAGCAGGCGATGGGGCGCGAGAAGCTCACTCCCATTCGTAAACGAAACCCAGCGATCAGCCGCAGCGTAGCGCGAGTAATCGAGAAGGCGCTTGAGGTTGATCCGAAAGATCGGTACCAATCGATCGCCGAAATGGCGAATGCCATACGGGAAGCAGTTGGCTCAAGCATCCCCGCGGTGCTCCATGGGAATCATGACCTCGAAAAAACTGTCGTTGCGGGAGGACCCAGAAGCGCAACTCGACGCGCTCAACGTGCCATCCAAACCACTCAATCCCGTCGGAGGATGCCACTTATTGCACTGCTTGTAACGGCTCTCCTGTTGATCGGTTTTGGTTCGATATACCTCACTACGCCAGAGCTGCTGCGTAATATCATAAATCCCTCCGGTTGGACCGCGACCGAAAGCCTACCCACATCTCCAACGGACGGAGGCGTTGAACCTTCACCGCTGCCCCAGCCGACTACCACAAGCGGCTTCACCATCATCCAGCCCACCGATACCCAGCAAGCTCCCAGCGAGTTGTCTTCAACACCCTACATGGAATCTCAAGACGGAACAGCAACACCAACCATCGTGCCGCCTGCCACACCGTTGGGGGGAGGCGTGGGGCAGATCGCTTACGTCTCCGAAAAAACAGGAAAACCTCAAATCTACCTCATCAATGTGGATGGCACGGGTGCGCGGTGGCTAACCAACCTCCCAGAAGGTGCCTGTCAACCCGCCTGGTCACCAGACGGATCCCGATTGATCTTCACCTCACCATGCCAGGGCAATCGAGAGGATTACCCGGGCTCCAGCCTGTGGCTGATTTCAGTGGATCTCGAGGGATATGTGTCTGATCCTGAGCCACTGCCCTCTGCACCTGGCGGAGATTACGACCCGGCTTGGGCGCCAGACGGTAAGAGCATTGCCTTTAGCTCCTTACGCAACGGACGGCCTCAAGTCTATTTGATGGGTTTGGATGGCAGCAACCTGAGGAACATGAATGAAGACCTGGCTCACAATCGACAGCCTACCTGGTCGCCGACAGGGGAGCAATTGATGTTCACATCCACTCGCGGCGATTTGCAAGCGATTTGGATCATGCCTGTCCGTAGCGGGAGTGAGGAACAGCAATTCTCGCGAAGCGAAACAAGAGAGGATTCACATGCCGATTGGTCGCGTGATGGTCAGCTAATCGTATTTGTACGCCGAAAGGCCAGCGCGCCACCCTATTTGGTTGCAGCTCGTTTCGATGAAGTTGAGCGTGTGGAATCCAAGCTGTGCTACGATGGCAGGTTAGCGGGCTTTCCCATGGCGGAGCCGAGTTGGTCACCCGATGGAAAGTGGATTGTCATGGAAACATGGCCAGATGGCAGCAATCATAATATCGCTATCATCACGTCGAGTTGCAGTCAGTATGTAGAATTGACCAGCGATCCGAGCCTAGATTTCGACCCGGCTTGGCGTCCGCTGCAGCGATGATGGGCCATGAATTTCTTTTCGTAATCCGCAAAAATGTTGGAATGAAAAAAGGAAGGGTGTCAGGTAAGGCATGGACCTCTGTTCTTGAAGAGGATGGGGGTCTCAGGCATAATCACTATGTTGTAGATGAGCGACAATGACATAATTATGAAAACTACTTTGCCAACTAAGGAATCAAGTTGGCCCGACTAAAACAGAATGGAGTGGAAGATGACAGCAAAGATCATTGACGGGACGGCGATAGCCGAAGAGTTGAGGCAGGAAGTTGCGAAGGGTGTCGAAGCGTTGGTCGCATCGGGTGGGCCACGCCCTGGGTTGGCGACTGTATTGGTCGGTGAGAACCCAGCCTCGCAAACTTACGTTCGCATGAAGCAAAAAGCATGCGACAAGTTAGGGATCGAGTCCTTCGGCCATGTGTTATCCGATGATGCTTCCCAAGAAGAGGTCGAGACATTGGTGAAAGAACTCAACGCCGACCCTAAGGTTCATGGAATCCTGGTTCAACTACCGTTGCCGGCCGGGTTGGATGAGGAAGCGATTTTAAGAGCGATAAGCATTGAGAAGGATGTGGATGGGTTCCACCCTATCAATATCGGTCGCCTGGCGCAGAAGGGCCGCGAACCGCTGTTCGTGCCCTGCACTCCTGCAGGATGCATCGTGCTTTTAAAGAAGGCGGGAGCGAAACTTGAAGGCGCTCGCGCCGTGGTTGTTGGCAGATCGAACATCGTTGGCATGCCAGCCGCGTTGTTGCTGGTAAAGGAAAACTGCACGGTGACCATTTGCCACTCACGCACACAAGACCTTCCCGGGGTGTGCCGCGAGGCCGACGTGTTGATCGCCGCCATTGGCAGACCTCAAATGATCAAAGGTGATTGGGTTAAGCCCGGCGCATATGTGATCGATGTCGGCACCAATCGGGTAGACGACCCGACCGCCAAACGCGGCTATCGCCTGGTGGGGGATGTGGACTTCGACGAAGTGGTGGAGGTCGCAGGTGCGATCACGCCCTCGCCGGGCGGCGTGGGCCCCATGACGATCACCGGGCTTCTCCAGAACACCCTGCGATCTGCACAGAGGGCAGCTTCCTAATTGATCGAGAGAACAACAGTATACTTGGCGCCGCCCATTGTGGGCGGCGTGTTTTTTATTTATACCTACCTTGAGCGAATTGTATGACAGATATCTGGCCCAGGCATGTTGTCTGACAATTGACGGGTAGTTGCAAGGATGATAAACTCGAATTCTCAAAATCTAGGAGGATTTGATGGCGACACTGTTGATCCGTAATATCTCAGTGCTGGTTACGATGGACTCGAAACGCCGTGAAATCCCTGACGGCGCGCTGCTTGCAAAGGATGGATTTATCGAGCAGATTGGTCCCACCGACCAGTTACCAGACAGTGCGGATGAAGTCCTGGATTTGAGCGGCCATTTAGTCTTGCCTGGTTTGGTCAATACCCACCATCATCTCTATCAAACGCTCACACGTGCTGTGCCTGCCGCACAGGATTCCAATCTCTTCAAATGGTTGAAGACGCTCTATCCCATCTGGGCTGGTCTCAAGCCGGAGGACATCCAACTCTCCACCAAGGTGGGGTTGGCAGAATTAGCGCTATCTGGCTGCACGACGGCTTCCGATCATCTTTATATCTTCCCCAATGGATGTCGCTTGGATGATGAGATCGAGGCCGCGCGAACAGTCGGCTTGCGGCTGCATGCCTCGCGCGGCTCGATGAGCCTTGGCGAAAGCAAGGGCGGGTTGCCGCCGGATCGCGTTGTTGAGGATGAAGAGGATATCCTCATCGACACGCAACGTGTAATCGACACTTATCATGATCCCAACCCTGGATCGATGCTACAAATCGTGGTTGCTCCCTGCTCACCTTTCTCGGTGTCGCAGGATCTGATGCGCCAATCAGCGGCTCTGGCCAGGAAGAACGGGGTTCGTTTGCACACACATCTGGCGGAGACGCTGGATGAGGAGGCATTTTGTGTTAAACGCTTTGGTAAACGTCCCCTCGCCTATGCTGAAGGATTGGACTGGGCTGGCGACGATGTGTGGTTTGCACACGCGGTGCATATCAATCCCGAAGAAGCGGAACGAATGGCGCGCACGGGTATCGGTGTAGCCCACTGCCCATCTTCGAACATGCGGCTGGCTTCTGGGATTGCTCCAATAAGGCGTTATCTCAATCTGGGTGTAAAGGTAGGTCTTGGCGTGGATGGTTCAGCGAGCAATGATAGCTCGCACATGCTCACTGAAGCGCGCATGGCTTTCCTCCTCTCACGCGTGGGAGAGGCTGTTATGCCTCAGTTGGATGATTCTCCAAACTTGCTCACGGCACGCCAGGCGCTTGAGCTCGCCACACTCGGTGGGGCAGAAGTGCTCGGCCGCGGTGATATTGGCTCGCTGGAACCCGGCAAGTGTGCTGACTTTATCGCGATTGACCTAAACCGTGTGGAATATGCTGGCGCCATTCACGATCCAGTTGCAGCGCTAGTGTTTTGTGAGTCTGTTCCGGTTGACTACAACTATGTTCATGGTAAAGCCGTTGTATCAGAAGGGCATGTGGTGGGGATCAACCTAAGTGCACTCATTGAGGCGCAAAATAAAACCGCAATTCGGTTAATGGAAGGCGATTAGATTCCTATTTGCATCAGGTGAGGAGATATATAAGGATGAACTCGAAGGAGCGAAGCGAGTTGACCCGCGCGCTTGTGGACGTCGCGATGGGAAGGGCGCATGCAGATCTAGTCATTCGGCGAGGCCGCTGGGTATGCGTTCAATCGGGCGAGATCATTGACAACACCGACATTGCTGTGGTCGGCGCCCACATCGCGTATGTGGGCCCAGACGCGAGCCACACCATCGGACCTGAAACCAAGGTCATGGAAGCAGAAGGCCGTTATTTAGTCCCCGGACTGCTCGACGGGCATATGCATGTTGAATCGGGCATGGTCACGATCACCGAGTTCGTGCGTGCAGTATTGCCGCATGGGACAACGGGTATGTTTGTAGACCCACATGAGATCGCCAATGTGTTTGGATTGCAAGGCGTTCGCCTGATGGTCGATGAAGCGGCGGTGCAGCCGATTCATGTCTGGGTTCAAATGCCTTCCTGTGTTCCATCAGCCCCGGGTTTGGAAACGTCTGGGGCGGAGCTTGGACCGAGTGATGTGGCTGAGGCCATGACCTGGCCTGGGATCATCGGCCTCGGGGAGATGATGAATTTTCCGGGTGTCTTTCTCAGCGATGCGAAGATGCATGCAGAGATGGCGGAGACGCGCCAAGCGGGGAAGGTGATCGGAGGACACTATGCCTCGCCAGACCTGGGACTTCCATTCCATGGTTATGTCGCAGGAGGTCCCGAAGATGACCATGAAGGGACACGTTTGGAAGATGCTCTCTCACGCGTGCGCCAGGGCATGAAGGCCATGTTGCGTTATGGATCAGGATGGCACGACGTGGCTGCTCAAATCCCGGCGATCACAGAGCGTGGCCTCGATTCACGGCATTTCCTCCTTGTCACCGATGACAGCCATTCGGGTACGCTGGTCCAAGAAGGGCACATGAATCGCGCCGTTCGGCATGCAATTCAGCATGGTGCTGATCCAATGACAGCCATTCAAATGGCGACCCTCAACACAGCGGAGCATTTTGGCGTGGCACTTGAAGTGGGACAGATCGCACCCGGGCGTTACGCCGATATCCTCCTCGTGAGCGATTTGCCTTCTCTTGCGATTGACACCGTGATCGCCCGTGGCAAGGTTGCGGTCGATGATGGGAAATTGACGATTGCACTGCCTAAGTATAATTATCCGCCTGAAGTGAAGGCCTCTGTCCATCTTGGCCGGCCGCTTAAAGCGGAAGACTTCGTCGTGAATGTTGCGAAGGATGGGGAATACCTGGTGAACGTGATCGGCGTGGTTGAGAATCAGGCGCCCACACGCCATCTTCAACATGAGCTCAAGGCTGAACACAACCAAATCCCCGCTGACCTTTCAAAGGATCTCGCCAAGGTGGCGCTTGTCGAACGCCATCGCGGGACCGGCGAGGTTCAAGTTGCTTTCGTCCAGGGATTTGGTTTTAACGTGCCATGTGCCATTGGGTCGACAGTTGCACACGACTGCCATCATATGATCGTCGTCGGGACGGATGAGTCCGATATGGCACTTGCTGCGAACGAACTGGCGCGTGTAGGTGGTGGACAAATTGTCGTGCGGGGCAGACGGGTCCTCGCGCTGGTTGAACTGCCGATCGCAGGCTTGATGTCTGATGAACACGCGGCGGTTGTTGCCCAAAAAGCGGAGCGTGTGCTGGAAGCTTTCCAGGAATGTGGATGCACACTCAATAACGCCAACATGCAACTTAGCTTACTGGCCTTGGTTGTGATCCCGGACCTTCGGATTTCAGATAAAGGCCTTGTGGATGTTCAGCGATTCGAAACCATCCCCGTTGCGGAGGAGATCAAACGCTAACGGGTTGGATAATCATACGCGTATTAGTGAAAGGCTATGCAAATTAAAACACATCCCAGATACGAAAATCTTAATAAAAACGGTACTCGTCGACGACCGCTTTACCAAGAAGTCACAGATACATTGGCTGAGATCATCTCCAACATGGAGCCCGGGTCCTTTCTGCCGTCCGAGCCTGCCCTTGCGAAGGAGTTAGGCGTTTCGCGAGCTACCCTGCGTGAGGCCATGCGCCCATTTGAACAGCGTGGATCAATCATTCGGCGGCAGGGTGTTGGCACATATGTCACGTCACCACCCCCTCTGATAGAGTCTGGGCTTGAAGTCATGGATAGCTTGCTGACGATTGCAGACCGCATGAATTTGGAAATTGAAATGGGGATGTGTGAGGTGACCGAGCGCTACCCCAACTTGGAGGAAGCCGAGATTCTTGGAATCTCCATCAGTTCCCCTTTGATTCAAATATCGCGTACGATTGTTGCGGAGGGGCGTCCTTTGGCGTACCTGGTCGACTCGGTTCCCAAGGAGATTCTTCCACAGGCGCGGTGGGAGAAAGACTTCTCGGGTTCAGTCATCGACTTGCTCTCGAGGGAATACGAGCATGAGTTAGCCTATGAGCGGACGGAAATCTCGGCAATCTCCGCAGACCGGCGCCTGGCTGCGATCCTGCGCATCCAGCGAAGGACAGCGCTGCTATTCATGGAAACCTATCTGATCACTGAACAGGGACGGGCTATTGATCATGAGTACTCGTACTTCCTTCCTGGTGGCTTTAAGTTTCATGTCATGCGGCGTAAACATAGCGGTCTTTGAGTCAGGACGGATCTCGTCTTCGCTCGATCGAATAATCAATTGTTCTTCGTCAACCCAGCCTTCATTGAGGAGGATATTCACACGTTTCATAGAAATTACTACACTCGATGCCGTATAACATGACCCTATGGGACAGGCTTCGCAGATGCCTCAGTTCGGATTCTGGAGACTTTGTGCGGTATCACGATGCGGAAAGTGCTGTCGTCGAAGGACCTGTGTTTAGGCTGGTATTTCTGTGTAAAGATGCGCAAACGTATGCAGGGCGTCATGGTTGAGAGTAATATCATCCTGCTCACAACGGCCCTATGACTGTTTTCCATAAGGACGAAAGGAGTAGATGTTCTCATGCAAACCGACCTACGAGGAAGAGATCTGATAGGCGATCTTGATTTTAGTCGCGAGGAAGTAGAAACCATCCTGGAGGTTGCTGCTGATTTGAAGCGGAAACAAGCCTTGCGAGAGCCACATCCCTATCTGCGGGATAAAGTGTTGGCGATGCTGTTTTTCTTCAGCAGCACTCGCACACGCGCCTCGTTTGAAGCTGGCATGGCCCAGCTGGGAGGGCATGCTGCGTTTATTGAATCCCGGACGACTCAAATCAAACATGGCGATACTGAAAAGGAAATTGGCGAGATTCTCGGCCGCTATTTCCACGGGATTGCCATTCGACATTGCGATTGGGGTACGGGCAATCGTTATTTAAACCTGGTTGCGGAAGCTTCACGCGTACCGGTGTTGAACATGCAATGCGATATCTATCACCCCCATCAGTGTCTAGCCGATTTGCTGACCATCATCGAGAAGAAGGGTCGCGATCTGCGAGGAAAGAAGATCGTAGTCTCCTGGGCTTACGCCGCTTCCTATCTCAAGCCGATCTCCGTCCCGCAGTCTTTGATCCTCCAAATGCCGCGCTTCGGCCTGGATGTTGTCTTGGCGCATCCCCCCGAGTTCAAGCTCATCCCGGAGATCATGAATCAAGCAAAGGACCAGGCGCGAAAGTATGGAACGGGATTCGAGGTCGTGGACGATATGGCGGTAGGTTTCAAGGACGCTGACATTGTGTATGCAAAATCCTGGGGTCCGCTCCTAACAACGACCGATCCGGAAAAGGGCGAACGCATCCAAGACCAGTATAAGAGTTGGATCACCGATGAAAGTAAGATGGCGCTTGCTAAAGATGACGCGATCTACATGCATCCCCTACCTGCGGATCGTGAAATCGAGGTGACCAACGCAGTGATCGATGGCCCGAACAGTGTTGTCTATGACGAGGCTGAGAATCGCTTGCATGTTCAAAAGGCTGTTATGGCGCTAACGATGGCGTAAAAACATTGAAAGTGAGGATCTTAGTTTGATGAACGACGAGGTAACGAAAAAAGTAGCCATTGTAGCGGTCGGGGGAAATTCTCTTATTAAGGACAAGGAGCACAAATCCGTCCCCGATCAATATGCCGCCGCTGCCGAATCGATGAATCACATTGCCGGCATGATTCAATCTGGATGGGATGTCGTGGTTACGCACGGCAATGGCCCGCAAGTGGGATTCATCCTGCGTCGATCAGAATTATCCATGCATGAGCTCCACTCCGTACCCTTGGATTACTGTGGGGCGGATACCCAGGGCGCGATTGGATATATGTTTCAGCAAGCTTTGTACAATGAGTTTGGGAACCGAGGCATCGACAAGCAGGCGGCTACGGTTGTAACGCAAGTGCTCGTCGACCGGAAAGACCCCGCCTTCGAGAATCCCACCAAGCCCATCGGTTCTTTCATGGATGAAAACGCTGCGCTCCAACACAAGGATAAGGATGGGTGGGCAGTTGTCGAGGATGCGGGTCGAGGCTGGCGCCGTGTGGTGCCCTCGCCGATGCCGGTCCAGATCGTGCAGCGCGATGCGATCAACGCGTTGGTCAAGGCTGGGGTTGTAGTGATAGGTGTGGGTGGGGGGGGGGATCCCGGTGGTCGAAGACGAGCATGGCGACCTGGTGGGTGTCGAGGCGGTGATCGATAAGGATTTTGCCTCATCCCTGCTTGCGTCGAGCATTAAAGCGGATTTGTTCCTCATCTCAACCGCGGTTGAGAAAGTCGCCATCCATTTCAATCAGCCCAATCAAAAGTGGTTGAATCGGATGACCTTGTCCGAAGCAAAGCAGTATTTGGCCGACGGTCATTTCTTAAAAGGGAGCATGGAACCCAAGATTCGCGCTATCATTATGTACCTGGAGAATGGTGGTAAAGAAGCGCTGATAACCAATCCGGAAAACATTGAACGGGCTTTGCGAGGCGAAACCGGCACACGCATTGTGCCTTAGCTTATGTTCTCTTGGTTCCCTGGCGTAGGAGATGAATCGCTTATCGCCGGTCACGGTCTTTGTTCATAGACAATGGGTCTGAAAAAGGAGAGTGAAAGGGTGCCGACGAAGAGGCTCTGGCAAGAAGCTGCCCTCATGATTGTCCTAGCAATGCTATTGGTAGCTTGCGGGGGAGGACAACCTGATGCCCCGACGGAGAAGGTAGTGGTTGCCTTCGTCTACATCGGGGAACCCGGAGATCTGGGATGGACCTTTGAGCATGATCGCGGCCGACAGCTGGTCGAGGATGAATTTGGCGATCGAATTGAGATCATAACGGTAACAGATGTCCCCGAAGGACCGCAGGCAGAGCAAACGATCCGCGATCTGGTTGAGCGAGGAGCAGACGTCATATTTGCCACCAGCTTTGGTTATATGGATTCCATGCTTACCGTGGCGCAAGATGAGCCGGATGTCTTTTTTGAGCATTGCTCTGGTTATAAGACGGCGGACAACATGGCTACCTATTTCGGCCGCATGTACCAGCCACGATATCTCTCAGGGCTTGTGGCGGGCAGCTTGACCGAGAATAATTTCATCGGGTACGTTGCGGCATTTCCGATTCCAGAGGTCGTGCGCGGGATTAACGCCTTTACATTGGGCGTGCGTGAGGCAAACCCCGAAGCTGATGTCCAGGTAGTGTGGACGAATACCTGGTATGACCCTGGCATCGAGCGTGAGGCGGCTGAAACACTTTTAGCTGATGGTGCGGATATCATTGCTCAACACCAGGACACTACAGAACCTCAGAAAGCCGCCCAAGAGCAGGGCAAATTAAGTGTTGGATATGACTCCGATATGGCGCAATTTGTCGGTGATACCGTACTTACCAGCCCTGTGTGGAACTGGGGTCCATACTACATTGAACGAATTCAGGCAGTGCTGGATGGGACCTGGGAGACCTCCCAATTCTGGGGTGGCATGGCGGAAGGCGTTGTTACCCTTGCAGACCTAAGTCCTAAGGTGTCCGAAGACGTCATCACTTTAGTCGAAAACGTCGAGACCAGCATCATTAAAGGAGATTGGGACGTCTTCTGTGGTCCGATCGCGGGCCAAGAGGGTGCCATTATTGTCGCAGATGGTAAATGCATGAATGATGGCGATATGCTTAGCATGGATTGGTTCGTTGAGGGTGTTGTAGGCACTATCCCCGAGTAGTCAATTTCGTAGATTGGCATCATCGGGTGTGTATGAAAGACAATCATCCTCGACATCGGCATGGTCCAACCATCCGGCTTGCTGGAGGAGAGTCTGCTTTTCCAGAGGCTTGACACCATGACATTGATTTATGCGATACAAAAGCCAGCTGAAAGTCACGCCATGAAGGTCGGTATGGAATCTGAGTTTCGCGCTATCATTAAGCAATCAGAAGGATACGGCGATCATCCATCCGATCACACTGATGGAGGTGAGGTCTGAGAGCCAGGGACACACGTTGTCCTTAGCCTGTAATATCACAGTCTGGAAGGGAGGTGAGTTCTTAGAGCAGATACGGCAAGTTTATGTTCCCACTGACACCGTTTGCTTATCGAATTTTGTAGGAGGAGTTCGAGATGCTTCACAATAAATTTTGGCGAATTGCCGCCCTGTTAGTTATCGTTGCCATGGTCTTAGTGGCCTGTG
>CAYLOP010000003.1:0-63310 GCA_964385305.1 uncultured Anaerolineaceae bacterium | reverse complement strand
GGACAGATATTCAGGGGCAGATCGAATCTTTCGATGCGCTGATCGGGGCGTTTAATGAGCGGGCAGGTTTACTCTAGATGAGGTGTCGGATATTGCGGTTCATTCAGGGCGGGCAACATACCCGCCCTGAACCCTTTAATAGCTACAAGCTACAGGTCTCCCTGAATCCGAAGTGCATTCCACCTTGCACAGGCACCGTAAAATCAATGCTTCAAGATAATCGGGGGTCGAATGCTCATTCGAAATGCATGATGGTCATCTACGACATTCCGAGCCCAATCGAACGGCCACTTCATCCTTTTCTTTAGCAACATCCCCCTAGGATGCACAAATTCAACATTCGAAAGACACCCTGTTTATCTTGCTCCTTGCATGGGAATCCTGTACAATCATTTTATAACCGCATCGCATATCGGGCGACACATACGAACACCAAGATAGGGGGCCCGATGAACGTCATAAAAGTTTCGTCCGCGTCACGCACCTCTGCAGTTGCAGGTGCTATTGCAGGCGTCGTAAGGGAGCATCAGCGTGCAGAGGCTCAAGCCATCGGTGCTGGGGCCGTCAACCAAGCGGTAAAAGCCGTTGCGATCGCCCGTGGCTACCTTCAGGAAGATGGCATAGATGTCATCTGCATTCCTGAGTTCACCTCAGTAGAAATTGAGGGCAAGGAGCGCACAGCTATCCGCCTCGTCATCGAACCTCGCTAAGAACACCTATCAATACCTTTAGAAACTCTGAATACTTTCGGGGTTGTCGACCAATATCGGATTGAATCTACCGGAACCCCTTCCATTCGATACCAACAACCTCCCATGCACCTGGTGGCTAGGGAGGTTGTTTGTTTTAATAAGAAGGACACACCCTCTGTGTCTCACGAATCCCGATCCAAATTCTCGACGCCGTTTATGATGATATCGTTTTAATTCTCGGCAGGTCAAGCATGAGTGTTTCCATGGCCAATTGCACGTTCACATTACGCTCCAATGCCTCTTTCGTATGCAACGTAGCCTCGAGCATTTCGATCACGCGCTGATGTTGCATCCCGGCGGCAATGTTCTTGATGTCCTGAAATCGATGGGGATTACGCGGCGAGAACGACACCTTGAATGCAAACATCATCACGTCGCGCCATAAGCTGGCCCACACTTCCAGCGTATCGAGAGCATTCTGACGGACGTGTTTCAACGCTTTCTTGGCTTTCCTAGGGTCGAATCGCTCGCAGTACTTAAATCGTTCCCCCCGGTCACTTTCAAGAAGCGTCAGCAGATCGTCCGTAAGAGATGTCCGCTTGGTTAATACACTTGGGTCTTCGGACATTTGCAATGCCCATCCAGGGCGTCCGTCACTCAACCCGGCAATCAACGCAGCCCGCTCTTCGGTCTCACCCCTCGCCTTCAAGGCCGCTTCAATCTGACCAGCCGGTAAGGCGCGCAGAGGGATGACTTCGCAGCGCGAGACGATCGTGGGCAGCAAAGCCAACGAGGAGCGAGCCGTGAGCAGTAATACGACTTTCGGAGCTGGTTCTTCCAAGGTCTTCAGGAGCGCGTTCGCAGCATTCGCCCCATAACTGGCTGTGGCCTCATGGAAGCGAAGCAACAAGGCAACACGCCAGCGCCCCTCGAAGGGTGCAAGCGCCAGTTGCCGCTGCAATTGACGCACTTGATCAACCTTAAGCACACCTCCCACTTCCTCCGCTTCGACGATGTGCAAATCTGGATAGGTCTGTTCCGGGATAAGTTTGCAGGAACGGCATTCGCCGCAGAATTCACCTGGCGCTGGGGGCGCCTCACAATTCAACGCTTGCGCAAAACGGATGGCAAGGGATCGCTTTCCCACCGAGTCAGGGCCCGTGAACAAATACGCATGCCGCACCTGATCCATCGATAGGTGCCGCTGTAGAAGGTTCACCGCCCATTCATGACCTAGGATATCCCACGACATGGAGACATTGTAGCTGAGCCTGGGTGAATACCACAAGGGAAACTACCGACTCTTGATGAAAAACTTGCCATCGGCTCGTTTCACGATTTGCTACCAAAAAAGATTCAACCCTTCGAAGTCGTGCAATCTCCTCCGTACTGTCATCCACGCCGCGAACGCGGTATAAATCATGATCATGAATGCGCACCAACCCACGTTTTCCATAGGTCCCATACCTGTAGATGGTGATTTAATCCTCGCACCCATGGACGGTTTTTGCGATTGGCCATTCCGGACAATCTGCCGCCAGTTTGGTTCTTCCATGAGCTATGCGCCCTTTGTCAACGCGATGGAAATCGTTCAAGGGCAGGCGCGCGCCTGGCGCGAACTGCGCTTCCTCGAAGAGGAGCGGCCGGTAGTGTTTCAAATTTATGACCACGACGGCGATCGCCTGCTCGATGCAGCGTTACGCATTCAGGAACTGCAGCCGGATGCCATTGATGTCAATATGGGCTGCTCCGTCAAGCGAGTCTCGGGGCGTGGCGCTGGCGCAGGTTTATTACGCGATCCAGTGAAGATCGGACACATCATGGACACCCTTCATCAAAACCTCGAAGTGCCGATCACTGCCAAGATACGGTTGGGTTGGGACAAGCACACACGTAATTACCTCGATGTAGCCAAATCCATCCAAGAACACGGAGGCGCACTGGTCGCAGTGCACGCGCGTACGCGAGATCAAGGATACAGTGGAAAATCGGATTGGGAAGCCATCGCAGAAATTAAACAAGCGCTCACCATTCCCGTGATCGGCAATGGCGATGTTCGCAGTGTGGCCGACATCGAGCGTATGAGAAAGTTGACGCAGTGTGACGCGGTCATGATCGGTCGTTCTGCGGTCGGGAATCCGTGGATATTCCAGCAACGCCCGAAGGATACTGTACCAATGTCGGAGCTCGCACAAGTCATCCGTCTGCATCTCGAGCGCATGGTGGATGCCTATGGCGCGGAGCGGGGATTGATCCTTTTCCGCAAGCATTTGACCCGCTATCTACAGGGTTTAGAAATTTCTGATTCGCTTCGTAAGGAGCTATTGACTTGTCGTCATCTCACCGCATTCCAGAGTGCGATGAGCGAGGCGGGCTTGAAACATACGAACTTCTAACCCTCACTCCAAACCTTGCTTGGCTCTAGGGGTGCTTCGGCAAGTCGGTATTTCGAGCCGAAAGGATTGAAGAGATCTAAAGCGCTCGGGACCAAGCGGGTGCCGGGGTATAATCAGCACATACAGCACTTGAGGAGAAGCATGCCTGAAACTTCGAACTTGATGAAACCGTTTTCCATGCTATCGCAATTGCGTAGGAATCATGCACTCGAGCATGCAACGATCCACGTACTCAGTAAGCGATTCCCAAATACAACCTTTGTCGGTCGTTCCGACATCAGAGGCTTCTTCTTATTTGGGGATGTTTCCACCGAAGCCGTGCGCGAAGCCGTTGTTGAGGCTCTCTCGAGACTGCGACGCGGTGAGCACCAACTTGCCATACATCCAAATTGCGGCACAAACCTCGTTTCGGCAGCGCTCCTGGCCGGTGGTGCATCTTTCTTCATTCATGCTGGTGATCGTAGAGAATGGAGAGAGCGTATGGACCGCCTCCCAATCGCGATTGGTACCACATTGCTCGCCTTATTAGCCGCCCAACCACTAGGAGAAATGGCACAAAGATTTCTCACAACAGATGCTGATCCCGGCTCGCTGGAAATCTCACATGTTTACGAGATGGCCCATGGCAATGTAACCCTCCATCGGATTCTCACGAGTTTGTAAAGCCATGAATCGATCTCCTCCCACAGTCTATCTACTATACGGCGATGACGATCTGGCGGTCCACGAGTTTATTATGCAGCTTCACGAGCGTTTGGGCGATCCATCCACCGCAGATATGAACACGCAGCAATTTCTCTCAAAGGGGCTAGATCTTGGCGCCTTTGAGGAAACCTGCAATGCCCTACCTTTTATCGCCCCCAGAAGATTGGTTCTCCTTGATCATGTCGAAGATTTGCCACCTGACGAAACCTGGCGTGAGCGCTTCTTCTCAATACTCACATCTCTCCCCCCGACAACTGCGCTAGTGCTCGCGGAGTATGTCGATATTCGCAGCGAGAAAGACGATCGTGCGTATAAATCACGTTCATCACTCTATCGATGGTGTGAAAAAAGGTCAGATGAAACGTTTATTCGCAAGTGCGCAACACCGCGCGGCGCGTCTTTTGTGGCTTGGTTGCGAAATCGTTGTCACCAGATGGGTGGCGAGATCGAAACCTCAGCTGCTCAACAGCTTGCAGAGTTCGTTGCGGAAGATGCATACATGGCTAGCCATGAGCTCGCAAAGCTCCTTGACTACGTCGATCTGAACCGACCAATTCAAGTGGAGGACGTTGACCGCCTTACGCCATTCTATGGTCAGAGTGATGTCTTCGCGATGGTGGATTCCATCGGTCAACGTAATGGTTCGAAAGCTTTGAGAACGCTGCACCGCTTGCTCGAAGAGGATGACCCGCTGTATGCATTTGCAATGATTGTACGTCAATTTCGGCTCCTCATTCAAGCCCGTGAAGCCCTTGACGATGGGGTTGACCCCAAAAAGGTCATGCGCGTCCATCCCTATGTTGTGGATAAAATCAGCGCACAAGCTCGTAATTTCTCTCGAGCGGACCTGGACTACATTTACCACAGATTGCTGTCGATTGATCAGGGCAGTAAGACAAGCTCGGTCGATCGTGAGGTTGAGCTCGAGATTTTGATCACGGCGATCTCAGAATAGCTCTTCGAAGCCCAAACGTAGACGAATTTAATCCGTGCTCGCTTCTCTAGCGGAAACAACAGGCTCTAAACCTATTCCCAACCAGAAGTGATCTGGGAGTATTTTCTTACTTGTGCGAACTTCAAGATCTGCCACTTTTTGGGGCGGATCGTCCCCTGCTGTTGCAGGATGGATGAAACACAAATTGGGAACGCTTCCATACTTTTCTTGGTAGTAGGCAGCCGCTCGTGTGAGTCGAGCGTCTAGATTGACCCGTGGGTCTGCATCAAACCATAGCATTCCAACATTCATGGGTTATTCCTCAGTTAGATACATGTGCTCCATACGCCAGGTATCGCCGTCGACATCATGTGATATCAAACAGCGAAGCCCGCTTGTGGTCCGAATAAAAAATAAGCGATGCAACCGCGTGGCATCTCTGGTTCGACGGTTTTCATCTCGGCATGATTCCAAACGGCGGATGCGATGCCTGCGCCCACGCCAAAGGAACTCGTCGGGTATTCCTGATTTGTTTCTCCGCGCCACATGCACGAATTCTCCAAAACGAAATGTATTTCTCATGTCGTACGCTCGTATGCCTCTACTTGGTAAACGCCTAGGACATCGTCAGTTTCGCGAGAGTTGATACCCCGACCCACCTCCTCAGAGAGAAACATTGGATCGCATACAACATTCTCGTCGAACCCGAATTCTACGGTTTCCCACGTCTCGGATACGATATCGCTGTATGTCACGATTTGCTCCTCGATGCGGGTTGTCTCGAATCTTTTGGCAAAGATCCGCCATAGTGCTGAAAGAAGCCATGAACTCATCAGTGCAATGGTCATGCCGCACAGGATTGCGTCCATCCGGGCCACAGGGCGAGAGACACCACCGATGGCGACATTCGAGATATGCCCGAATCGACGGAGCGCAAAAGCCACTGTAGCAAACAGACCTATCCAACGAATGGCAAGGCTCTTCATAGACCAATCCTATCCCGCGGCTCTCCATCCCGCCTTCACGAGCCGTACCGCAGTGTCTAAATCGCGTGCGCTCATCCACGTTGTATCGGCAATGCTGGTATCCCTACCCGAGGTGAAACGGAATCTACCCACCGTCGAGCCAGAACGTGATTGCTCGCGAACAGCTACCGCTTCAACCATCCCTCGATGATGCAGCAATCGCCGAAGCGCCGGCGGCAGAGAAGTGCGAGAAGCTGCGACAAGGTGAACCCCAACATCTTGTCCTAAGCGAACGATAGCGGAGAGCGCGGCGATCGCTTCAGCATCCTTGCTGCGCACGAGCCACCCCATATCGTCAACGAATAGTATAAGATGGGGCTGTGTTACACCAACGTTCTTTCGACGCTCTATCTCCTCTCGCAACCACAGGACGATATCCACCGCGAAGCCCGGTTCTGTCGCCAGATCCGTGAGCGCATGCGGCAGAGCTTCTAATACGGCGAACTCGCGCCCGCCGATGTCGATGCCCATAAAATTCACCTGTGAGCGACGACTTGTAAGCGCAAGCGAGAGCATCAATGCACGCAGCAACTCTGATTTTCCACAACCTTCCGGTCCGAATACCAGCAAGTTCGATGTCGCTTTATTTTCGAGATTTAGCGTGAGCGGGTTGCCAACCGCAGACATCCCAACCACCCCGGTGAGCGGGGTAAGACCCGGCATGGCGTGGAGCAGCGGCAGCAGGCGAAGCTCCACGCCATTTGCATGAGACCGATGGCGGTATGGAGGTTCTACCCCTCTCGCCTCGCGCACGGTCCAAAGATTATGTGCTTCCTCCTGGGCTTCTAACTCCCATGGCAGTCGATACGTTTCCATTCGCGGGGCGGAGGATTTGGTACCCCGGTGATCCTCTTGATCCTGTCTTCCATTAGAAGGAGTCGGTGCAGGGGCGACACGCGTATGCAATGTATCCCTGCCAGGTACACGCTGTTGAAATCCTCGATAAAGGAATGATCGTCCCATTGTTCATCCACCTCCTTGCCATCATCTTATATAGAACGCTTGTTCTATTTTATACGAACATACGTTCTGTTGTCAAGTCCCTTTCAAGGATCACACTTGCGCTGGCGTATACTTGAGCAATAAGCCTCTTATCGTTCTATACCGTCGAGTATCACAACACACTTAAATAATGCTTAGTTCGACAGCGGACGGGATGACAATATCGAACATTGCCTTGTAACCCCCAGTCTGCAGAGAAGCGTGTGGCAAATTGCCTTTCAACCATTTCATCTGATCGCTCCTGTGCTACAATCCAAGATAGAGGTGCATAGGATTACGATGCTAGACACTCGCCCTTCCTCAATCGCTGGGACATGGTATCCCGGGGATCGGGAAACGCTCGCACAATCCATTGATCGATATTTACAGAACTGCCCCAAACAAGAGAGCGCCGGCAAGGTGATCGGCATCATCACACCCCATGCCGGGCATCGCTATTCGGGCCAAGTTGCAGCGCATGCGTTCCGGTGTCTCCAAGACTTGGAGCCCGACATCGTGGTGATCGTGTCTCCCCTGCATTTTCCGCATCCCGCCAGCGTTCTCTCCACCGACCACGAGGCTTATGAAACGCCGCTTGGAATACTGCCCGTTGATAAGACGCTATTGATCGGCTTTGAACAAGAGCTTCTCCAAGCCGGTGGTCCCGAGTTAAAACGTATCCGTGAAGATAGAGAACACTCTCTTGAAATAGAGTTGCCTTTCCTGCAGAGAACCCTGAAAAAGCCTTTTCGCTTTCTTCCACTGATGCTGCCCGATCAATCAGAAAAAACGGTAAAAGCCGTTGGTCATGCCCTAGGCGCGACGCTGGAGGGCCAGAACGCAGTTCTTATCGCCAGTTCGGATTTATCTCATTTTTATCCACAAGCCATTGCTCAACGCCTAGATGGAGAGATCCTCGCACGCCTTGAGGCATTCGACCCTTCAGGTGTGCTCTCTGCAGAGCAGGAGGGGGTGGGCTTTGCCTGTGGTCGTGGGGCGCTTGCGGCTGTGCTTTGGGCTGCTCAAGATCTCGGCGCAGACCGCGTCAAAGTGCTTCATTACGCGACATCCGGAGATATCACCGCAGATTACAATTCCGTCGTCGGATACGGTGCGGCAGCGATCTACCGTCAGGCACAGGATTAAATTCTTCGCTCACATGATTGAACTCCACGATGTGCTTGGAACACATCTTTCGAATCGAGTAATGTATGGAAACGTCGATTTGGCTTGATGTTCTTAGGCTAGGGGCTGTCTTGTTGCTTGTATTGGCCAATGGCTTCTTTGTCGCAGCGGAATTCGCGTTGGTCAGTGTCAGACGAACCCGGATCACCGAATTGGAATCGCAAGGTGTGACCTCCGCACTGTGGGTGCAGCGCGCCATCCACGATCCAGATCGTTTCATCGCGGCGACCCAGCTTGGAATCACACTCGCCAGCCTTGGTCTAGGATGGATCGGTGAGCCTGCGCTCAGCAATCTCCTCCTGCCAATCATCAACTTATTTCCCAAAGCCATCGAGAGCGAGGTTTCCCACAGCCTATCCGCCACCCTAGCTTTCGCTGTGATCACATTTCTCCACGTCGTGATAGGAGAGCTCGCGCCCAAATCGATTGCCCTTCAACATTCAGAGCGCACGGCTCTCACCGTTGCCCGCCCCACCGTTTGGATTGAATGGATCTTCAGACCCGCCATCTGGCTGCTCAACGGCGCCGGCAACTCACTCCTACGTTTGCTGAAGATGGACCCTGCTTCCGGCCATGAATTGGTCCACTCCGTTGAGGAACTCAAGATGCTTGTCAGCGCCAGCGCGGGCAGCGGTATTATGGGAGATGCGGCTGAAGAGATGGTGTATGCTGTCTTCGACTTCAGCGACACCCTGGTGCGCCTGGTCATGGTCCCACGGACCGAAATGATCGCTGTCCCAGCCGAGGCTACTCTCGAAATGGTCCTCCAAACCGCTCTCGAACACCCTTTCACCAAGATCCCAGTCTACGGGGAAAGCCTCGATCAAATTCTCGGCGTCATCCACCTAAACGATCTACTCAATGCACTGCACGGCGACCAGAAGGATGTAAAATTCGCCCGTGAGATCATGCGCGACACGATTTTCATCCCTGAAACGGCACGCATCGGCGCGCTTCTGAATCTATTCCGCGCCCGGCAGCAGCACATCGCGATGGTGTTGGACGAGTATGGCGGGACAGCTGGCGTGGTGACCCTGGAGGATTTGCTAGAAGAAATCGTCGGCGAGGTTGGCGACCCCTTTGCAACCGAGCCCGAAATCATGCCCATGGACGATGGAACATCCTCGATCGACGGCCTCATGCCCATCGATGATTTCAATGAGCACTTTAATCTCAAACTGCAAGATCCCTACTACGACACAATCGCTGGGTACGTCCTGGGCCGCCTCGGTCGCCTTGCGCGCATCGGCGACACCGTGGTCGTGGGCGGAGTGCGCCTGCGTGTTGAAGCCATGGACGGCCTGCGCATTGCCCGCCTCTCTCTATCCCCGGCCAAAAAGGCGGGCGGCCAAACGCCTTCGGGGAAAACGGACGAAGTCTAGATTCTATGTTCGTAAAGGTGGCGGTCAATCTCCCTTCCATACGCGGTACCTTCGATTATCACCTGCCCCCTTCCCTGCGCGGCCATGTCGGACCCGGCCATCTCATCACAGTTCCATTTGGAAAACAGCGCGTCCAGGGCGTGGTCATCGACACTTCGAAAAAACCCGAGGTCCCCGAGACGCGCGCCATCGAGGACCTTATCGATCCAGACCCCGTACTGACTCCCCATCAACTCGAATTAGCACACTGGCTCCAACTTCAAACGCTCTCGCCTCTGATCGACTGTCTTACCCTGATGCTTCCACCCGGGCTCAGCCAGAAGGCGGATTCACTTTATACACTTGTCGACTCAGACACACATACAACCTCACCTGCTGACGAGCGACTGGTCGCACTGCTTGCGCGACGGGGTCCCCTACGTGGACGTCAAATCGCGCGTTCGCTCTCTCGCCTCAATTGGCGCCGTGCCGCGGATCGGCTCGTAAGGCAAGGCGCCATCGAACGCAAACCTATCCTGGCGGAATCGCGCGCGCAACCCAGGCATGTGCGTACAGCCCAATTGGCTGTTACCCCAGAAGAGGCTGTGACCATGTTTGATGATCTCGGCAGGCCAGGGATGAAAGCCGCCGATCGACGCAAGGCTGTATTAGAGATGCTCATCGAGGAGGGTGAGCCGATCGAAGCAACATGGCTCTACGCCGAGTGTGGCGCAACCCCGGTCGATCTTCGCTACCTTGAAGATCGTGGGCTTATTGCACTGCCCGAAGCCGAGGTGTGGCGCGACCCCCTGTCGGACGTGGATTTCATCCCCACCGAGGCCCCATCACTCACCTCCGATCAGAAAGCCGTCTGGTCAAGGGTTCGAGAAGCGGTTCACAACGTGCCCCATCGAGGCCCGCGCCCCATCCTCATCCACGGTGTCACCGGATCCGGCAAGACCGAGATTTACCTTCGTGCTGTCCACGAGACACTCACACTCGGTCGCAGCGCCATTGTGCTTGTTCCCGAAATAGCCCTTACGCCTCAAACCGTACGCCGCTTTATGGCCAGGTTCCCAGAACAGGTCGGCTTGATTCATTCTCAGCTTTCAGATGGCGAACGTTACGACACATGGCGCCGTTGCCGTGAGGGCAAACTACGCGTCATCGTGGGCGCACGCAGCGGCCTCTTCGCGCCCCTTCCTGACATTGGCCTGATCGTCCTCGACGAATCTCACGATACCTCCTACAAGGAACAGGGACGCAGCCCGCGCTACCACGCCCGCGAGGCAGCGCTGGCTTACGCGCGCATGCTTCCAGCGGCATGCATCTTAGGCAGTGCTACACCCGAGATAAGCACTCGCTACCGGGCTGAACAAGGAGAGTTCGACCTTCTCACCCTACCCAACCGCATCTTAAGTCACCACACCAAGATAAGCCGCCAGGCAGAACACTTCGGCCTGACCTCGCGCTACCAGCCTTCTGAAGGGTCCGCCAGTTACATCGATCTACCCCCCGTGCGAATCGTGGACATGCGCCAGGAATTGCGCTCCGGTAACCGCTCTATTTTCAGCCGTGCGCTCCGAAAAGCCCTGGGCGAGACATTTTCAAAGAATCAACAAGCTATACTGTTCTTGAATCGCCGAGGCACATCTACGTATGTTTTTTGTCGCGATTGCGGCTGGGTGGTCCGGTGCCCGCGTTGCGAGATCCCCCTCACCTATCACAGCGCGCAGGCACATCTCATGTGCCATCACTGCGGCTACACACGCCAGCCGCCAACCAACTGTCCAAGGTGCAAGGGCACGCGCATAAAGCATTTCGGCACGGGCACGCAACGTGTGCAAACCGAATTAGAGCGAAACTATCCCAACCTTCGAACGCTGAGATGGGACCGTGACGTCACACGAGGAAAAGGGTCCCATGATGTCATCCTCTCCCAATTTGCATCCCACCAGGCGGATGTGCTCATCGGGACGCAGATGCTGGCGAAGGGCCTCGACCTTCCGCTCGTCACACTGGTCGGTGTGATCTCGGCAGACGTCGGCTTGAACTTGCCCGAGTACCAAGCTGCTGAACGAACCTTTCAGATTCTCACGCAAGTCGCCGGCCGGGCCGGGAGAGGTTTACTCGGCGGGCGCGTGATCTTACAGACCTACCAGCCCGATCACTATGCGATTCAAGCCGCGTCAGAACACGACTATATGGCCTTCTATGAGCAGGAACTATATCATCGGAAACAGCTTGGCTACCCACCCTACCGGCGCCTCGCGCGGCTGGTGTTTCGCCATAGCTCTTCCAAATTCGCGGCTGAGGAAGCAAAGCGCATGGCCGCGCGCGTGGGAGAGCGGATCACCTCGGGCGAGGTCATCGCTGATCTCATCGGGCCATCCCCTTGCTTTTACAAACGCATCCGCGGACTGTTCCGCTGGCACATTGTGATCCGGGCGAAGGACCCCACACTCGTTATCCCCGAGGATTTGCCTGAGGGGTGGTTCATCGATGTCGATCCGGTTACCTTGCTGTGAGGTTCAGACGTCCGTTCCATCATGCGTAAATAGCACTTCGCTGTTGAGCAAAAACGCCTGGCTCAACGGAAACGTGGTGAGAAGACACATGCGCTTGCCTGAGAGAAATAAGACTGGTCAGCCTGAGATCAAATTACGCCCACATCATGGAGGTTCACATGTCGGAGATTCGCGCTTTCCTTGAGGAACACCTTCAAAGCATTTTTAACAATAATGTCGATGCCTACCACACGACCTCCGCCTCCGATCTAACCCTTTATGAATGGTACATCACACCCCACCTCATCGACGGACTTCCTTTTCACGACTTCATGATGGCCGAATCACAACGCGACGATACGGCAGGGATGGCTCTCGATCCCAATCCCCCAAACGGCCTTCCAGAAGAAAAGGCACGTGTGCGATTCGATCTCGCCAACTACCACGAACAACGGTATGGCGACACTGCAATCTGCTCCTACACGCTACTTATCTCAAAGGGCACTGCAGAAGGGGTCAAGGTTATTAGTTATAACGAAAGCCGTGTGATCATTCGTTTCGACGAGGGCTGGAAGGTCGTCCATGTCCACAAGTCACCAAGTTGGAATGCACCTTTTCAAGCCGCTCGGTGAGACACAATCGCCGGGTATCCTAAAAATCATCTTGACAGGACCGCACAGGATTTTCTCCCCCATCGCAATTGCCCCGGTTTCTCATGTTCTATCTCTCAATTAGCTTCCATTAGCTGTCGAACTCATTACGGATCGTTGCGATCCGGACTGTTTTGTCCTAATATTAAGCAATACAGACGCTCGTCCAAACCATACTTTTCCCTCGCCCAATCCGATCGTCATGTGTTGAGCGCGCCAAAGCTCTTATCATTATTCTTTCAAGCTAGATGAACCCAATTCTTGGTAGTGATGGAGATGGGTCGCGTCTCCGGAAACTTGTGTTCCAAAGCATCTTCACCATCGTGAGGGAGGGACGGATGATAAAAATCATAGCTGACAGTACCTGCAATTTGCCAGAGGATATCCTCGCCGAGCATGATATCCGCATTGCCCCCGTAGCCATCCAATTCGGAAACGAAACCTACGAAGAAGGCATCGATATCGATCGTGAGCTTTTCTATCGCAAGATCGAGCAACTTGGCATGATACCCACATCATCTCAACCCACCCCCGCCTGGTTTGCGAAACACTATCGCGAACTCACCGATCAAGGTCATTCCATCATTGTCATCACAGTGACCAGCAAGCACAGTGGAACCTACAACTCCGCGATGTTAGGGAAGCAGATGGTTCCTGAAGCGGATGTCGTGGTGGTGGATTCGCTCAGCGTATCGCTGGGGACTGGGTGGATGGTTCTAGAGGCCGCCGAGGCTATTCAAGCCGGGAAGCTACGCGCGATGATCCTCCAGCGTTTAGAGGACATTCGCACCCGGCTTCACGTCACACTCACGCCAGCCACTTTGAAATATCTCCAGATGAGTGGCCGTGTGGGGCGTCTGCAAAGCGCGCTCGGATCGCTGCTCGATCTCAAACCGATCATCGCCATAAAAGACGGCACCCTGGAAGCCATACAAAATGTCAGGACACGTAGCAAAGCGCTTGAACGATTGCTTGAACGTACCGAGGAATTGGTTGGGACGAAAAACCCTATTAATGCCGCGGTTGTGCATGCACGGGTTCCTGACGAGGGTCGCGCACTCTTGGACGCAGTGAATCGAAGGTTCAACTGTAAGCGAATCTTATCTCACGACCTCGTCGCATCCCTCGCCGTGCACGGTGGGCCAGGCGTCATTGGTCTGATCGCATACAAGGTCTGAAAACATTCAAAACCATCATTCACACGCAACAAGAAAAATGCGGCGCTTGCGCCTGCGCATTTGTTTCCTAGTGAGCAGCCCAGGTAAATGAATTCGTCCAGAGTGCTTGTGCTGCCTTTTGCATATCCCTGTAAAGGAGCAGGTTACGATTTAATATCGCCCCAGAGTTAAATAATGTATCTCCCGTCGTTCAAACGAATCCTAATAGGGAACCCCTGAATTACTATACAGCCTCTCCCGCAGCAATAACACTTGTCTCCGCAGCGCGTCATCGGTTTCCAGCATATCCGCAACCTTCTCACACCCATACATGACCGTTGTATGATCTCGCCCACCGAGCGCCTTGCCAATGCTTGGCAAGGAGGCAGTGGTTTCGTTGCGAATAAGGTACATCGCCACCTGCCTGGGTAAGGCGACAAGCCTGGAACGCTCCCGGCTGAGCAGTCGATCCTCATCAACATTGAACTGTTCGGCGACGGCGGAGATAATGCGATCTGCAGTCAATACACCGTTGTTGGGATTAAGGTCAATGAGCGCGGTCCCAACCAGTTCCCGACTCAGCGGAATGCCACTTAAATCGGAATACGCCAGCACTCTGGTCAGTGCGCCTTCCAATTCTCGGATATTGCTTTGAACCCGTTGCGCGACGATCTCCATGAGCGCGGGATCCACCTCGCGACCAGCTCGCTCCGCCTTGGAACGCAGAATGGCGAGGCGGGTTTCAAAATCGGGGTGTTGGATATCTACCGTCAGGCCCCATTCAAACCTCGACCGGAGCCTTTCTTCCAGCGTGACAAGCGCCTTGGGTGATCGATCCGATGTGATCACAATCTGCTTGTCCTGTCCGTGGAGTGTATTGAACGTGTGGAAAAATTCTTCCTGTGTGGATTCTTTTCCAGCAATGAATTGGATGTCATCGATCAGAAGCACTTCAATACGGCGGTATCGTTCCCGAAAAGCATCCGTTTTATGAGTGCGGATGGCATTGATTAAATCATTGGTAAACTCTTCGGAGGATACATACAGAACATGCAAACCCGCTTCCTGGCAGGCTTGTCCCACGGCATGCAAAAGATGCGTTTTCCCCAGCCCCACTCCTCCATGGAGGAAGAGTGGGTTATAGGTGGTGGCGGGGCTTTCTGCAACAGCCACGGCGGCCGCGTGAGCAAGGCGATTGCTAGACCCCACGACAAAACTATCAAACGTGTAGCGCCCATTCAGCCGCGAATTTCCAACCGTGGGCGGCGCAGGTGTCTCGAATGTTCTCAGCGCGGGTTCCTGCATTTCCTCGGACACTTCTCCCTGCCAAACCACAAAGCGCACTCGGACAGTCTGGCCGAGGATGCTGGTCATCACACGATTGACTGTTGATAGTAGGCGATCTTCTAACCAATCGCGCGTATAGGCATTTTGAACGCCGACGATATATTCCCCATCTTCGTAGGTGAGCAACTCCGCATCGCGAACCCATGTCTCAAACGATGCTCGAGGCATTTCCAATTGAAGTTGACCAAGCGTTGCCTGCCAGAGTTGCTCTGCGTTCATGCTCACCTCCACCAAAAGGCGCAGTAGGCCTAATACCCAGAAAACTGAGTTTTCGTTTCGCTATCTCTTGAATCAAAGTGTCGGGTGGAATGCGCAAGTGCCGCAGGTGCAACAGCCCCGTGCATGGCGTTAGGGATTGTATAGAGTCGGGAGTGCGATGGCGAAGAACTCCTCCTCTTACTGGCATACCAACCGCGATGGCTGAATTCTAACAAATCTCTTAGCCATCTTCAATACGATAAGCCTTCTACAACCTAAAAACAATGAAAGATTTAAGATATCGATATGTTAAAGGATCAAACGGACAACATCTGTTTCATGCCTGAAACCATCCGAACAGCGTTCTCGCCTGCTGCCCATATTATGGTCCTGACTCCAGTCTCCCCCCTAGATCTATGGGGATTCGCAAGCGAGAAAATCATCCCAAACCTAAGCAATGCTCAATCTTAAAAACCTTGATGCCCCTGC
Source organism: uncultured Anaerolineaceae bacterium (assembly GCA_964385305.1). Taxonomy (GTDB): domain Bacteria; phylum Chloroflexota; class Anaerolineae; order Anaerolineales; family E44-bin32; genus CAYLOP01. The sequence continues at coordinate 47,683 of CAYLOP010000003.1, read as the reverse complement.
GAGATCGGGGCTTCGACTCCGGAACGCTCGAAAACGCGCTTTCGTTTCGCAAAAACACGCAATCGCACCATCACCTGGCTGTTTTCTTTATTTGGATACGGAGCGCACGGACAAATTCTTCCGCGGTGAGATGATTCAGCGGTTGAAAATGGTGGAAAATACCTCCCTCACGGTTCGAGCGTATTGAACGTCAATATCTTTCGGTTGATCCCCACCAGACCGCACGCGCTTGGGAACAACAACCCGCTTGAAACCCAACTTGCTCGCCTCGCGCAGGCGAGTGTCCATCTGTGGGACCGCCCTCAGTTCACCCGACAATCCGATCTCCCCAATAAAAGCCATATCCGCGGGCAAGGCCATATCGCGCATAGAGGAGCCGATTGCGGCGGCGATCGCAAGATCGGCTGCGGGCTCATTCACATGTAACCCTCCAACCACATTCACAAAAACATCTTGATCCCCGAGGCGAAGCCCCACTCGTCGCGAAAGTACCGCAATGGTAAGCAGCAGACGATTGAAATCAACGCCGTTCGCGGTGCGGCGGGGGTGGCCAAAGGAGGTTGCGCTTGTCAGGCCTTGGACCTCCACCAACAATGGGCGAGTTCCCTCCATGGTTACCGCGATTGCCGATCCGGGGGCGTTGACGGCTCGCTCCGCTAGAAACGCCTCCGATGGATTAGGCACCTCGATCATTCCGGTCGCCCGCATCTCAAAAACACCAACTTCGGTTGTCGCACCGAAGCGATTCTTGACCGAACGCAGCAGGCGATAGGCATGGTAAGGGTCGCCTTCAAGATAAAGCACGGTATCTACAAGATGCTCCAATACCTTCGGACCCGCTATGGCACCCTGCTTTGTCACGTGACCAACTAAAAACACGGCTACGTCTGCGGTCTTTGCGTAGACTTGAAGACGCGAAGCGCTTTCGCGAACTTGTGAGATCGAGCCAGCGCTGGAGTCAATTTCGGGCATGTACATTGTTTGGATGGAGTCCACAACCACCAATTCCGGTTGTAGCGCATTCAAGTGAGCAAGGATCGCCTCACCATTCGTCTCGGTGAGCAGGTAAAGGGCTTCTGGGGTTTTCCCGCCATCCTTGAGTCGTAGGACGCGAGCCTTGAGTTGACGCTCGGACTCTTCACCGGAAACGTAAAGGACCCTCCCTTGTTCGGCCATGATCAAAGCCATCTGGAGAAGGAGAGTTGACTTGCCAATTCCTGGATCTCCCCCTACGAGGACAATGGAACCTGGGACCACGCCGCCGCCGAGGACGCGTGCAAATTCCTCGATCCCTAGTGGCAGACGACGTTCGCTGTCGCCTTCAATCTCTATAAGGCTGCGCGGCTTAGAATGCGTCCGGATACCCGTTGCCACATGCCTAGATCTTTCAGGCGTAACGGGCTCAGCCACCATGCTGCTCCACGCCCCACACTGTGGGCAGCGCCCGAGAGGCTTGACTGCCGTGCGCCCACATTGCTGACAGACGTATTGAACCTTTGATTTCGCCACGAACACCCCCAAAACGGGATTATACCGTTCAAATGCGTTCCGTGTTAAATGTTCCGCACCCTCGGCCTATAGTACGGAGGCCAAGGTTTGCCGGACGAAATAGCCTTGGCGGAACGATGCGTAGGCATCGCCTTGCCCTGTACATTTAATAGGAGATCCATCGCCACCAACCGCATCAGAGGTACACCAGGCTTGCGATTCTGTGCTGTAAATAAAAAATTGGGCGGGTTATACAATCCCGCCCAACCATCCTTCTTCGTTCCAGGGATCATGGTGATAACCAGCTGATTTATGCGGCTGTGATCGCCTCGTGTGTTTCACCTTCTGGCTGCTCATCTTCCAAACGCAGCACAATCTCGCCCTCGTCCGCAACGATCAGGACAGCGTCGCCTCGCTTGAAATCCCCTGCAAGCAGCGAGTCAGAAAGTTGATCTTCGACTTTGTTCTGGATCACCCTGCGAAGAGGCCGCGCGCCCATCTCGGGATCATACCCCAGTTCGACCAGAAGCATCCGACCCTCTTCACTTGCACGCAAAGAGATCTCATGTTCTACGAGCCGTGCGCTGACCTTAGCAAGTTCCAAATCGACGATCTCCGCGATCTGCTCCCTGCTTAGAGCATGAAAGGTGATAACAGCGTCGACACGGTTGAGAAATTCCGGACGGAAGACTTTCTTCAAAGCTCCCAATAATTTCTTTCGCATCTCATCATAGGCCAGTCGCTCTTCAATTTCACCATCCTGCTCAATGGCGAAACCAATTGATGTTTGGCGCTTGATCAACTCTGCGCCGACGTTGGACGTCATCACAACGATCGCATTGCGAAAGTCAACCTTTCGGCCACGCGCATCTGTCAGATGACCTTCCTCCATGATCTGAAGCAGCATGTTATGCGCTTCGGGGTGCGCTTTCTCGACTTCATCAAAGACGACGATCGAGTAGGGCTTACGTCGGATAGCTTCCGTGAGCTGTCCAGCATCGTCATAGCCGACATAGCCCGGGGGCGCGCCCACGAGGCGGCTGACGCTGTGGCGCTCCATGAACTCCGACATATCGATCTGAACCAGGGCTTCTTCACTACCAAAAATGAATTCGGCCAATGCCTTTGTCAACTCTGTCTTGCCCACACCGGTTGGTCCAAGAAAGATGAAGGAACCGATCGGGCGTTTGGGATTCTTCAAGCCGGCTCTAGCCCTGCGAACTGCTTTCGAGATGGCTTCGATGGCCTCGTCCTGACCCACAATCCTGCGATGCATGGCCTCTTCCATACGTAAGAGGTGCTCAGATTCCTCTTTGGCCAGTTGCATCACCGGCACGCCTGTCCACATCGAAACCACTTCAGCAATGTCCTCGGCCATCACCTGGGGGCCGTCCTGGATATTCTCCCAGGCAGTCCGCAGCTGCCCCAGTCTATCTTCAAGCTCACCTTCACGCGTCTGCAGTGTTTGCACATCTTCGAATCGTGCATCTTCTAAAGCCTGGGCATGAGCTTCGCGTGTCTCGCGCAACTCCGTAACGATATTCTTCAGAGATATCGCTTCCGGACTCTTATACATGCGTACGCGGGAGGCAGCCTCGTCGATGAGATCAATGGCCTTATCCGGAAGATAGCGGTCTGTGACATAACGCGAGGAGAGATGCACGGCCGCTTCCAACGCTTCATCCGTGATCAGGAGCTTATGATGTTCCTCATAAGGCTTGCGCACGCCGTGAAGAATATTGATTGTCTCTTCGATCGACGGCTCGTCGACCATTACGGGTTGGAAACGTCGTTCAAGTGCCGCGTCGCTCTCGATGTGTTTGCGATACTCATCTAGGGTGGTTGCGCCGATTACCTGCAACTCTCCACGAGCGAGAGCGGGCTTAAGGATATTCGCCGCGTCCACCGACGAGCCGGCAGAACCTGCGCCAACAAGCATATGGACTTCATCGATGAAGAGGATCGCCTCCGAGGACTTCAACTCATCTATCACCCGCTTTAGCCGTTCTTCAAACTGCCCTCGATACATCGTGCCGGCCACCAGCGATCCGACATCCAATTGCAGCACGCGCTTGCCGAGTAAGGGCCCAGGCGTCTCACCTGCCACAATCCGTTGGGCGAGACCTTCCACAATCGCCGTTTTTCCTACACCCGGCTCGCCAATCAAGGCAGGATTATTCTTCGTGCGGCGCGCCAAGATCTGAATGACACGCTCGATCTCTTTCTCTCGTCCGACCACGGGATCGAGCTTCATATCTTCCGCCAAAGCTGTCAGGTTCGTCGCCAGTTGATCGACCAGCGGAGTCTTTTGCTGCTTTTTCTCCTTACCTGTCGCAGGTGGACGCGAAACACGTCGAGAGGGACTTTCCTGCAAGATACGACGTGTTTGGCGCCGTACTTGCTCTGGGGTGATGCCCAATCGCCGCAGCACATCTACGCCAACACCTTCATCCTGCCGCACCAACCCCAGCAACAGATGCTCGGTGCCGATATAGTGGTGTCCCATGCGGCGCGCTTCCTCGATCGCAATTTGCAGGATATTCTCGGTCCCAGGGGAGAGTTCTATCCGCCCGCCTGCATGTCTTCCCATACCTGTTAAACGTTCAACAACTTCCTTCACCCGCACCTGATCAAGGCCCAATTCACGTAACACACGCCCTGCAACACCGCCTTCTTCACGGATTAAGCCGATGAGAAGGTGCTCCGTTCCGATATAGTTATGATGCAACCGCTCGGCCTCCTCGTGGGCCAAGCTCAGAACTCTCCGGGCTCGTTGTGTGAAGCGCTCCATCTTATCGGCCACGATTTACTCCTTCGACTCAAATACTGAAATCACTTCTCTCATTTTACCAAATTTTCCAATAGCAGCCGCAGGAATAGGAAATTTGTCCCGTTGAAAAAGAAAAAGGCCGGGTTCAACGCTGCTGTTTCACCCGGCCCGAAGTCTATTCTTCAGTTTCCTCACCGCCTCCAGGATCCTTCAACTCGGCGTCGGGTTCTTCATCGGCAGTAAGTTCGGGTTCCAGAGGAATTTTTTCCTCACCCTCATCCATCTCGTCGGGTTCAGCTTCTAACCCCTCAAGTTCAGCTTCCGGCTCTTCAAGCTCAGCTTCCGGCTCTTCAAGTTCAGCTTCCAGTTCCTCAAGCTCAGCTTCCGGCTCCTCAAGCTCAGCTTCCAACTCCTCAAGCTCAGCTTCCGGCTCTTCAAGCTCAGCTTCCAACTCCTCGAGCTCAGCTTCCGGCTCCTCAAGCTCAGCTCCCGACTCATCAAGCTCAGCTTCCAGCTCCTCAAGCTCGGCTTCCGATATTTCAGGCTCGCCCGAATCACCTATAGCCTCATCCGTGAGTGGTTCACCCTCATCATCAGACAGTCGTGCGTCCACTTCATCTTCATGTGGAGAAGCTTCTGAGATTGACTCCAGCGCAACGTCCTCCGGCGTTTCTACATCAGTGAAATCCTCTCCTTCGGCAGCAAGGATGTCTATACCTTCCTCAGCTAAGCTTTCGATTTCCTGCATGGCAACTTGCCAATCTTGATCTGCATAAGCCGGTGAATCAACGCGCTTCAAGCTCAGCGCGATTCGGCGTCGCTTTCGATCGATTTTCAGGATACGCAGCGCAACCGTTTGACCTTCCTGTGCAACCTCACGCGGGTGTTCGATCCGACGATCGGATAATTCCGAAATGTGAATCAAACCTTCAATATCGTAAGACTCACTCCCTGCTAAGGATGCAAAAGCGCCAAATTTGGTGAGTTTCGTTATCGTCGCCTCAACAAGTTGTCCCTCACTGTACTGCTCGAAAATCAAATCCCACGGATCAGCCTCTAACTCTTTCATGGAAAGGCTGATTCGTTTTCGCTCAACATCCACACCCAAGACTTTAACTTCAACCTTTTGCCCGACTTTTAGCAATTCACGTGGGTGGGTAATACGTCTCCAAGAGATTTCGGAGAGATGGACAAGACCATCCGCGCCGCCGATGTCAACAAAAGCGCCGAAGTCCGCCAGGCTAATGACATGACCTTGACGTACAGCGCCAGGTTCGAGTTCGGAGATCAACCGTTCTTTGAGCGCGTCGCGTGCTTCCCGTGCTGCTGCGCGTTCGGAGAGAATAAGGCGATTGCGTCGCCGGTCGACCTCGATCACCTTGGTGATGATCGGCTCATCGACCATCTTGCTCCAGCGCTGATCGGGCGTCTGACCTTGCGCTCTTCGTCGTCGCGATAGGCTAACTTGTGAGGCCGGCACAAATCCACGCAGGCTGCCGAGTTTCACGATCAAGCCGCCCTTGTTGTAGCCGCTTACTATCCCTTCGTGCAGATCCTGGCTTTCGAGCAGTTGCTCGGCTTCACGCCAGTCCTGTTCTTCCTCCGCTCGTGCGAGCGATAAAACGATGGTGCCATCGCGTCCGCTCGAACGTATGACATAAACCGTGATGTCTGTACCAACGTTCAGCTCAGCGCGTTGCTCTGGGGATAACCTTTCGAGCTCTTTTGAGGAAATCACGCCTTCCGACTTCGCGCCGACATCCACCAGGATGTCCGTCTCTGTCACACGCGCGATGGTTCCTGTACGGATTTCGCCCCGTTTTGGAATCTCTAACTCATAAGACTCCGCTTCAAGCAGGACGTCCATAGGATGCATTGCATCATCTTCTGCACCCATGGACTTAACATCCTCAGCAACCTCATGATCACTGGCTTCCTCATGCTCATTCAGGTCTTCTAGGTTTGCTATTTCCTGCAGGGCGTCTACCGGCTTAGATTCCAACCCTTCAACCTCCTCTGAAGGTATGCGCCCTGTGTCGCCGGTTTCCTGATCACTTATCATCTAATCACAACTCTCCGTTTCCTATTGATTAAGGCATTATAAAGGGGAAGCCCTGTCTTGACAACCTTCGTTGTGTCCATGCATATATGGAATGGGGTATAATCTCGCGGGAGAATTTTATCAATGGCAGTTGTTTACCCCTTCACCGCAATCGTCGGTCAAGAGCGTATGCGCCGTGCATTGATCCTAAACGCTGTCAACCCACGTATTGGGGGTGTTTTAATCCGTGGCGAACGTGGAACAGCAAAATCCACTGCAGCGCGGGCGTTGGCCGCCCTCCTACCCGAGGTGCCAGTCGTCGCAGATTGCCGATTTGCTTGCGACCCCGAACGTCCCACAACCTGGTGTACGGAATGCAAGGAGCGCGCCGCAAAGCATGAGAGCCTTCCAGTCGAAATGCGACGCACCCCTTTCGTCGATTTACCGGTCTCTGCGACAGAAGATCGCGTCGTTGGGACTTTGGATATTGAGCGCGCTATCAAAGAGGGTGAGCGCCATTTCGAGCCCGGTGTGCTTGCCGCAGCAAATCGAGGGCTGCTATATATTGATGAGGTCAACCTTCTAGACGACCACGTTGTTGATGTGCTCCTTGATTCAGCCGCGCTGGGAATGAACATCGTCGAAAGAGAGGGGATCTCATTCAGTCACCCTGCCAGATACATCCTGGTTGGGACCATGAACCCTGAAGAAGGCGACCTCCGGCCTCAACTGCTCGACCGGTTCGCTTTGTCTGTTGAGATTCGTGGCTTACAGGATCCGCGCGATCGGGTTGCAATCATGGAATACAACCTGAGCTTCGAAGAGGAACCCGAGTCATTCCGAACACGCTGGATGGAAAAGGAACACACCCTCTCACAGAAGATCGTAAACGCCCGGCAACTGGTCGATAAAGTCACCTACACCAAGCGCGATCTGCTTGCCATTGCGGCCCTGACCTCCTCCATGCAGGTCGATGGGCACCGGGCTGACATGGTGATTCTAAAATCTGCGCGCGCTCACGCAGCTTTCGAAGGCCGAACAAAGATCACGCACGAAGACATCGCACTTGCTGCGGAACTCGCGCTCCCTCATAGACTGCGGCGAAGCCCCTTCCAGCAAGTAGAAATCCATCTTGATGATCTTCAAAACCGCATCGACCAGATCCAGTCGCAATTGGGCGGCGAGGAAGCCGAACCAGTCTCTTCTGAGGAAGAACCTGCTCCGGATAAAAAAAAAGCCGGCGTAGTTTAGCAGACGAGGTCGAAGAAGAAGCCTCAACTCCCGATCCAACCGAAATCTCTCGCCAGACAACACTGGATTCACTTCATGCACGCTGGTGGGAAGGTGGCGATAAAGTCAAGGTCGGAGAGATATTTGTCCCCCGTCACCTCGAAGGCCAGCTAGACCGCATGACGCGCGGCCACGGGGGACGTCGCAGCCAAACACGCACAGATCGGAAACGGGGCCGCTACATCATGGCCCGGCCTGCAAAGAAAAACGCATCCGACATCGCCTTTGATGCTACATTTCGCGCAGCTGCCCCATACCAACGCCGACGTCGCGCACAACGAAAACGGGTCGCTTTATCAATCCACACCTCTGATTTGCATCAGAAAGTGCGCGTGCGGAAGGCCGCCAATTTGATCCTCTTTGTCGTCGACGCTTCCTGGTCGATGGCTGTTGCCGAACGAATGTCCGCGACCAAGGGCGCCATTCTTTCGCTCCTCACAGACGCCTACCAACATCGTGACCGCGTCGGTCTTATCGTTTTTCAGAAAGATCGCGCCCTAACTGTGCTTCCCCCAACCAATTCTGTCCAGCTTGCTCAACAAGCGCTTGCCGACATTCCGGTCGGCGGGAAGACCCCTCTCTCCGCTGGGCTAACCTTGGCCTATGAAATGTTCGTAAAGGAAAGTTTCAGCCGAAAAGATATGTTGCCCTTGATGATCCTCCTAACCGATGGTGCAGGCAATGTCTCCATGGGGGATTTGCCTCCCCAGCAAGAAGCTCATCAGGTGGCCGATAAAATCCGTGAGGCGGATATCCGTTCCGTTGTGATCAATATGGAACACGCTGCGTTTGATCAAGGGCTTGCAAACAAACTCGCCGAGCACCTTGGCGGGCCATGCTATACTTTGCAGGAATTGAAGGCGGATCACTTGTATCGCGCCGTCCGTCAGGAGATCAACGGGGTGAGAGCGTAGTTACCGATCCGGCAAGACGGACACCGATCTCCACATGTTCCGCACCAGAGAGATCGCTACGCATCAAGGCTATCTCTCACACCGTCCATATGCCAATAAATGGGCGCCCATAGGTCCTTTATGCATCGGACATCATCACTCGTTGGCATACACGTCGAAGTACCGCGCCCCACGTAGTTCAGTTTGTCGAGCGGGATACCTGAAGAGGGCTGGTTTGCACTTACAGGGATCAACCCCCATCTAGACCTGACCACAGGCGCGATGCTCTCACCACTTCATCCATCCGAAAAGCTTTTCTCTAAGGATACGGACTGCTATGGGACCCAACGGAAAAAACAAATGACATCATCTCCTGAAGAAACGATCATGCTCGGCAGAACGGATTTGTTGATCACCCCGATGGGGATTGGTACCTGGGCGTGGGGTGACAAGCTCCTATGGAATTACGGCAGCGGCTATGGTGAGCAAGATATCTTTGATGCATTCCGCGCGAGCGTGGAGGCCGGAATCAATTTTTTCGACACCGCGGAAGTATATGGCAGGGGAACATCGGAACGCTTCCTCGGCCAGATGCGCGCTTCCGTACAGCACCCACTCGTGGTGACAACCAAATTCTTCCCCTACCCATGGCGCCTGGGAAAACGTGCGCTGAGGCGCGCCCTTCTTGGTAGCCTGCATCGTCTTAAAATGGAGAAAGTGGACCTGTACCTCATTCACTGGCCATTTCCACCAATTCCCATCGAGACATGGATGGAAGCGCTCACAGACGCCATCGACGCCGGGCTGGCGAAGGCAGCAGGCGTATCGAATTACAGCGTGGAACAAATGCGCCGCGCACAAAATGCGCTCATGAATCACGATATTCCCCTCGCTTGCAACCAAGTTCCTTTCAGTCTCCTTCTACCGACCGGCAAACGCGAAACACTCCTTGAAGCCTGCACTGAGTTAGGGGTAACTTTGGTTGCATACAGCCCGCTCGCGCAAGGGTTGCTTACCGGCAAGTATTCCGCCGCCAATCCCCCTCAAGGGTTGCGCGGCATTCGTACAAATAGCGCCACCCTGAAACGAATTGAGCAACTGATTCACTTGATGCGCGAGATCGGCCAGAATCACAGCAATGCCCAACCGAGTCAAATCGCGCTCAACTGGGTTATTTGCAAAGGGGCAGTACCCATCCCAGGCGTGAAGAACGCCAAGCAAACCGAAGAAAACCTTGGGGCGCTGGGATGGCGATTGTCTCAGGATGAAGTCAAAGCTTTGGAAGACGCAGCCCAATCTCTCATGAATTAGGTTCGAGACACTCTAGATTGGATAGGTGACGAGCAACTAAAGCTCATCAGCTTCCATCTTACGAGCTAGGCGCTCGAGACGGTGTTCGATCTTCGTCTGGGCTTCGTCGCGGCGCCAATCATGCGGCCAGGTTGAGAGGCATTGGCGCGCTTTCTCAGACCATACATGTGCTTTTGACGCATTGTTTGCATGCCATTCGTAATACATCGCCAGCTCAATACAAGGCTTGGGGTCGTCGGGCGTTAAGGCATGCCACATCTCCCATCCTTCCACGGCGTCCTTGCGCCTGTCCTGTCGTTTGAGATACTCCGTATACCGTCGAACCGCCTCGGCCTTGAGCGCCGGCTCTGTGTTCTTCAGTGCTGCAATAAACGCCGCCTCTGCATCTTCGAGCCGGCCTTGAGCGGTATGCCAGCGTCCAAGCGCTAATGCTTCACCACCCGATAATATAGACAGATCCCCCGCTTGAAAGCGGCTCATCAACGCACCAGAAAGCGAGACCAAACTAAGGACGTCCACGGTGTTGTGGTAGATTACCCTCGTGATGTCACTCGTCTCGCCAGTGCGCAAGTATTGGTGATAAATCCCTGGGATTAAATCTCCACGCACATCTTCGTCGGTGCGCTGTACACCGAGCTGCATGCGCTCAATCGTGTTGAGCGTGCAGTCGGGCAGGCTTCGCCGCCACAATCTTCTGGCCGGGTACATAAGATCCACCTGAGGGTATGCGGTCAACCGCCAACGTCGTCTCATGCTTAGCATGTAACGCATTTCAAGTAAGGGCAAATCGAAAACCCTACCGTTAAAAGAGACAAAGCCAGCGGCTGCTTCCAGATCCTCCTGCAGTGCGCTCAGCATCCCAGCCTCTTCTCCTGGGTTACGCAGGAAGTATTGCCGCAAACGGAAGACATCCCCTTGGAACACACCGACTCCAACCAGGAATACGATCGTCCCCGCCCCACCAGCCAAACCCGTCGTCTCTGTATCAAGATAGACAAGCTTATCCAAATCGATTTCGGCTACATTGGGCTGTCCAGTAACTTCAGCGATCACCTCAGCGTTGAAGCTTCGTGCCGCATCCAACCGGAAACTGCCATGTAGATGATCTTGTGTAAATCTTTGCTCAATGCGATATGCCCTGCCTAGAGGGGTTTCTACATCGTTGCCAGGTGGCAGAGCCGCCCGCCTCGGGGAGCGTTGTGCCTGTGGGGTTTTTTTGCGTTTTCGGCTTCCCAAACGGCTCAGCCTTCGGCGAAGTGCGTCTTCACTCATCCAATGTAAATCCTCAAGAATTTCAATACGAACTTCGAAAACCCGAACTTTACGTGGAGCACGTCGACTCCCACAAAAATTGCACCATGAAGCTTCCTGTTATGTAAACTTAAAAGGGGGGTTGCCTCTCTTCCAGACAGACGATTCCCCTGAAATTTCCTTTGTTGTAATAAGGTTTTGTCGCCCATGATTTCCGTGGATTAAAGTCACCCTAGGGCGATGATCTTCTACGGTAGCAGCTTTGTAGCCTGGGGAGTATTATAACGCGCGGAGACGAGAGAAGGGGCAACGAAAAGCTCCTACACTCATCGCTGTCTCCTCCTTTGGCGAAGGTCTCCGCCGGGTTACCCCCTCACCGCCCCGGCGGAGGCGTCGTTTACAGAGCATGCGATTGCGTTGCCGCGCGTTTGATCTGTAAACAGGCTCGGGGACTAAGACTCCACCAAAGCAAGCACAACGGTGAATGTCGTCCCTTTCCCCAACTTGGATTCCACCCAAATTCTGCCGTCGTGGTTGTCCACGATCGATTTGACAATCGACAACCCCAAGCCAGTTCCTGGCATATCAACTTCGATGTTGCTCGCCCGGAAGAATTTATCGAACAGATAGGGTTGGTCTGCGGGAGGGATCCCAGGTCCTGTATCCCGCACTCGTAAAATCATTTGATCCCCCTCCGCCTCTATTTCAACACGCACAACCCCACCTGAAGGTGTGTACTTTAATGCATTATCGAGAAGATTCCCGATCATTTGTCGGAGTCGAACAGGATCACCGAGGACGATTAAGGGTTCATCCGGTAATTCAACTTCTAACGTGACGGCTTTATTCTCTGCTACGCCGCGTAAGCTGTCAATGGCATAACGGGCGAGCACCACGATGGGCGTATTTTCTCTTGCAATATCCAAACCCGCCTCAATCCGCCCGAGGTCGAGCAGATCGGTCACAAGACTGGTAATCCTATCAACGCTGATGCGTACTCGTTGGATGAAATCACGCTGTTGATCATTGAGCGAACCTGCGCGCTCAATCAACTCTACATAGCCCAGGATTGCTGTCAAAGGCGAACGCAGATCATGCGACACCGTTGTGACAAATTCCGATTTGATCCGCGCCAAGTTCTTGAGGTGTGTGATGTCGTGTAAGATGACAGCCTGCCCAACGCCTGCAACTGGCGTTCGTTGCGTGCTGAACGTTCGACCATCCGAGACCTCGAGTTCTTCGACATTCGATAAAGTCTCCGCTCTGCGCAACAACTCCAAGAGTTTCGGTTCATCGAACACTTCTACAGCAGACTTGCCGATGATGTCACCGCTCACATTAAAAGCTTCAACCCCTGCTCTGTTGATCAAGAGCACCCGATTTTCTGGATCCACAACAATCACACCATTCTCGGTTTGCGTGAGGATGGTCTCAAATTGCGAGCGCTCGATTTCAGATCTTTCATAGAGTTGTGCATTCTCTATGGCGATAGCTGCATAATCCGCCAAGGCATGCATGATGGTAATATCTTCTTGGTTGAGATATCGATCGGCGGTACGGTTATCCACGCCTAGTACACCGATGATATGCCCACGCACCTTGAGAGGCACGTATATGAGAGAGTGCACAAGGTAGGAAGTCTTGATCTTTTGAGGGGCGCGTTCGTCCAATATGACCGGTTTTCCCGTCGTAACGACTTGTCCAGCCAGCGAGTCACGCGTACGCAATCGAAACGCGGTGGAAAACTCCTCGTCAAAATTCTTGGAAGCTCGCATATAAAGCTCGCCGGTATCTTCATCCAGCAGAAGCAAACTTCCTTCCTCCGCACCTGAGAGTCGCACCGCCGCGTCCACGACTGTGGTTAGAACCTCATCCAAATCCAACATAGCGGTGACTTTCCTACCAATCAATGCCAGGGTTTCCAATTCATGAATGCGACGTTCAAGGCTATCGGCATTCACTTTTACTTCAACCTGTGCTTGGATAAGCTGCTGCCAATCCTGCCTCAGTGCTAATGCCCGTCCCACAGCGGCTAGCAACTGTTCCGGTTCAAAGGGCACAGATACGAAATCAACCGCACCCGCGCGCAACACTTTCAGCACGTATTCCTGGGAACTGTCCTCGGCTATTACAATGACGGGCAAGTGAGGCTGCTCACGTTGAATACGTTGAACAAGCTTGAGATCGTTATAATCTGGCAGTGGATCCGCCGTTATCACAAGTTGGGGCCGCAGTTCTCCAACTAGCGCCAAAGCCGAATTGCCATCGCCCACCGACCTCACAGCATACCCCGCGGGTATCAGCACATTCTCCGCAAGTCGTGCGCGAATCTCTTCGTCATCCTCGACGACAAGAATCAGGTTATTGCTCATTATTTTTTATCGTGTAATCTAGGATAAGAGTGCGCGGTTCCATCAATGTTCGTTTTTGAAATGGTGATACATTATCCTGCAGGACGTGTGTCAGAGCTATCGGGCGTCTCATCGATATCGACTGTTGGAAGGTCACCAGCTTGCTTCGACAGTGTTTCCAGATTTTGGTCGAGGGCTTGTAGGGTTGCTGCGAATCCCGGATCCTTTGCACTTTCTACCATACCGGCGATTTTCCCCCGTGCAATCCGCAACCCCTGTTCAAGTTTGGCACTCCAGTCACTATAGACTTTTGCATCCCTTGCGACTTTATCAAAGAGTTCTTGCATCCTTTGAGCTCGAGCCTCTAAGGCATGGAAGAGCCTTGCGTTTACAAGCGAAATAGAAGCATAGTCCGCCACCGCCTCGAGCATCGATTGATCCCGTTCCGAGAATGGGTGGTCACCTTGGCGAGTGACGGTGATGACACCGATAGGACGATCGCGGACCTTGATCGGCGCGATCAGAGCTGCTTTTCCGTACTGTCTGAGCTTAAACTGCGCTAATCCATCCCCATGGATTGCAAGCGCCTCACCCGACAACATAACCAGCGTGCTGACCTCATCATCCCACGGATGATGCAGTTTCCCAGCCTGCGCTGCTGGCAAGTTGCGCTGCGCTCTTAAGAGCAATTGTTCGGAGTTCTCGTCATGGAGTAAAACCCACCCTACATCCGCCTCGGTGACAAACAAGCTCGCCTCCATCAGCTTGTTGAACAACTGACCCTGATGGGTCGCAGAAGTCACCATCTTCCCGATCCCAAATAGCGTCGTAAGCTCTCGAACCCGTCGTTCGAGCTGGCGGTTGCTCTCCGAAAGCTGCTTCGCCAAACGACTGCGCTCATGACGTAGCCGCGTCTCATGAATGGCACGCTCAACTGTAGCGACAAGCTCAGCCTCACGCAACGGCTTTACGAGGTAATCACTCGCGCCCAAGCGGAAAGCCTGAATCGCATCCGCATCCATGCCCTCACGCGCCATAACAAGTGTGGGGAGTTCCATGCCCTGAGAACGAAGCGCAACCAGAAGGTCCTTGCCGCTCAAGCCTGGCAACGTCAGACTGACAATGATCAGATCGGGGGCAAACGTCAAGGCTTTCTGAATCGCTGCGGCTGCCGTGCTGGCCGTGGCAACACGATACCCCAACGGCCCCAAGACTTGACGGTCGATTAAATCAAGCACCTCGGGGTCTTCGTCAACAACGAGAACCCTCTCGAGATTCGCAGATGGGGTCATAAGGATATGATAGCACGGAAGGAAGCGTGGTGGGAGTCACATCGGGCACGAGGCTCAGCGCATTTCCACGCGGAGATGTTAGAATCCTATTAGACCCTGTGTGCATCTCTTGACACGCTTTCACCAGCGCCTTTAGAATCAGAAGTGAAGGTTTAGGGATTGATGGATTACAAGGATTATTACAAAATTCTGGGCGTTGATCGAAATGCCTCCGAAAGTGAGATTAAACGCGCCTATCGGAAGTTAGCCCTCAAACATCACCCGGATAAGAATCCGGGTGATAAGAATGCTGAGAACCGCTTCAAAGAAATCAATGAGGCGAATGAAGTTCTCGGCGACCCCGAGAAGCGAGCAAAATACGACCGCCTTGGCGCCTCGTATAAAAATTGGGAGCGAATGGGAGCGCAATCCGGGAACTTTGATTGGTCCCAATGGATGGGAGGGGGCGCTCCTGGAGATGTGCATGTCGAGGTCGGCGACATTGGCGACCTGTTTGGCGGTTTTTCAGACTTTTTCAACGCTATCTTTGGGGGCGCCCCAAGGCAAAGCCAGGGTTTTTCCGGAGCCAGGCGAGGGCGCGGTCGGGATATCGAACAGAAAGTGAATATCAGCCTCGCTGAAGCCTACACAGGCACCACAAGGACTTTTCGCCGCGATGGTCGAAATCTTGAGGTTAAAATCCCACCCGGTGCTAAAACTGGGACGAAGGTGCGATTCACCCAGCAAGGCGAGACGGGAAGCCATCAGGCAGGGGATTTATATCTTGTTGTCCATGTTGAACCCGACCCCCGCTTCAAGCGTAAGGGGGATGATTTGCATGTCGACCTCAACGTCGACATCTACAGCGCCATTCTGGGCGGCGAGGCGCGAGTCCCGACGCTGGTTGGGGATGTGGTTCTTTCCATCCCCCCGGAGAGCAAACCGGGCCAAACCTTTCGCATGAAAGGCCGAGGCATGCCCAAACTTCGCAATCCGTCTGTTCACGGTGATCTGTACGCGAAGCTGAACATCACGCTTCCAGATAAACTTAGCAAACGAGAACGAGACCTCTTTAAAGAACTCGCTCAGCTACGAAAGGATTAGGCCTTCCCTCCCATGCAGCGGGGCAAGCGAGCCTTCTTCATCAACCCGCATCGCTGTCGAAATGGACGCACCCCAAACTTGGGTGAGGGCACACCATCTATGCAACAAAGCTTGATGTTTTACCGCCTCTCCCCTACTCCACACCCAGCCAGGCGGGTCGGCCCGGATGCAATGTAGAGAGCATTTTGGACACGTAGGTTGAACGCTTATCTTGTTCAGGTATTAGAAGAGTAGGAAGGAAACACAATCGATGAAATCAACATCGTTTCTTGTTGTATTCGCTTTGTTTATTGCGGTCGTGGCATGCGCCACGCCGCTAACATTAAACGACACATCTATACCCAGAGAAGAGATCGAGACCAAGCCCATATCCATTCCTACGGTGACGGTGTCCACGGATCTCATCGACATCGACAATCTGGGATTTGGTGGAGATACGGATCTCTCAAGCCTATACGCGCGAATAAATCCAGGGGTGGTTACCATCTGGACATACAGTCAAATCGGTACAACTGCGGATCAAACCATTCCGACGGGGCAGGGATCGGGTTTTGTCGTCGACCCTGCAGGGTATATCGTCACCAACCAACACGTCATCAATGGCGCCGCTGAAATCGAAGTCGATTTCCCCTCCGGAATGAAGGCCTGGGCAACCCTTGTGGGCTCCGATCCCGATTCGGATTTAGCCGTGCTAAAGGTTGAGATTTCTGAAGGACAACTTACTGCACTGCCTCTTGGCGATTCAGATCAGGTGAGCGTTGGCGATTTTGTTTTCGCTATTGGGAACCCTTTTGGCTTATCGGGAACGATGACGATCGGCATTGTTTCTGCAAAAGGAAGGACCCTCTCCTCTGAGAATCCTGCCCCGAGCGGGTCGTTTTTCAGTGCAGGGGACATCATCCAAACCGATGCAGCCATCAATCCCGGCAACTCAGGCGGTCCGCTCATTAACCTTCGCGGCGAAGTCATTGGCGTCAATCGCGCCATTCGCACAGAATCGTTCACCGTAATCGGCGGCGCCGCCAATTCGGGCGTCGGTTTTGCTATTCCTTCCAACATTGTACGACGAGTCTTTCCAGCCATTATTGCGAAAGGAAAATACGACTACCCCTATTTGGGAATCTCGAGTCTCAGCGAATGGAATCTAAAGACTCTTGAGGCGCTGCAACTCCCTGCAAACACCCTGGGCGCTTACGTGACTTGCGTCACACAAGATGGTCCAGCCGACAAGGCTGGGATCATAGGGGCAGGGAGCTGCGATGATGTGGATCTCAGAGCCGGAGGTGATCTGATCACAGCAGTCGATGGAGTCCCTGTGCGTCAGTTCTCCGAATTGCTCACCTATCTACTCAATAATACCGAAGTCAATCAAACCGTAAGCTTAACCGTCTTACGGAATGGAAAGGAGATTGAAGTCCCCCTAACCCTAGGCGCTCGCCCTTGAAAATGCTCCCCATTCGGCGCGTCTACTTCATGCCATGAGGAGGCAGTTATGCTTACCGTGAAGGACCTGCAGGAGTTTATCGCCTACCAGCCAGGCTTTCCCGTGCTTAGCGTTTACCTCAGTGTGGACCCCTCCCTGGGTTCAGCGGATGCGTACAAGTTGCGACTTCGTCAGCTTATCAAGGAGTTTGATGAGAATGCGGCCGGTGATGTTGAAGCCATCGAGCGCTATATTGAGCATGAATACGATTGGTCCGGCCGAAGTTTGGTCCTTTTTTCATGTGCCAAAGACCACTTCTTTCGCAGCTATGCGCTCTCACTTCCCGTCCGCGACAGAGCCCGTCGTCTCAACCGGCCATATGTTAAGCCGCTTGTCGACCTTATCGATAATTACGGGAACTACGGCGTTGCGCTTGTCGACAAACAAGGCATCCGCATGTTTCACTTCCACCTTGGTGAGTTGTGGGAGCAACAAGGGACGATGGGGGAAGCCATACGACATACCAAGCTCGGCGGCGGCTCACAAGCCACCGGAAGGCGAGGCGGAATCGCCGGGCAGACTCGCTACTCGGAAGAGATGATCGACCGGAACTTCAAGCAGTCCGCACGTTTTGCAGCACGATTCTTTGAAGCAAAGCAGATTCGAAGGGTATTGGTGGGTGGTACGGAATCAAACGTCGCCCAATTCATCGATTTCCTCCCACGGACATGGCAGAGCCTTGTTATGGGTAGTTTCCCCATGGACATGATTGCCGGTCACGCGCAGGTCCTTGAAAAAGCGATGGAAGTTGTCCTAGCCGCCAAGCAAGCGAAGGAGAGCCGTTTGGTTCAGGCGATTGTGACCGCCGCTGCAAAAGGGCGTGACGGCGTCATCCGACTCGATGACACTTTGGGCGCGGCACATGCAGGAAATGTACAGACGCTCGTGGTCAGTGAAGGCTACCGTGCTCCGGGATTTCGATGCGTGGGTTGCGGCCACATTTCCGCACAGGAATTTGATGTGTGTCCTTTCTGTGGCGATCGTGTGGAGAAAATCCCCGACGCGGTCGAACTCACTATTCGAAAGGTACTCGCCGAGGGCGGTGAGGTAGAGGTCATCCGAGATAACCCTGATCTTGAACGCGCCGGCCGTATCGGGGCGCTACTGCGCTATTGAAAAGAGATCCGAGCTACGGGATACCACGAGAACAATCATGCCCGTAAACCATTCCAACGAAGATCAATATCGATTCTGCCCACAGTGCGGCTCTTCACTTAAACCCTTCCAGGATGATGATCAACGACGACTCCGATGTCCGTCCTGCGGCTGGATCCACTATCGAAACCCCACCACCGGCGTGGCCGTAATCTTGCTTTCCGGGTCAAAGTTGCTCCTGGGCCAAAGACAGGATGGCGGCTGGTGCATCCCCTGCGGGCACATTGAGTGGGATGAAACCACCGAAGAAGCCGCCATACGTGAGATGCGGGAGGAGACAGGTCTGGAGGTCGACTTAGCGCACGTTTACGCCGTTCTCTCTAACTTTCATGATCCAGAGAACCATACTGTCGGGATTTGGTATCGCGGAACGGCTAAATCGCTCGACGGTGCACGTGCCGGCGGAGATCTCACCGAGGTGCGTCTGTTCCCACTTGAAGACCTCCCTGAGTTGATCTTTCCAACGGACCGCATCGTTGTACAACGGCTTCAAGCTGAGTTCCTATCCGAACAAGATCCCTCATGAAATGAAAAGCCCTCTGAGCTTTACCTGATCCCAAAGGGCAATTGGCTCGTCACAAGTTACTTCTAATCACTAAAAAGGGAGCGCTCCAATTTAAGCAAATCATCGACGAGTTGCTCAAGCGCCCTATCCGCAACGGCCGGCTTTGATTCGAGAGAATCCAGCGCCAAGGTAAGTTGAGCGCGCAGTTCCTTTACAGCCTCAAACCCATTCCCCTGCAGCCCGGTCTGTAATTGCTCCAAACGCTCATCACTACCTGCCAATGCGGCACGAGCTCCCACATCATTATTCAGGTCCAGTGCAAGCCTTGCAGAGGACACATCCACCATAACCGTGAGCAAATCCATGTGGAGAGAATCTTTTGCTATTTCATCACGCAGCGATTGGATTTCCAAATCATGCTCGGTCTGCAGATCAGAGAGTTGCACCTCAGCGTCTGCACGCGCTGCATCCAGTTCTTCCATTAAAGCCTGCTTGTCTGCGCGCACTGGGTTTACAAGCGTGAACCATGCCACACCAACCCCAAGTGCAAATACACCGAGCAGGCCGATCGCCCACAGCAAGATCGTCCGGAGAATACGGCGAAACTTGCTCGGTGGTTGAGGAATGATATCTTCCTCCGGTGGTTCCACCGTTTCCGTTTCTATGCCCACAGGTTCTTCGGCAACTGCTTCTGGAACCTCTGGCGGCGTGCTATCCACGAGTTCCTGCTCATCCTGGTATTGTGCATCATCTTGAATCATACGTACTCTCCTCAAGGGTATCTTTAAGTATATCCTCAGCCTCGGTGGCTGGAGGGGTGGCCGCTTCGCTTAGAAGCTTCCAAGCAATCTCGAGCTCGTCTGCGGCAACCGAAGGTGAAACGCGGATATCGTCTAGTGCAAGATCCAGGCGCCGCACAATCGGTTCCAACTTCTCAATATCCTCATCTGTTGCGTCGCGAAGGGCGTCAAGGAGCACTGCTCTAGCATCTTCGATGTCCTCGGCCGCCGTGCCCAGGTCGTCTTGCACAAGCCAGAGTCGCGCGCGTGTCAGAATGGTCATCGCACGGATCAACTGGATGCGATGCTCAAGCTGCTGTGCAGGCGCCCCAGAAGTCTCAAGGATCATCTCCACACCATCAACTCTGGCAACGGTGTCTTCTAATTCAATCGCCAGACTCTCCATCTGATCCGCCAAGCGCCCCAATATGCCGATCTCCGCACGCAAGTCGTCTTGTTCGCCCTCAAGGGTTGCCATCTCAGCTTGCAGGGTTGCCAAATCCTCTGCTTGCTGTGCGAGCTTCCCTTCTACATCTGCGAGGCGATTATCACTCTGCTCAAGCTGTTTCCCACTCGCCTCTTGCTCTTGAGCAAGAGCTCCCTCCAGATCCGCGATACGCTGTGTGTTACGGCGCGTTGGCTCGATAACACCTCGGTAGAGCGCGGGAACACCATAATACACACCCGCTCCAACTCCAACACCAAAGCTGATCACGACCAGCAAGCGAATAACCCACCAGAATGCGCGACGGCACCCGTTCCCGATCCCCTTCGTCTCGTTCGATGCGACCATTTCGTGCTCCTCACTCATGACTGCCTCCATTTGCTCCCTCATCTCACTCAGGCTCCGAGAGTGGCACGAGATCTGTCAGCAGATTGTCCAATCCCTGGAGAAAGCGGTCGAATACACCGACACGCGTCGATAACCTATTGACCTCCCCAACCATTTCATCTACCAGAGCACGGGTTTCCCCCATTTGGAGAAGCGTCTCATCGACATCTTCCCGTATTGTGGCGAATGCGTTCTCGAGTGTCCTGACCTGACCACTCAACCCCTCAACCGCCTCCAGCCGCTGGTCGATGCCTTCGATGCGCGAGGATAGTCCTGCCAGATCTGTTTGCACATCCATAAGGCTACCCCGCATCTCTTGAACAACGCTGTGTTGTCCAAAGTCGAGCGTGCGGTTAATGCCTATCAAAATCGCAAGGCTCAGAAGGACAGAAAGAAAGATACTGGCCACGGCAGTTCCGACCGCTAGCCAAAGAGGATCTATACCTGTCAAGTACGGTCTTTGCTGTCTTATGCGTGCTGGACCTGGTGTGGCAGGCTCCTCAGCAGCGCGCTCTGGGGCAATTTTAGGAGCTCCGGAATCCTCCGGCAGCGGGTCTGCTGAGGTTGTCCTGCCGTCAACCACCTTTGATTTAAGCTGGTCTTTGACAATGGTTGAGGACTTGCTCGACGCCTCATTAAGCCGCAGATACGACTCCATTCTACGCAGCGTTGCCTCTCCAATACCCGGCACACGAAGCAGGTCTCGAGAGGTATCAAAAGGCCGATATTCATGGATGCGTCCTGCCAATACCTCACCCACACCGGGGATTTGCACAAGCATCTTCACATCCGCAGTATTGGGGTTAATTTGCATTCTATCTTCACTACTCATTTTCTATCCCTCCTTCCTCTGGCTCCGCATCTTCCGATGCGATTAGCCATGGGACTAGCACATTCTGCGTAAACCAATCCGCCCCTCGTAGTCACCTCTCGCCACTGCTTCCTGGGGGCGTCGGCGGTTGAAGAGGATACGGCATAGGAATATATTCCACTGTGGGTCGTCTTTGCGAACTTTGAGGATAAAGGCTCATCAGTTGATATACCTCTTCTGGCATATCGGTGGATATCGGTAATCCGAACTCTTCTGCTTCGTCGACCGTTATCGGGTAGTCATGCGTCCAGCGGCCGGAAGAGAGAATGCCAGCCAGGTCCGTGGCACGAGCATCTGAAATTCCACTGCTCATCCTCAAGAGCCTTTCTAAAGTCGCCTGTATTTGATGGACTGCCTTTTGCGCAACGTCCGCTAGTATCAGCGTCTGGTCTTCAACATGATCGATATCTTTTTGTTCAATCACACGCAGGATCGAAGATGCAGGCGACTGCCCCACCTGCGGGTCGACAGGCCCTAAAACCGCATTCTCGTCCATCACGATCTCATCGGCGGAGAGCGCGATCATCGTCCCACCCGAAAGCGCGTAATGGGGAATAAACACCGTAACCTTGCCAGGGTGTCTACAGAGCGCATAAGCAATTTGCTTTGACGCTAAAACAAGACCGCCTGGCGTATGCAACACCAAGTCAATCGGCATCTCGGGGTCTGTGAGCTTCACAGCGCGTAGGATCTCCTCCGAGTCTTGGATGTTAATGTAGCGCGCCAAAGGGAAACCTAAAAGTGCGAGCGTCTCTTGACGATGGATCAACACGATCACTCGACTTCCTCGTTTTTGCTCCAACTCACGAATCTTTCTTCTTCGCGCGGTTTCCAGCATGCGCTGCCGGAACGCAGGTTGGAGCGTCGCTAGAATCAGGAAGAGAAAGAAGAGTAAGGAAACATTCATCTCATATCCCTTTTATCAACTTTCACGATGGTTCACCATGGCCAGTATTCATCGGGATACCACGAACGATAGAGTCTACGTCGGCGGGTGAAAAGCCTTACCAGTACCACACCTACCGCAAATCCGCCGATATGCGCCCACCATGCAATTCCCCCAAACAACCCGTAAGCGCCCAAACTGAGCAGCCCTGACGATAATTGGGAGACAAACCAGACGCCAATGAATATGAATGCGGGTACATCGATGAACCAGGGCAAGATAAATAGCGGAACAAACGTCGTTACGCGCGCGTTGGGGTAGAGCACAAAGTACGCCCCTAAGACGCTCGCCAACGCACCACTTGCGCCGACAGTGGGGATCATCGCGACGGGTGACTGAGATCCATAGACCTCGCAGGTCACAAACGCGTGGATCAAACCTGCCAATGTCCCGCTCAACAGGTAGAACGCCAGGTAGCGCCCCGAGCCCATGCGGTCCTCAACATTGTCGCCGAAGATGTATAGTATCCACATGTTGCTGATGAGGTGAAACCAGCTTCCGTGCATGAACATCGAGGTCAACAGGGTGAAAAAGCTGAAGGGGTGGAAGGTGGTGAGGTTGGCTGGTGTCAGGCCAAGCGTGTAAAGTAGACGATTAAATCCATCGGAACTCAGAGAAGATTCAAACAGAAACGCTAGCACGTTTAAAGCGATCAAAGCGTAGTTGACAATCGGAAATGACCAGGATCGTACCGTATCGCGAATCGGTAACATGCGCTCCCCATGCTGCAGAAAGGACAATGGACGGCTTCTGCCGTCCATTGTACCTCAGGTGCCCCTATCGCCTTAGCGTGATTTGACTTTGATTTCTTTCGGGCGTGCCGCTTCTACTTTCGGGACGCGCACCGTAAGTAAACCGTTCTCGACCTTTGCGTTCGCTTTGTCACCGTCCACGGGATCGGGCAGCCGCAAGCTTCGGCAGAAAGGACCAACGCCCATTTCTCGCAGCAAATACTTGCCGTCGCCGTTCTCTTCTTCCGCAATTTCTGAGCGAAGGGTCACCACATCATCGAGGATCTCGACATGCAAATCATCAGGCTTCAGCCCTGGAACCGAGGCGGTGATCACATACTCATCCTGATTGGCATGTACGTCGACGGGAACTCGGCGACCACCATTGAAACCAACAGGTCGATATGATTGAATACGGCTGTACATTCTAGGAACCATGAAGTAAGTTGTCATCGTTACTCCTCCGACTATTGATACATTTCGAATTCATAATGAAGGATAACCTCTCTACATTGGAAGTATGTAAATAGGAGATTTGAAATCCGTTAACTCCTCAGTTGTCCTTTTCAGACCATCAACGTCTATCCCAGCCCTATTTGTGGCAACCCGCACTTCAGCTAAAATTAAGAGGATCGAGGAGAAAGGCGGGATGTCCATACATAATCGGAGAGAAATCACCCTAGGCCTTGGGCTGATTTCAGCCGCGTCGCTTGCATTCGAGATCACCTTGACGCGCCTCTTCGCGGTTCAGCAGTTCTACCACTTCGCCTTTCTTGTCGTGAGCCTGGCGGTTATGGGCTTTGCCGCCAGTGGGGTCGCGCTCGCTGCACAGCCCAAGCATCCCCCACTCCATCGCCTGGCACTCGCCTTCGCGGCGGCCTGCGCTCTGGTATATGCGACGATCAACCTAATCCCGTTCGACTCTTACAGCATTGCCTGGGACCGAAAGCAGGTGGGGGTTTTACTGCTTTATTTCCTTGCCGCGACCTTGCCCTTCTTCTTCACCGGCTGGACCGTCGGTGCGTGTCTGGCTGATGCCGGTTCGGAGGCACACCGTCCCTACGCTGCCAATCTCATCGGCTCCGCTGTGGGCTGCCCGGTCGCATTGGCTGCGTTAGCACTTCTGGGCGGCGAGGGTGCTGCCGCCCTGGCGATTGCCCTTGGCTTACTCTCTGCCCTCGTACTGGCCCCACAACCAGCCATGCGAGCCGTGCTTGCCATGATCTCCATATTCACCATCTTGATCGGTATCTTCACACCCCCTGCGTTCGAACTCCGCCTCTCGCCCTATAAAGCGCTTTCCATGATCCGCCTCGCCCCTGATGCCGACACCAAACTTGCTCGCTGGAGTGCCTCATCCCGGTTTGACATCGTAGAGAGCAGCACGGTTCACGTATTCCCAGGGCTGAGCATGAATGCCACTGTAACCCTACCGCTTCAAGCCTCGCTTTTCACCGACGGCGACGACCCATCCCCGATCAGCGCGATCGACCCGAACACACACGATGCCGAAGAACTGGCGTCCTTCATGCCGGCATCTCTTGCCTATGAACTCCACCCTCATGCACAGACACTCATCCTTTGCCCCGGTGGAGGACTTGATACCGTTATTGCACTGGCTGCTGGGGCCTCGCATGTCACTGCGGTCTACGATGATCCGCTTATCCCTCAAATCCTCGCTAGCCCCTATGCCAATTACAGCTATGGCTTGCTAGCTCACCCGCGTGTGTCGATCAGCAGTCGCACCATGCGCGGTGCCCTACATGCGGAAGACCATCGTTACGATGTGATCCAGTTTTCACTGCGTGAGGGATACCGACCCGTGACATCCGGAGCCTTCAGCCTCACGGAGAATTTCGGCCTGACCGTAGAATCTCTGAGCCAAGCATACAGTCAGCTATCGGAAAAGGGCCTGCTCGTGGTCACACGCTGGCTTGGCACCCCACCCAGCGAGTCAGCTCGGGCTTGGGCTACGCTGCTTGAAGCCATCCGATCGTTAGGTGTCGAAGACCCCTCGCCCGCTTTAATCGCCTTTCGTGGGATGCGCACAGCGACGATGATAGCGTCTCGCCAACCGTTCTCGCAGGACCAACTCAGCACAACCCGCGCATTTCTGATACGGAATGGCTACGACCCAATCTACCTCCCAGATCTCGAACCGCATGAACTCAACCGCTATAACCAACTCCCGCATGATGTCTACCATGAGTTGTTCGTAGCATTGATCGAAGATCCACAAGCAACCATTATGGGCTATGACTTCAACCTTCAGCCACCAACCGACAATCGCCCCTTCTTTTTCCACTTCTTCCGCTGGCGTCAGACTCCGGAAGTGCTGGCCTCGCTGGGCTTGAATTGGCAACCCTTTGGCGGAAGCGGCTATCTCGTCCTTCTGGCCTTGCTGGGTCTGATGCTTCTGCTCGCCATCCCTCTGGCGATTGCTCCGCTCTTCTTAATACGGCGAAGAGCTAGCCAAGGCGTAATGCAACCCCGAATGGTGCTCTACTTTGGGTTGCTCGGCGCGGGTTACCTCCTGATCGAGATCCCGCTCATCCAACGCCTCACACTCCTGTTAGACCATCCGACGATAGCCTTCGCTACGGTTCTTTTCACGCTACTGGTTTTTTCCGGCATCGGAAGTGATCTCTCGCCGCGCTTGGATCTTCGTAAAACGCTCGCCGCGCTTGTCCTCCTGCTCGCACTGCTCGCCTTACTCCTTCCCAGAGTGATCCACCTCGCCTTGCCATGGAACCTCATAGGACGTCTCGCCCTTGCGTTTGTATGCCTAGCCCCGATAGGGCTGCTGATGGGTGTCCCCTTCGCAGCAGGGCTGCGACACATCGAGGGACGATTCCCCGGCATGATCCCATGGGCATGGGCTATCAATGGTGCTGTCTCCGGTATTAGCGGCGTGCTTTCCGCGATGCTCGCACTCGATCTCGGACTCTCTGCCACCTTTGCTGTTGGCGCGATCGCCTACCTTGGTGCACTGCTGACCGCGCCCATGCGAGAAGCCAATAGATAGCAGCCTCTTCACTCCGAGCAATCGAGAAGGCGCCAATGGATCACTTGATTTACATTTTTTTGTCGATCAGTTAACGGTGCTCAATTGTGAGTAGACTGTCCATCTATGGTTCTGAAAACAGATCGAAAACCACCATCGCGGATTAAAATCCACAAGACCGCAAATGCAAAGCCGGTCAAAGCCGGCTCAACTTCTTGTGATCGCAGGTTTTTCCACACACATAGAAAGAAAACCTTCACCACTTTCTTAGGGAGAGTCCCATCGTATATCTAGACCTTGGCGTGATTCCTTCTACGATTGGACATAAGTCCTTCACTCATCTTTAAAACTGCGCGTCAAGGGCACAAACCGCACGCCGCCCAGGCTTTCTGATTTAACGGTCTCCTCATCGATGCGCGTGATGCGCCACAGTTCCTGGAAACCGCCCACAGGGCCTACCGGGATCACCATCACGCCGCCGACTTTGAGCTGCTGCAATAAGGGCTGTGGGACATGATCCGGCGCGGCGGTGACGATGATCGCATCAAATGGCGCCTCCTCAGGCCAACCAAAGTAACCGTCCTCATGGCGCACATGGGCATGGATATATCCTAGCGCATCTAACCGCGCCTCAGCCGTTTCGGCTAAGGGGCCGACGATTTCCATTGTGAAGACTTCTACGCCCAATTCTGCCAATACTGCGGCCTGGTATCCGGAACCAGTACCAATCTCCAACACTTTGTCGCCAGCTTCTACACCCAGCTCCTGTGTCATCAACGCTACGATGTAAGGCTGAGAAATCGTTTGACCGTAGCCGATAGGAAGCGGGTGATTGGCATAGGCTTGGCTGAGGTACTCTTCCGGGACGAACAGATGCCGTGGCACGCGTCCCATAACATCTACGACTTGTTGATCCTCCACGCCCCAGCCGATGATGCCGGTGACCACCATCATCTGGCGCTCTTCCAAGTATGGATCCTCTGAAGGGATAGCGGTGAAGTGGGGTGCGGGGGTTTCGGGGCGGTCAGGGGTTGAACTGCCTTCCCCGGTAGGAACTAATGAAGGTTGGGTGAGAGGCTCTTGCGTTTGCGCGCACCCGGAGAGGATGAGCGTTACAAAAATGAAAAGGGCGACAAGTCGTTTACACATGACGACCTCCGCCCTACATTCTACAGGGTTTCGATATTAAGAAACAACCGGCGACATGGCTAACGTCTTTACGTTGAAGCGCGGCGGGCTCTCCAAATGCTTCTTCACAGCACACAACTCAGCCGAACGGACGAGGGCTTCATAGTAACGCTCGGGGAACTGGGGGGGGACATGGATCTCCAAATCGATCTGCTCAATCATCCCCGTCAACAGGTTGTGATGTACCCTTTGGACAATCCGAACACCTTCACTCGATATTCCACGCTGCCTCAGAAAACCGAGCACATAGATCCCCGCGCAAGTACCAATTGAAGCCAAGAAAAGCGCGAAGGGCTCAGGCGCTGAACCTTCCCCGCCTCCCCGTGGCGATTGATCTGTTTGGATAGTGAAGGGTCCGAAGCTAGCATCCACGCGAGCACCACCCGGGAAAGTAATTTCCATTTCCATATACCATCTCCTCAATTCTTTGATTACATAACTTTGGATGCAAAGCGCCCCAAAAAGTCACATCAAACAGCAGATTCCCGAGTAAGTTTGTTAGAAAAAATCCCCAGGCCGAATCCCCACAAGCTGATTCCCACTTAAAGCAAAAAAGGGCGGCCGGGTAGCCGCCCTCTCTCCTATCTGAATTTCTAACAGCCCGGGAACTCGAAACCAAAGATCCGCAAAGGGGTCAGGATAATGCACCACTGTGATTGCGGCATGTTCCACATATAGACAAGGATCGCCAGACAGGCCAGGACGAGAATAGCGATACCCACCCCAGCAATCCCAACCGCCAAGCGCTTTCTTGGAGGCGCAGCTTCCCCTGGAGGTATGGCAACGGCAGCAGGAGGTGCCTGGGCCTCCCACGTCTGAGGGGCTTTTTGGGCGGGCGGGGGTGCGGCGGGTTCAGCTACCGGGTGCGCCACGGTTGCAGCAGCTTCGGGTGAAATCGCGTCATAGGTCAGCGTGACCGTCTCACCAAAGGCGATCAAATCACCTGGATTCAATACCCTCGCTGCAGCGATCCGTTCCCCGTTAATAAATGTACCATTGGTGGAACCCAAATCCTCCAGGACATAACCTGCAGGGGACCTTGTTAGACGAGCATGCTGACGCGAAATCTCTGTATCGGGAATAACAACGTTGTTTGCCACATCCCGCCCGATCATGATGACTTCTTCTTCCAGATCGTGAACCATGCCAGGGCTGGGACCAGTGCGAAGTATCAAGCGAAAAGTTGATGATGACATCGTGTCCTCCTTAAACTAACTACGTTAGTTTACAGTTGGTATGAACTCGAGTCAATTGAGTTATACCTTCTTAGAACGAACCACCAACTTCAGCCCATCAACTTTGACTACCTCAACTCTCTCCCCGGCTTGGATGGGTTCCGCCCCAGGCTCAATGCTCGCCGTCCACAACTCGCCGGCGACATGGACCATTCCAGACGGATCCAAGGCGGATCTTGATTCACCAACCCGGCCTACCAACGCTTCCACTCCCACCTCAATCGGTCGGCGCTGTGCACGCAGTGCGAATGTGAGAATTGTTGTGAAGAAGAGTGCCGTCGTAATGGCCACACCGAAAACCAGGGGTATTGATACCCTCTGAAAACTCGGTGTGCTGGGCGAATTAAAGAGCACCAAAGCGCCAATGACAAGGGATGCCACACCCGCAGCCGTCAAGGCTCCGTGGGTCGGCGCCTTGATATCCAGCAGGAAGAGCACAAAGGCTGTGGCCAAGAAGATCAAGCCAAACCAATTAACCGGCAGCACGCCTAGACCGTAGGTCCCCAGCGCTACAGACACAACACCAATGAAGCCGGCCACCCA
The DNA here is from genome assembly GCA_964385305.1 of uncultured Anaerolineaceae bacterium. Taxonomy (GTDB): domain Bacteria; phylum Chloroflexota; class Anaerolineae; order Anaerolineales; family E44-bin32; genus CAYLOP01. Next base: position 18,641 of record CAYLOP010000003.1, on the reverse strand, counting down.
CCCACCCGGACTTGAAATTTCAATCAGAATGGCTTGCACACCAACCGTGAGGAGCAAAAATGTGACGTTCGGGTTTGTCAGCACCTGAAGAAATTGCTCGATAAAGCTTTGGGAAAGCTCATCCACTTGAGCGTCGGAAGTTCGCAGCGTATATGACTCATCCCCCAATGACACCTCAAATCCATCGAGCTGCTGGAGGAGATCCTCTAGATCCTGAGCGATGAAGTCGATCAGTCCCACTTCGAGGGCTTCTTCAGCGGAAGCAGCCAAGGCGGCTTCAATCGTCGCTTCGGCAAGTTTTACCGCTTCTTCGCCGCGACGCGAAGCAAGGCTGCGGACCGTGGCTTTGAGAATCTCTTTTTGTTTGGTCTCAATCGTCTGCTCGAGATCCTCACCCTGCCCCCCGACCGGACTCGCTGCGCCGATGGCGGTCTCCGGAGCCATGGCGGCGGCATGCCCGGCGAGCGTGATCACCGTGCCCGCACTCCCCGCCATCGCACCTCGGGGTGCAATGTAGATTACAACCGGGACCTCACTCGCTCGAATCGACTGAACCATGCGATTCATGAGATCCACCGAACCTCCAGGCGTGTCCAATTGAAACACTAACGCTAAATAATCTTCGCTATCCGCCCGTTCGAGTCCTCGTTCGAGATACTCAACCATCGCAGGCGTCAGCGGTCCTTGTGCGCGCAGGACTAGGATTTTACGTTCTGCTTGCGCATGAGTCGGGCCAGGGAAGAAGGATATGATAGCCCACACCAAAATCAGAAAGCGAAAACGGCTCTGTCGCATTCTTTTCACCTCTCTCCATCTCGATTATATCCGCGAACACCATCTATGTCGGCTCGACTTGTCTCCTGGTCCGACTGACTTATAATGAAGAATGCGCACACTTGAATAAACGCCCCAGTGAGGCCTTAAAACAGCCCTGGGGTAATGATCACGGCAGGACGCTTTCCACCAACATCCGTATTATTTCATTTTCAGATAAGCGCGTAGTGTGCGTAGTAGGGGAATGCGTATGAATATGATTGATCAATCGGAATTTCGGGATGAAGATGGTGCCATCAGCCTTGAGAATCGTATCCGGGGAAGCTTGAGATATGGCCTGTCATGGTATAGCAAAATGCAAGCTCAGGATTTCACCACACACAGACTAAACAGAAGCCTCGGCGAAGATCATACACTCATCCGAAATATTGTCCTCCCTGGTACAACGTTCTTGATACCCATGGTACTATTGAGTCCCCAAGGTGCCCGCGTTCTTAATCCCATTCCCGTTCGTGGCGTGTTCCGCGCGAAAGGTGAAGAGTGGCAAACATTCAATAGCCGCGCGCGCAGGTTCCAAAGAGCTTCTTCCAACCCACAAGCCGAAACGGTGCGGATGGCCCAAGTGATCCACCATTATTTCCGTGAACTTGGCTACGACTTGCCCGAAGTTGAACCTGTCATGATCTTCACCAATCCCCACGCGCACATCGATCAAGCACGCCCCCGGGCTCGCATTGTCCAGACCGATGCCATCGAGCACTTCGCAGCAAATCTACTGAAATTTCCTCCGATCATGGATACGGATGACATACACGAACTCACCGATGCCCTCATTAACCCAACGCTGCCCGAACCGGAAGATATGCCCGAGGTTGCCCCCGACATGGCGTTCAAACCAGTGTTGGAACCGACCCCGATACCTTCACATGCCGTTGATGCGAGCGAATTTTACGTGTCGGAGCCAGAGCACATGGAAGTGCCCCTCTTCATCACATCCTGGCTCGAACGCTTTCCCTTGACTAAATCACAGTGGATCTTGCTTGGTTCAATAGCGTTTTTCGAATTTGTCATCATTCTCATCCTCTTTGCACTCGTTATCGTCAACACGTTCTACACATAACCTCATAAAACCATGGTCAAAAGGTGAAGCTTGCGACCTTTCCTCTCAATCATCATACCCGCCCATAATGAAGAGCACCGCCTTCCTAAAAGTTTGAAAATGGTGCTCGGTTTCTTGCAAGAGCAGCCATACCAAGCCGAGATTATCATTGTTGAAAACGGCAGCCACGACCGTACAGCGGAGATCGCACAGTCCTTCGCAGAACGCCACGACAACCTTCACCTCATACGGGAAGCACGAGCTGGAAAAGGTTTGGCTGTCCGTAGGGGTATGCTCGAAGCAAATGGGGATTATCGCTTCATCTGTGATGCCGACCTCTCCATGCCTATTGAAGAGATCAACCGCTTCCTGCCTCCGAATTTACAAAACTTTGACATCGCCATCGCCTCCCGAGAAGTCCCCGGCGCAGTACGGTATGGAGAGCCGCTCTACCGCCACTTCATCGGAAGGGCTTTTAACTGGCTTGTTCGACTGATCGCTGTCCCTGGCATCCACGACACACAATGCGGCTTTAAGTGCTTCCGCGCCGAACATGTGGATGATCTCTTCCGCATACAGCAAATTGATGGTTGGACCTTCGATGTTGAGGTTCTTTTCATCGCAATCCAGCGCGGCTATCGAATTGTGGAAGTCCCCATTCCGTGGTACTACAACCCTGGAAGTCGGATCCACATCATCCGGGATGCATTTAAGATGTTTACTGATCTTATACACATCCGCCAGAATTGGCATCGAGGGCTGTATGGCGCTCCGTGATAAGCCGCAACTGCGCCCCGATCTCTCGTTTGAACTCGGTCTGCTGCGATCCGGCGTAATGCATATAGCTGGTCTGGATGAAGCTGGTCGTGGAGCGTGGGCGGGACCAGTTTACGCAGCTGCAGTCATCCTTCCCATCAAACGATTTGACTTGGCATGTTGTCTCGATGGCGTGCGCGATTCGAAACAAATGACCCCCACGCAGCGAGAGAAATGGGCAATACAAATCGCAAAAATTGCACCTGCCATTGGCGTGGGGCAATCATCTGCACAAGAAGTAGATAACTTCGGCTTGATCTCTGCCACGCGACTAGCTATGACCAGGGCTCTCGCTGCACTGTGTGTACCAGCGGAGCATCTTCTCATCGACCATATTGGCCTGCCCGATATCCCTCTTCCCCAAACCCCGTTACCACATGGCGATACTCGCGTTCTCACTATCGCAGCGGCTTCCGTGATTGCCAAAGTGGCTCGCGACCATGCCATGGTTGCCTTTGATGAACGCTTCCCAGGTTATGGCTTTTCACGTCACAAAGGATACGGAACATCCTACCATCGCCATGCCTTGCAGCGCCTAGGCCCGTGTCCTATACACCGCCGCTCCTACGCGCCCGTTGCTGAACTCACAACCCATTAGCATTAATCGCATCATCCCTATTCCCATGCCGAAAGTCAAGGTGGGTTTAGTACAGATAACCCAAGGGGTATGATCATTCTCCATTGAGCCATGCCTTAATTGGGAGTACACTAACGGTTATCATGTGGAGAATACACAGTGTCACTCAATTGTTTTTTTAAACCTGCATCTGTAGCTGTGATTGGTGCCTCAACAAACCCAACGAAATTGGGATACGCAGTCCTTGAAAATCTCATCCATGGGGGCTACCTGTCAAACGATCGCCGTGTTTACCCAATCAACCCTAAAGCGGACAAAATTCTCGATATCCAGGCGTACCCATCTGTTACTGAGGTTCCTGATCCCATCGATCTTGCTGTGCTTGTTATTCCCTATCCTTACGTTCCAGATGCCTTGCGAACCTGTGGGGAGAAAGGCATTCCCGCTGCAATTGTCATTAGTGCAGGCTTTCGCGAGGCCGGTTCGGAAGGCTTGGAACGTGAGCTCGAGTTGTTGGAGATCGCCAAGGAGTTCGATATCCGATTGATCGGCCCAAACTGCCTCGGTGTGATTGATACAGCTACACCGCTCAACGCATCCTTCTCCGCTGGTCTTCCACCAGAAGGCCCCATGGATTTCATGTCGCAATCCGGCGCCTTAGGCACCGCGATCCTCGATTGGGCGCAAGCTGGGAGGCTCGGCCTCAACAAATTTGTTTCGCTTGGAAACAAAGCCGATGTCAGCGAGACCGATCTTCTCCAAATGTGGGGGCATGACCCCTCATCACGCGTCATCCTCTGCTATATCGAGGGGTTGCCTGACGGCCAGGAATTTATACGGGTAGCTCGAGAAGTCTCAAAGAGAAAACCGGTCATCGCTCTCAAATCAGGTATCACCCAAGCCGGCTCGCGTGCCGTAAGCTCCCACACAGGTTCATTGGCAGGATCCGAACAGGCCTACCAAGCTGCGTTCCGTCAGGCGGGCGTCATAAGGGCAGATTCGTTACAGGATCTCTTTGACGACGCCATGGCGTTTGGCTATCTCCCTCCGCTTAAAGGGGATCGAATCGCCATTGTCACCAACGCTGGCGGACCAGGCATCCTTGCTACAGACGCACTCGAGCGCGCCGGCCTCCGTCTTGCCCGCTTCGAAACCGAATGCATCCGAGCATTGGAACAATTCCTGCCAGACGCGGCCAGTGCTGCCAATCCAGTCGATGTACTCGGTGACGCACGAGCCGACCGCTACCGCTTCGCGCTTGAAAAAGTTACGGCCGATCCGAATGTCGACGGTGTCTTGGTCATTCTCACCCCCCAAGCCATGACGGAGATCGCAGAAACTGCAAAAGTGGTAGCAGAACTTGCTAAAAAAGTTGGTGTGCCCGTTATGGGCTGCTTCATGGGCGAAGCACGAGTTGAAGTGGGCGCATCCATCCTCGAGGAGAATAGAGTTCCCAACTTCGCGTTCCCCGAGCGTGCGGCTATGGTCTACAAAGCGATGAGCACCTACCGTACCTTCCAGGCAGAGCCTATCCCCACGTACAAGACTTTTAAAGTGGATAAGAGCGCGGTGCGAGAAACGATAGATAACGCCCTGGCTGAGGGGCGAGTTACCATCGGAGATGCCGAGGCACGCACGATCCTGGAAGCTTACGATTTCACGATCCCGGACTCAAAACTTGCGAAAACACCCGAGGAAGCCGTTGAATTCGCTGAGGAAATTGGATACCCAGTGGTCATGAAAATCGCCTCCCCAGACATCCTCCATAAAACTGATGTGGGCGGCGTGAAGGTGGGCTTGCAAAACACCTCCGATGTGCGAGACGCCTTCGACCTGATCACCTATCGTTCTCAGCGCTACCTCCCCGAAGCTCGTCTTTGGGGTTGTCTAGTCCAAAAAATGGTGCCTTCAGGCCTGGAGATCCTTATCGGCATGAACCGGGATCCCCAGTTTGGCCCACTCGTGACCTTTGGCTTAGGCGGAATCTATGTCGAGATCCTCAAGGACGTATCCTTCCGAGTTGCGCCCTTCTCACCAAGAGAAGCTGAGCAGATGCTCTCGGAAATCAAAACCCACGCCCTCCTGGATGGCGTTCGAGGTCAACCACCGAAGGACAAAGATGCACTCATCGATGCTCTCCTTCGGATTAGTCAACTCGTCATAGACTTTCCTGATATCGCAGAACTCGACATTAACCCCTTCGTTGTTTATGATCAGGGACACGGCGGCGTCGCGATCGATATGCGCCTCGTCATCAAGCCTGAAGTGAGTCAACCGACCAGGGAATACGGATCAACAGGGAGTTCATCATGAATGCCTTATATATCACCTCAGTCGAGCCTTACTCTGGGAAGACGGCCGTTTGCCTGGCGTTGGGCTTACATCTACAAGCCGATGGTTACAAAATCGGCTATCTCAAACCCGTGAGCACGCAACCTTGGCGAACCCCGGAAGGGAAACTTGCTGACGAAGATGCGGTCTTTGTGCATAGGAGCCTGAATTTACCGGGGGACCCGATAGAGGCTTCCGCAGTGATCGTCACGCAATCCACACTTCGCGAGCGACTCCAGTGCAAGTTGGATCTTGAGGAAGACGGTCTCATGAAGAAGATCAGAGAGACTGCAGAGACACTTGGAAGGGACAAAGACGTGCTCTTGCTTGAGGGTGGTGCGAGCCTGCGCGAAGGCTACGCGATGGGGTTGTCCAATTTGCGTGTCGCAGAAATGCTGGCCGCGCCTGCACTCGTCATCGTACCGTTCCATGGCGAAATGCGTCTGGTCGATGATGCGCTCACCGCACAATTCCGTCTGGGCGAGCAATTATGCGGCGTGATTCTTAACCGGGTTCCAGAAGAAGCAAAACCCTTCGTAGAAGATTATGCACGACCTTGCCTCGAGGACGCGGGGATTTGCGTTCTGGGCTGCTTACCGAGTGTCCCGATGCTCTCTGCCTTGAGTGTTGGAGAGTTGAAAGATGTTCTGGAGGCAGAGGTGCTCACGGAGTATTTCAACCCGGACGCACTGGTGGAAACTTTTACCGTAGGGGCAATGACCGCTCAAGCGGCGCTCTCTCGCTTCCGCCGTTATCCGAGCAAAGCTGTTATCACAGGTGGTGACAGAACGGACATCCAGCTCGCGGCATTGGAAACCTCAACCATCGTCTTAATTCTCACCGGTAATCTTCGCCCCAGCCCATTGATCATCCAGCAAGCGGAATCTCTCAAGGTCCCCGTGTTATTGGTTCAGCAGAATACAATGGAGACCGTCAACATTGTCGAGAGCGTATACGGAAAAACTCGCTTGGGGCAACCTGAAAAGATTGATGCGTTTATGAAGCTTATGAGCGAAAATGTGGATATGAGGAAGATTTATCAGGCATGTGGGATCGGTTGAGGGTGATCGTTTATTCCAATCCGTGTTCAATTATGATGTTCGCTCGGCGTGCGGCAGCAATAAAATGAACGAGCTGCCGTGCCCCACCTCACTCTGCACCTTGATCTTGCCATCGTGACGCTGGATGATCTCTCTGCATATCGAGAGACCCAAACCGGTCCCTGGATTTCCCATCCTCGTACTCGCTGAGCCACGGAAAAAGCGCTGGAAAACCTGATCTTGCTCCTCTAATGGAATACCTAACCCTGAATCGATTACACTCAGGGTAACCCAATCCGACTCGCCTTCATGTTCTATGCCCGTACGAATTAAAACACGCCCTCCTGCAGGCGTGTAATGCATCGCGTTCGTCATAAGATTTGCAACAACCTGCGAGAGCATCTTTTGATCCGCCCTAACCAATGGTAAATCCTGATGAAGCTCAATATCGATGCCTAAGTCCTTCTCAGCAAACAAGCGGCGTCGATCTTCAACAAGGCTCTCCGCAAGTTCGTTCAGATTAAGAAGTACGGGTTCTATGCTCGCCGATCCCGCATCGAGGCGAGAGACAGTCAAGAGATCCTCAATTAATGTCACCAAGCGATTTGTCTCTCTATTCAATGTCGCCAGGTAGGCGTTAAATCGCTCTTTCGGACCGCTTGCAAGCAGTTCTAAATACAGCAAAATATTACTGAGGGGTGTGCGTAATTCATGTGAAACATCAGACACAAAGCGTGTCTTGAGTTTATCTGCCTCTTGCGCCTGTTCGAGCGCAGTAGCAAGTTCCCCAGTTCGAGATGCGACCGTATTCTCAAGCTCCTCTGCATACTGGCGCAATCGCCCATAGAGCGCAGCTTTTTCAACGGCGACCGAAATGTTGTCCGCCAATAAACTTATCAGACGGAGATCGTCCTCCGTCAATCCACCCACTAGCGGGGTTTCAACATTAAGCGCGCCGATCACCATATTTTCCTTACAGAGAGGTACGACGATCTCGGATTTTGTCTCACGCCATGCCGGGAAGTAATCAGTTGCCTTCGTCACATCAGGCGCATAAACCGCTTCATTTGTACGAACTGCTCGGCCGACTAATCCATGGGAGAAAGGAAATCGGGCGGCCTTGTCCATCAAGCCGCCCCTTGCCGCGCCTAAAACTAATTCGTCTCCATCGACCAGGTAGATCTCTACAATCGGGTATCCGAGTACACTGCCCACTTGCTGCACAACTTCTTCTAGAAGCGTTTGCATTTCCAATCTTCGATTGACAACCTGAGCAACTTGTCCAATTGCGGTCAATTCAGCCAAGCGCCGATCGATTTGCTGATAGCGATATGCATTGGAGAGTGCCAAGCCAATCTGATGGCTGATGGCGATCAATAGATCCAGGTGCTCCTGTTCGAAGGCTTGAAGCTCCCGATGAAAAACAGCGATGACTCCAATCACATCCCCGTCGATAAACACAGGAGCGTAGATTGCAGAACCGACATCCTCGTCCAGTCCCGGGACGGAGTACCAACGCTCGTCTTCCCGCACGTCCTCCAGGTTGACAGCTGCGGCATGCTCTGCTACCCAGCTGGCAAGGCCCTTACCAAAAGTCGAAGCCACACGCGCATCCAATTCTCTAGTAGAGACCCCATCCTCGCGGATGGAGCCGATGACGCGCAACCTATCCGTGCCAGACTCAATTAAAAAAGCCTCTCCCGCGATCCCACCAAGGTTGGCGCATGTAAGTTCTATTGCTCGTTGTAGAATTTCGTCTGGATTGAGTGTTTGGCCTAATTCCTGAGCCACATCGTAGAGCAATTGAACCCTTAGCCGCTCCGCATCGCTTCGCTCAAAGAGGCGCACATTCTCGATCGCGATTGCCGCTTGATCAGCGAGTAACTCCAAGACGCGCAATTCCGCATCCGTGAAATCATGGGGTTGGTCGATGGCAATATTCATCACCCCTACAACTCGCTCTCCAATCTTCAATGGCAAACCTACAATCGCCCCGCCCCATGTCCATCGGGAGAACAGCGGATGCTTATTTACATCAGGGATCACAACCCGTTCACCTGTACGGGCAACTTTGTAAGTCAAACCGTCTTCGCGCGGTTCCGAGTAAGCCTCACGCTCAATAAGTTCTGCCCAACGCACCGCACCAAAAGTGAGCTGCTGCCCGTCGTAGAGAAAGATATGCGCATCATCCGCCGCCACAAGCCTAAGGGTGTGTGCAAGGATCGCTTCCAAAACCGTTTGAAGTTCCAAGCTCGAGGTCACACTCAGACTGGCTTGCCGCAATGCCTCCAGCTCCTGGATGCGCATGCGTTCGCTCTCCAAAGCCCGCGCCTTCGCTAACGCCAGCGCTACTTGACCCGAGGCCAGTTCACAAATGCTCAACTCTTCGCGCGTGTATCGGCGCGACGGGTCCACACGACAGAGAACAACCGCACCCAGCCATTGTTCTCCTACAATGAGCGGAAGCGCCGCGATGTTGCAGGTTTGGAGCAATTCCGCGACGGCAGGATCGGTCAGCAATTCGTCATTTAGATCATCAAATATCAAAGGACTGGCAGCGCGCAATACACGTTCGGTAAGCGACATCCGATCATTCATGTCACGTAGCTGTCGTAGCGTTCCGCCCATCGCGCCAAACTCACCGGCATGGACCGCAGTATATCTTTCCGGGTCCCAGAGGTCGACGAGGCAACTATCGGCATCTACAAGTTGCGCCATCTGCTTGGCAATTAGTGTGACCAACGCATCCAAATTAGGCGTACTGATGACTGCTCGGGTCACCTCACTCAAGCGTTCTAGTTGGCCAGCACGCCCCCAAGCATCTTCAAGCAGCCGAGTATTCTGAAATACAATGGCCGCCTGATTGGCAAACATGACGAGCGTGTCAAGCTCATCTTGCGAGAAGGATGGCTTGTCTTCCGTACGGAAGACTTGGATGACGCCAATGACATCGCCTTGCCACTTCATGGGCACAGCCGCAACCGTGTGTAAGTTGGGGTCTTCCGCATTTGCATCCGCTCGATTTGGCCATTGAGGGTAATCTGTGATCAAAAGGGTTTCACCCGACCGTGCGACCATGCCCGCAGCGCCTTCGCCCTGTTCCAAGACTGTCCCAGAGTAATCTTTCGAGGTTCCATAGCTTACAACGCAGCGGATTCGCTCCCCATCCGGATCGCAAAGGTACAAACCACCCCCACTGCCGCCCAGCAAATCCGTCACCCTGACCAAGATGGAATGCAGGTATCGTGTTGCATCATCATGAGAAATCTTCTCAACGGAGAGCCGGCTGATCTCACCGATTTCTCGCATCAAGCGCGCATGCTGTTCCTTGAAACCGATTTTACGAAGGCCCACGGATAGATCGTCCAAAATCATTTGAAGGAGGTCGATCCTTTTGCTATCGAAAACGTTTGGTTGCGCGGACAGGACAATAAAAGTACCCGTTGGGATCGTATCAATTCGAACGGGAATCGACACTGCAGAGCGATATCCGTATGTGGCTGCTTGAGCCCAGAGAGAATCGCCTTTCGAATGAGCGGACAGATCCTGGATAATTTCAGGGTTATTCTCTGAGATCGCGATCGGGTTTCCGTGCATGAAATATAATTCGCATGCTTCTAAAAGGGAGGTTATGGTATCAGATCGATCTGAGGGATGCACAGCGAAGAAACGTTCATCGTGCTCACCCCGTCGCAGTCCCATCCATACGAAGGAAAGATCTGATGAGCGGACGATGATGTCGCAAATCTCCTGTATCATTCGCTCACTTTCATCCGCTCGGATGACACATTCGCGTACTTCGCGCAGGAGATTGAGTTCCTCCTGGTACGCTATCGATTGCGCCTGGCCTTCATAGATACGGGCACTTCGATCATCCATAATCGAAAAAACTTCCTCCTTCACGCCAAAGCATCACCCCAGCTCTCTCCCATCAAACCGATGTTGCACGGACAAGTATTCAGCGTACGTGCTTCGCCACGTTGCTTGGCCAGATACTTCATAGTGGTTCGCAAAACCCGGCGCTCAAAGGCAGTCGTGAGCAGCAGTGTTTCATGGTATTAGAACGCTCCAGCCAGTTTAACTGTGGTTGTCACAAAATAAGTGTGTGAATAACTAATCACATACTCGTGTGGGTGGCAAGCCTGTAATTTCTCCCAATCTACATCCTTGAAAAGGATGCTGACGCTTCAAAGATGTAGAGAACCGCGGTACACGTGACCGCGCACCTGTGGTGCCAGATGATACGGGATATTTTCGAAAATAAAATCTCCATGGACATTTTGACATAAATAATCCAGGGCTTTATACAAAGTCCATTCCGATCATGGCATTGCCGAATGTAAAACCTGGGGAGATCGACTGAGAAGGTCTCAAAGGATAAGCAACGATCAAGTTTCGCGTTTCCGCTTTCAACCAGTGGGCATCGTGTCGGACGATCGTACCCTTCAAATTTAAACACCTCCCCGTTAATACCGCAGCATCTTCTCCATACCCAGAAACGTTTTTCGCGCTAAGACAGTGCTCCGATGTAAAGAGGCATGGTGGTACATCCGTTTCGATTATACTCTTTATGAGCATGATTTGAAGAATCGACGTTACCCATCCAGCGTTAGACATCATCCCTTCTTTTAAGCCTTGTCCCGGAGAAATTGCGTGCTTCTTGATCCCTTTAAAAGCATTGATCGCTTATCTACAAGACTAGGCGAAGTCTTGATCTATCGTTTAAAGGCATTAGAGCGGGCAGGTCTCACACGGCTCGACGATCTCCCTTACGCCATACGTGTTTTACTCGAATCAGTTCTGAGACAAGCCGGCAGCGAGCATATTACCGAGCAAGATGTGATCGCCCTAGCAGGTTGGTCTCCAAAGCGCAAAGCACACGCAAACATTCCGTTCCAACCAATGCGTGTTGTTATGCAGGATTTCACCGGCGTTCCCGCCATTGTCGACTTGGCCGCGATGCGATCCGCGTTGTCCAAGATAGGCGGCGGCCTAGAGAAAATCAACCCCCGCGTACCAGTCGACTTGATCATCGACCACTCTGTGCAGGTGGACTTCTTCGCCTCTCATGAAGCCCTACGCCGAAATGCGGAACTTGAATTTCAACGGAATCATGAAAGGTACTCTTTTCTTCGCTGGTGCCAAGAGGCTTTCCAAAATTTTCGTGTCGTTCCTCCAGCGACCGGTATCATCCACCAAGTCAATCTTGAATTTCTCGCCAGTGTGGTGCGCACCAAGGTAGAAAATGGACATGCCATCGCTTTCCCCGACACCCTGATTGGCACGGATTCACATACCACGATGATCAATGGACTCGGTGTCGTGGGATGGGGCGTGGGTGGTATTGAAGCTGAAGCTGCCATCCTTGGTCAGCCCTTGGTCATCCCGGCTCCTGAAGTTATCGGTTTTCGCCTTACAGGCGCACTCCGCGAGGGGACAAACGCAACCGACCTTGTGTTAACGATCACAGAGATGCTTCGTAAGTTTGGTGTAGTCGGAAAGTTCGTTGAGTTCTTCGGATCGGGCTTGGTTAAGATGACGCTGCCTGATCGTGCCACAATTGCAAACATGGCGCCGGAATACGGCGCGACCATGGGCTATTTCCCCGTAGACGATGAAACCCTGCGGTATCTACGCCTGACAGGCCGCAGCGACGACCTGATCGACCTCGTCGAGCGGTACTGCAAAGCGCAAGGCTTGTTCCGGTCTGAGGACGGACCCACACCATCTTACAACGCGCAGCTGGAGTTGGACCTCGCAAAAGTAGAGCCCAGCCTCGCCGGGCCCAAGCGACCGCAAGATCGCATTCCACTCTCGCAAAGTAGACAAGCATTTCGCCGATCTTTATCAGCTCCAATCACCGCTGGTGGGTATGCCCTAGCCCAAGAAGCTACGGAGCCGCGTGTTCATGTCCGCGTCCCTGAAACCGAGTATGAGATCGGCCATGGCGCCGTTGTGCTTGCTGCAATCACTTCGTGCACCAATACATCCAATCCCAGTGTGATGATCGCGGCCGGGCTGCTTGCCCAAAAAGCACACCAGCGAGGCCTACGCGTCAAGCCCTATGTAAAAACTAGTTTAGCGTCTGGTTCAAGTGTGGTCACAGCGTACTTACGCAAGGGTGGTTTCTTAGAACCACTCGCCGCCCTGGGATTCAACGTGGTTGGATATGGATGTACAACATGCATCGGCAATAGTGGTCCCCTGCCAGGGGAGGTTGTTAAAGCGATCAGCGAGGGGGATCTGGTTGCGACTGCTGTACTCTCGGGAAACCGCAACTTTGAAGGGCGTATCAACCCCCACGTTCGCGCCAACTATCTTTCATCTCCCCCTTTGATTGTCGCATACGCACTTGCAGGGACGATCGACATCGATCTCATGTCCAACCCGCTTGGTACAAACCAGGACGGAAATCCAGTCTACTTGCGAGACATCTGGCCAACGCAAGACGAAATCCACCGAGTTGTCCAAGACACCCTGAGCCCTGACCTGTTCCGTGAACGATACGCGGATGTGTTTATTGGGAACGAAACCTGGAACGAGATCCCAGTATCAGGCGGGAGTATGTACGCCTGGGACCCCGACTCCACCTATATCCAAGAGCCGCCTTTCTTTACGGATCTAACCCAGAAAACCCCAAACCTTGAGAACATCCAGGAGGCGCATGTATTAGTGCTTTTAGGAGATTCGATCACCACAGATCATATCTCCCCTGCTGGTGCCATCCCCGCGCGCGATCCCGCTGGTCGCTACCTTATTGAGAAAGGTGTTGCACCCCGAGACTTCAACTCCTACGGGTCTCGCCGTGGCAACGACCGTGTGATGACACGAGGAACATTCGGCAATATTCACTTAAAGAACCTGCTCGTTCCCGGAGCCGAAGGCGGCGTCACCATTTTCATACCAACCGGCGAGAAAATGAGCATCTACGAAGCTGCGATGAAATACCAAGCGGACGCGATCCCTCTCATCGTTCTAGCTGGAAAGGAATATGGCACAGGCTCCTCACGCGATTGGGCCGCGAAAGGGACCTGCCTGCTTGGCGTTCGCGCTGTGATTGCGGAGTCCTATGAACGCATTCACCGCTCGAATTTAATTGGGATGGGAGTTCTGCCGCTTGAGTTCATGCCCGGCGAGAGCGTGGAAAAACTGGGGTTGAGCGGCCGGGAAAGTTATAGCACGCTCGGCATCCACAACGATTTGAAACCGGGAGAGACCCTGCTCGTTCGTGCTATTACGGATGACTGTTCAACCAAAGAATTTAGAGTTAAGGTCCGCATCGATACGCCTATCGAGATGACGTATTACCACAACAGGGGCATCCTACACACAGTGTTACGCCAAATGCTTAACGAGAATGGGAATTAGGTCACGGCATAGACAAGCATAGCGGCGTTTGAGCATACGGAAGCAGTATTGCTGCGCTGCACGACCCGGGGGTTGATGGCATTTTTCGGCGCTCAGCCACACCTGTGTTTAAAGATACGAAAGAACGGTTGGGCTTCTCAGACCTCAGCGCAATGCGGCGAGTTCTACTTCTACCCGGGCGATCTCCACACGCAGATCATTAGCCATCTCCTCAAGCAAGTCTCTGCCTGCACGGCGAGCGACGGTCACATCCAGCATAAGCCTAACAGTATGTGAGTTCGTAAGCCGCTGCAACGAGAATTCTAGCTCACGGATTACGCTGTCAAGCCTTCGAATCTCCATATAGCGTTCTTTAACCAACTCCGGGCGCGTCTTCTGTTCCGCTACCTCAGGTTGGGTTGGCTCCTCTGCCATCTGGCGCAGCGTTTCCAGATCCCGAGCAGCGTAGGCTTGATTGACCTTTGTCATCTTCCGCGCTCGCCGCTTTTTTTCTTCAGGATCTTGCACCAGATCGGGATGGAACCGTTTTGCAAGCTTTCGAAAGAGCACTTTGAGCGCCTCTGACGTCTCGCTATCCTCTTGCTCTGGGGCTGATGGTAATGGGGGTCTTTCGCCTTGTGACCATGTCTTGCGGAATTGCTCAACCACATCCTCGGCGAGCTCTGGAGATTCAGGATGATCCCCCCATTGTGCACGATGAGCGGCGCGCCTGCGAGCATCCTCCAGTTGTTCCTCAAGTTCTTTCAACTGGCGTTGTAAGTCTCCGAGCCGGGATTCGAGCTCCCCCTCAAAGCGATCTAGATGAATGCGAGTTTCCGATAGTTCGAGTTCAAGCTGAGCAACTCGTTCTTGTCTCTCTGCAACTTGTGCGCGCAGATCCTGAAGTTCGGGATCCGTAGCCCGGTCAATCGCCTGTTTGAGCCCGCCGCGCCTATTCCTCTGGAACATGTATACCCCACACACTAACCCATAGCGTTTGTAGCACGACACTGACAGTGCACAAGTTTAAGAAAATTACAGTCCTGAAAAAGATGAATCCATTAAACCACAATCTTTCCGATTTTATACAAGTCCGACCACGTGCCAGAAACCTAGCAAGTCCAGAGCTTGATCCCAATCAGATCGCATTTTCACTGATACGTGTCGAATATTTAATCATCAAAGTGCCGAGAGCTATTTACCTTATATTGTTTATTCATCTCTTGATATGAGGAAATGATGTTCATTCGCTCACAAACGATCGTAATAGATTGCAGATCGTTAAAACAAACGAGCGCCCGAGGTACTTCGCGCGAGACATGCTCTCACCCCCATTTGTACACGTCTCGCGCGACCTCAGGCGCTCAATTTACCAATCGTCATACAAATAACGATAATGACATTCTACACGGTAGCGTTATTGATGTCAAGTTTTTCCTGCTGAGGAACATAGATTTGATCACCGTCCAGCACCGGAAATCCTGCCCGTTCCGCCACCATGGAGAGATGCTTCGAGCTGGAGCGAGTCGGAATATAAGCGCTCGTCTCCCACTCGCTCACCGTTTGTTGTCGAATACCCAACACTGTCGCCATTTCAGCCTGACTCAAGCCCAAGTATTCACGCAACGCTCGCACCATCCTGCCATCCCATCTCACATCATCACCTTCCCGCTGGACCGTATAGCGCAAGATTGGCTGCCCAAAAATAACACACTCATTCATGAGATCTACCTCAAGAACATGGAAGCCGCTTTCCATCCAAGCAGCAGACTGAAATCCTCCCCGGTTTCGGTTGCTCCAAAAAGCGCGGCTGGAACGAGCCGTTGGCGGCAGTCTTTCACCAAGGAGCTGTTCGATCCTTTCGAATGACAGTTCAACCGTGGTGCCCCAACGGCGTTGGAGATAGGTATACAAAGGATAATACTTTGAACCAACCTTGATCGGCATGCTTTAGAAGATCACTCCAGAACTGTCTTCAACGCTCTTACCCCTCGAGTTGAATGGTTAGGTGGAAGAGGATTGTCCTCTCGTTGAGAGGGTTCTCGACAAACCGAACGTAGTATAAATCGACCTTCAACCACCTGCAAACTCCCTTAAAAACCGCAAACCTGCATTAAAATAAGAAGCGAGGCGGCGGCAGGGTGCCTCGCTTCTCTGTTGACCACTTTCTCGTGGCCTTAATACTTGCACCCCCGTATATGCACCTCCTGCAAATTTGGGCCTCTCTCTCGAGGCTTAGGCATCTCACATTACTTATTTGCTCTTATAACTCATTATAGGGACGTTTCTTTTAACGTGGTGGAAATGTAAGGCGTTTGTAAGTTTCGATACCACACATACATTCGGCCATCGCCTTCTTTCCTGCTGCCGTAAAGCGATCGTGGATATTGCATATTCCTGGAATGGGTGCGATGTCGGACTTGTGGTCATGTCGATTATCTTGCAGTAAAGCATTGCCCAGCCCTTACCACGCACCCCTGAGCTGGCATGATCATACTGTAACTCCGTAACACATGAGGTACCAATCTCGTCAGCAACGCGTGCTCATTTTGTTTAACATAACGTCCTGATCCTCGTATACTTATAGAAACCATCCTCAGAGAACTCCGGAGGCCCCATGAAGACAATGTATACAGACTTAAACCCTACCCCTCGCTTGTTGTTGGGTCCAGGACCGAGCATGGTGCATCCTCGCGTCTTGCGGTCTATGAGTACGCCGGTCGTTGGACATCTTGATCCAGATTTTCTTGCGATCTTGTCGGACGTGAAGGCATTGCTGTGTTTTATCTTTCAAACGGATAACGAGCTCACACTCGCCGTCCCGGGCACCGGCACATCGGGCATGGATGCCGCTCTCTCCAACATCATTGAGCCCGGTGACCCGATGCTGGCATGTGTGAGCGGCTATTTTGGCGAACGCCTCGCCGAGATGGGGCGCCGCTACGGAGCGCAGGTTGATGTCACGGAATGTCCATGGGGAGAGATCTTCGACCCGGACGATATCGCAACCGCACTGCAGAAAGCCTCCTACAAGGCCGTCACGTTAGTACATGCCGAGACATCGACTGGCGCCTTACAATCTGATATCGCCGCCATCGCAAAGGCTTGTCACCAAAACGGCGCACTCCTGATCCTTGATTGTGTCACCTCGCTTGGAGGGTTGCCGGTTGAGATCGACGCATGGGGTGTGGATGTTGCCTACAGCGCGGCTCAAAAAGCGCTCTCGGCACCACCCGGTCTTGCCCCGATTACCGTAAGCGCCCACGCAGAGGAAGTCATCGCAGCCCGCCGCACACCACCGCCTGTATTCTATTTAGATTTGCAGCTGCTCAAACGCTATTGGAGTGCTACGCCTTCCTACCACCACACAACCCCCATCAACATGATCTATGCCCTACGCGAGGCCTTGCGTCTGGCGTATGAAGAAGGGTTGGAAGCTCTCTTTGAACGCCACCGCGTCAACGCTGAGATATTCTGGGAGGGTCTGGAAGGGCTCGATCTCACGCTATTTGTGCCACCCGCAATCCGGCTCACAACCCTGACCACTCCACAAATTCCAGATGGCATCGATGGTGCACAGATAAAACGTCAGCTTCTTGAGGAATACAATATCGAGATCGCCGGCGGTTTCGGTCCGCTTGCTGGCAAAATCTGGCGAATTGGTCTCATGGGACACTCGAGCCGCCGAGAAAATGTGCGTCTGCTTCTAGCCGCATTAGAAGATTTACTTGGCGCGCAATAGACTACATTGTGCGATTTTAGGCTAAGCACCGCGGTTGCGACTTAAACGAGGCTGGCAAACCTGACGGCCTACCGAATTTGACGACGATAGCGGTAGGCGAAGAAACCCAGTATACCACCACCGATCAGGAGCACGAAACCCAGCACGCCAAGTGTGGTGGAGCGGCTACTCGTTCCTGACCCTTCGCCTTCAATAATCGCTAAACCCGGTTGTGCCCCAAACTGCACATATTTAATATCCCCCGCTGCGAGGCGAAGGGGGACATTCATGGACGTCGTTGGGTTATGTTCCGGAGGAACTGCGGCGCTAACATTATAGTCACCCTGGCTAAGCCCTTCGAAGCAAAAGCCTTCCGGATCAAGATCGGTAGCGTGCTCGCCAGCGAGTGTCCCCGAAACATCTACAACGCTCACCTGTCCCTCCGCTAACGGGCTTTCGCCCTCGTCAAGGCGGGCATTTCCATTTTGATCTAGAAAGAGCAAAACGCAGATTTCACCGGTGGCCGAAGCTGGGGTTGCCGTTGGCGTCGCCGGAATGGGCGTGGGCACAGCACCGGGAGCCGTGGTCGGTTGAACAGGCACCCCTAATCCCAACTCTAGTTCCATACCGGAAGTGATATAGTCGCCTGGTTGGATCCCGTTGCGAGTCATCAACTCTTCGATGCTGATCTCCGCGATCGCAGCGATGCGCCAAAGGGTGTCTCCGTCCTGGACAATGTAGACGATCTTGCCATCGGGTCCCGGCGTCGGCGTGAGGAAGGGGGTGGGTTGTGCATCAGGAATACGCTTCTCACCAGCGCTAGCCGGTAAGACAAAACTCAGCGTGAGGATAATCCCAGCAATAATCGCGAAACAGATGAGCATGCGCTGGATGGATCGGTACGTCATCAGGTCACCTACAACTCGATTATAGCCC
>CAYLOP010000002.1:17393-79708 GCA_964385305.1 uncultured Anaerolineaceae bacterium | reverse complement strand
CGTCTGGCAGAGATAACCGCTGAAAGCATCTAAGTGGGAAACTCGCCCCAAGATGAGATCCCTCATCCCGTTAAGGGAGTAAGACCGCAGGTAGACTACCTGCTTGATAGGCGGCAAGTGTAAGCGCAGCAATGCGTTCAGCTAAGCCGTACTAATGGTCGAGGGCTTAACCTGTGGTGCGGAGAACTTGGCGTTTTTCTTGAGAAGCAATCAGCTGCCAGCCTTCAGCAGAATGCGGAATCGCTGCTGGCTGATTATCATACGCTATTCAGTTAATATCGATAGGATAAATCGCCCCTTGGTGATAAGAGCGGCGGGGGTACACCTGGTCCCATACCGAACCCAGAAGTTAAGCCCGCCAGCGCTGATGGTACTTGGCTGGAGACGGCCTGGGAGAGTAGGCCATTGCCAAGGGGCTTTTTTTGCACCTGTGAGGGTGCGTTTTTTGTTTCACTTCGTACAATCCGACCGGTGATTGGCGTATCTCAAATCACGCACTCGCCTTCTCGAGATCACAAACACACGCCGTTCCAAGGTGCGTTGGGCCAAAAGTGTTTGTTATTGGATTCCCCAAATCTGGATACCCCCACCTCTGCCCGCCGCCAACGTTTTGCCTTCGGGCGAGAAGGCCAGCTGTGACCTGGCTGCCGGTCCCGTGATCAGGTTGTTCCATCCGACGAGCGTAATCTCCCGCTCCCGCGCCATCGTCTGCTGTGTGGGCAGGATCGTCAATAACGTGCCATCGCTCACCCGCCACAAGGTCAATTGCGTTTCCTCCCCATTGAGCGCGGCGAGGATTCGGCCGTCGGGCGAGAAGGCGATACTGATCAAGCGATCCTCTTCGCTGCTTGGATCGCTAAACTTCCCAAGATAAGATTGATCCTCCACAGATATTAAATCGATCGTCCCATTCGATAGCCCTAAGGCTAGCATGTCTCCATCCGCGGAGAAGGCCATGGTGTAAATGTTATCTCCCGCGCACAAGGTAAAGTCGGCTCCATCGCTCAACCGCCACAATGTGAAACATATACTGGGTGGCCCACCATATCCATGACTATATCCGACCACCCAATCCAGGTCGGGCGAGAAGATGTGACAACTGCCAGGTGAAGATATCTCAAACGCCTGTGTCTTCGCTAAAGAGGGATATGTGTAGTATGTTATCAGCCCATTATAGCGCCGTGTATTGCGCCACGTTACGTAGGTGTTCGACCACCCGATCGTAGCAAGACGCTCCCCATCCGTCGCGATCGACATGGCTACGTTGGATTGTCCCCACGCTTTTAAGCGCTGGGCGTCTTCGATGGACCAGGCTTCGACCCTCATCTTCTGGGTGGATAGCAGGAGCAGTTCCTTTCCATCGGGCGTTATGGCTATGCTGAAGCTTGATGGAATTTTGAAGGTGTTGAGGAGATGCCCATCCTCGAGACGCCAGATCCGGGCTGTGCCATCCAGCTTCTCCCTGAATTGGTTGTAAGGCAAGTTTGAGTAGGCAACCAGTGATTCACCGTCTGGCGAAAAGGCGACGGTGAGCACGCTGCCCGCCTGCCATTGGGCCAGAAGGCTCAGGCGGTCGATGTTCTCAGGGGAGATGATCGTCTCTCTCTGTGGCAATGCGGTCCCCTCTTGTACCGGCGGTACGCGCGTGGGAGTGGGGGTTGAGGAAGGTGTTGGGGTGCGTGTGGGCGTGGCGGTGAAAGATAGGGCTAGGCTGGTTTCCGTAGCCTGGATCTCCATTGCAGCTTCCGTGGCCAGTTCGATCTCCCGATCCTGTGCGGTCGTGCAACTGAAAAGAAGCAAGAGACTTGCTGCGGTCATAACTGCTACGAACAGACCTTTTGAGCGGCTGTTCATATTCTTCTCCTCACGGTTCAAGGGTCGGCAAGCTCTCTCGAGAATGGTCCCTCATGAGGGACTGTCATCCGGAGAGAATTTAGATGTAAACGACATATTGTATTCATGAAGGATGTATAGGGAAAGTCAGGAGACTGCGCCTATCCAAGATCGATGTTCGTAAATCAGGAGAGATGCTCTCCACTTCCAGTGGGAGCTCCGGTAAAGTCGCCCGGATACTTTGGCAGCCGCTCTGTGAGGAAGCGGTATCGTAGAGAAATGGAAGCGAGTGACGTCTGGGGTCAATTATTGAAGGACTTCTGCAGATACCCAGCGGCCGTCCTCGAGCGGACGGGCAGCCCTGTCCTGCTCGAGACGCTTCAGGGCTTTACTCACATGGTTCAACGGCCAGCGGAAGAGTTTGCCGATGTCCCTTGGTTGGGCAGCGCCAACGGAGTCGAGGTAACAGCTTGCGAGAAACGCTCTCGCCTCTACCTGCGTTATACCTCGCGCTCGCTTTACGACCTCCGGGAACCAGCGATCGAACAACTCGTAGATGAACGCATAGCGCCAGGCGCCAGCTTCGGCGACGCCGATGGGGAGGATCCACAGGCCGCGCTGCAGATCGGTGAGCGCCTTATCAAAGCGCGCTTTCGCGGATTGGGCGCTGAGATTCGCCAATCGACGGAGTTGGATGGTGTGCTGCGGGCCGTGATGCAGCAGCGCTTCGGCGACAGAATAGGCCTCATATGTCAGCCGGCCCTCATGATAGAGCGGCCGGTAGTCGTCCAGGTCGGCGACGCGCTCCGAGAGTGCGTAGAAGTGGGGGATTACGTCAAGGCTGACGATCGTGGCCTTGCCGCGCAGCAGCTTGCCGTAGTGCCAGCGGCGCTGGTCGAGCATGTTGTCCTTCCAGCGCCAGGTGATATGACCGGGGTCGTCGTGCTCGTCTGCGACGGGTCTCTCGCCCGCGACAGCCGTCCACAGACTAGGCAAATCAATTCCTTTGATGGGCCAAAAAGTTATAAACCCGCGCTCCTGTACATACGCAAGTGCATCCTCGATGCTCGTTAATTGCATCCCAGGTATGAGCCGAAAGGTCTTTGCCCTGTATGCTTGGAGTTCTTCCTTTATTAAAGCTGCCATGAAGACATGCCGCCCTTGATTTTAGATTGACTTGCCGATTCGCTCTGCCATTTTTGATATCGAGCCACTTCCGTAAGCCATAAGCGTGCGTGCTCGAATCAACTTCCCACCAGACATGGTCATGATACCCGATCCTCTTACCGGCAGTCAAAAAGATCTCAGTGGGCGACGCTGGGATGACCTCACTCGATGGGCAGATTAGCCTAAAGAATGATTCATGGGGTTTTCCTTGCCTTCGCTCGGTCGCTACGCTATGATGGGACACCGTGGACGAGCCCGCACTTATTCGTGATGCCCAGAAGGGCGATCTAGAAGCGTTCAACCGCCTTGTACTGGCCTATCAGCAACTAGTTTTCAACGTGGCGTACCGCGTCATGGGTGATCCGGACTCGGCAGAGGACGCCACGCAAGAAGCCTTCATCTCAGCTTTTCGAAACATTGCGCGTTTTCGTGGCGGATCTTTTCGCGCCTGGCTGCTCCGGATTGTGACGAATGCTTGCTACGATGAACTCCGGCGTCGCAAGCGAAAGCCATCCTCTTCCCTGGAAGCACTCACTACGGATGCAAGCGAACCCTCGATCACTGATGCCAGCCACCTGCATGCGATTCCCATAAAGCCTGATGCGGCTGCGGAGCAGGCTGAACTCTCGCACGCCATCCAGGATTGCCTCAATCGCCTACCGGAGGATTTTCGTGTGGTCGCCGTCCTGGTGGATATTCAGGGCTACGACTATCAGGAGGCTGCGGTGGTGATCAGGAAGCCGCTCGGCACGGTCAAGAGCCGCGTGGCGAGGGCGCGTGCGCGAATGCGTGATTGTCTGCAAAGGTATTGGGAACTTTTACCTTCGACATACCGTCTAGAGGATGAGGCGGTGCGATGAACAGCTTTAGCCGCATTCCACAGCGTGAGATTGAACGCCTTTCAGCGTATCTCGATGGGGCCTTATCCTCGCGCGAGGCTGCACGAATGGAAGCTCGATTGCGGGAAGATCCCACCTTGCAAGAGGCTCTCGAAGAGCTGAGGCGTACTTCGCGTTTGCTACGCACGCTCCCAATGGTTCGCGTGCCGCGTAATTTTACGCTCACCCTGCAGATGGTCGGGCTAGTGGCGAAGCGACCGGTCTATCCTATACTGCGATTAGCTACTGCGCTGGCTTCACTGGCGCTGGTTTTGGTGATTGGTTTCGATGCCCTGAGCGGTAGTTCGTTGCAAGGCGCACAAGCACCGCTTACGATGTACCGCGAAGCGCCGGCGGATGAGTTTGCCCAGGAGGCACCCATACCCATGGAAGGTGCGGAGATGCGTGCTGAGGCACCCACGCTTGAGGCAGAGATGCCGGCTGAAGCGCCTATGCCCGAGCCAGAGGTGCTGGCTGAGGTGCCTGCGCCCGCCGTTGAGGCACCCGCGGGGGCGCTGAGTGCCGATGAGGGCGAGACCATGATTGAGGAGCGGGAAGCGCCCAAATATGCTGTGGAAGCGGAAGATGCGCTTTCGGGCGAGGTAGCCACACCTTGGGCTGTCGCGTCAACTCCGCCAGCTCCACAAGCGGCCGCTGAAGAGGAAGGTGTTCCTCCGACGGTCTCAGCGTTAGCCTTAGAAACGCAGCACGAGGAGGCCGGAAAAGCGCTTGATAACGCACTGCCTGAAGAACCCCAGCGAGCGCCGGCCATAACCGAGCCAGAACCCATGCCTGGGACCACTCCAACAATCTCTGAGGCAGCGCAACCACCTTTCTGGACCCCGCTACGCACAGTGGAACTCGCCTTGGGTATCGTTGTGGCCTTGCTCGCCGCGGTGACTTTGTGGCTTCGTAAGACGGGGCGATGAAAACCCCTGAAACGATCAATTACTGCCTCGTGTGTGGCGCACCTATGGAGCGCAGGCGCGCTTTTGGACAGCTTCGCTACGCGTGCACACAATGCAGCTACATTCACTTTGAAGACCCCAAGGTAGCCGTTGCGGTACTCATCGAACAAGATGGGAAGATCCTTCTCGTGCGTCGGGACAATGTGCCACGGCAAGGGATGTGGACCTTACCGGCTGGTTTTGTGGAGGGCGAGGAGGATCCAAAAATAACCGCTGTACGAGAGTGCCTGGAAGAGACAGGGTTGAGTATACGCATCACGGAATTGATGGATGTGATCCATGGGAAAGAGCATGAGCATGGCGCGAGCATCGTGATCCTCTACCGTGGGGATGTAGAGACTGGCACGCTCTTTCCCGGCGATGATGCTGACGCAGCGGCTTTTTTCCCCGCTGATGATCTACCTCCCCTGGCATTCCATGCTACGCGCCGCGCACTGGATCTCTGGCGCAAGATGCGTTAAATATCCCGAATTTCTCCAAGGTCAAATGACACGTAGTCCCACACATCAAAGCAGGTCATCGATCCTTTTCCCGTCGTATTGAAAGTTAGCATGTGTTTGATATGTCTGGTTAGAAGCAAAGACGAAGCTCGCTCCGATATCGTGGCATAATACTGCTGCCGATGCGATCGCGGATCGTAGGATGCTGAGTCTTGAGAGGGTTCGGTTGTGAATAGTGCGGAAGAGCGATGGATTGTTGAGATGGCGGAATAATGGACAGAGGTTCTCTTTCTGACGTATACTGCATAGGAATTGAGTCGACGATCCCGGATCATGCTTGTCAAACGATGACGGTTGATCCACGACCCCAATTTCATGGGGGATAGGCCCACTGGGGAGTCAGACCTGCGTGATGCAATTTGACGTCTTCACCTTGCTTCCAGAAGTGATGCAGGCGTATCTGCAAGCCAGCGTGATAGGCAAGGCCATCGACGCGGGATTGTTTGATGTCCGATTGCATAATATCCGCGATTTCACCACAGATCGACATCGCACGACGGACGATGAGCCGTATGGTGGTGGGGGCGGCATGGTGATGAAACCCGAACCCATCTTCAGCGCCGTCGGGACCGTTCTTGGGGAGGCGTTGGAGGAGACTCCTATCGTGTTGCTCACACCGCAAGGCCGCAAGTTTGATCAAGCTGTGGCCTATGAGTTATCCCAACACCCCCGCATTGCCCTGTTGTGTGGACGCTACGAAGGCGTGGACGAGAGAGTGCGCCTCCATCTTGCTACGGATGAAATTTCGGTAGGGGATTTTGTACTGACAGGCGGTGAACTCCCAGCCCTGATCGTAATCGACGCGATTGCCCGTCTCCTTCCGGGCGTGCTTGGAGACGCCGAAGCGCCGCACAAGGATTCCTACGCGAACGGCTTACTCGAGCATCCTCATTTCACACGTCCAGCTTCATTCCGGGGTTGGAGTGTTCCGGAAATCCTATTGTCGGGAGACCATGCGCGCATTGCAACCTGGCGACGCCATCACTCGCTCGAACGCACGTGGCGGCGCCGGCCTGACTTACTCTCGGATGCGACGCTCGACGATGATGACCGCAGCTTCCTCGCACAGCTCATCGAGGACGAAGAAAAAAGGGATACCGAATCTTGAACAAGGTAGAGGGGGTAGTGGCGAGACGCATCTTGAAAAGTGTGGTGATTAGACTAGGCATAATGCTTGTATATGTTCTCGCACTGGCAGCCTGCGGGATACCATCCGAAGTGGATGTCCCATTGATTCTTGTTCCTTCTCCCACACCAGCAGCCACCGTGATCGCTCCCACGCCTGAACCCCCACCTCCGAAAACGCTCGTGATATGTCTCAATCAGGAACCGGGATCGCTCTACATCTATAGCGATGCTTTCCTCTACGGAGCGGCAGGTCGCGAAGCTAACGCCGTGCTCCAGGCAATTTACGATGGCCCGTTTGATATTCTGGATTATCAAGTTCAGCCCGTGATCCTGGAGAATATGCCGAATCTATCCGAAGGTGTGGATGCTCTCTTGGAGGAAGTGACTGTCGCGGAAAACGAGATCTACGTCAACCCGCAGACGTTCAAACCAGAGAACCTAAAACCCGGCAAACTATACCTGCCTGCTGGATGTGAGGAGCCGACCTGTATCGAGACGTACGAGGGTGGAGAGGCGCTGATGGCGCGTCTGGTTGTCGATTTTCACCTGAAACCCGGATTGGTATGGTCGGATGGAGAACCGCTGACCGCCATGGATTCGGTGTTCTCCTTCCGTCTCGACCAGGATGCCGACACGCCCACTACGAAGTACCTGATCGATCGCACATACAGTTATGAAGCGCTGACTGAACTTAGCGTGCGCTGGACAGGCATCCCAGGTTTCATGGATAAGGAATACGCGACGAACTTCTGGTCCCCCTTGCCGGAACACATTCTCGGAGCGTATTTGCCTTCAGAATTGCTCAGCTTAGACGAAGCCAATAAGGCCCCCGTTGGATGGGGGCCTTATAGGATTGAATCATGGCAGGAGGGTGTGCAGATCACCCTGCATAAAAATCCCAACTACAGCCGGGCGTTGGAGGGCATGCCGTATTTTGACATCCTGCTGTTCCGCTTCATAGGGGGGGACACGAACGCGGCTATTCAGCAGGTGATGACGGGTGAATGTGATCTCTTAGATGAATCGCTTCTTACGATGGATGCGATAGCGACCCTCCATTCTATTGAAGGTGACGAGCGCCTCAAGGTCCACTGGTCAGTGGGGGCTGAATTGATGCGGTTGGATTTCAACCTCGACCCAAACGCAGGTGAGCCGATCTTCTCCGATGCGACGACGCGCCAGGCTCTTGCGACCTGTATCGACCGGCAGGGGATCGTCGACGATTTGCTCTATGGCATGAGCTTGGTTCCTGAGACATATCTCTCGCCAATGCATCCAGATTACAAGCCAGATCTCGATCCGATTCCATATGATGTGGAGAGCGCAAATATGATGTTGGAGGAGGCGGGCTGGAAGGATATGGATGGTGACGCCAGCACGCCTCGAGTGGCGCAGTCTGTTTCCGGTGTCTCTCGGGGGACGGAGCTCTCCTTTGCCTTAACGACCTCTCCATCGCAGTTTCATACCTCCCTGGCTGAGCGAATCAAAGAAGACTTGAAGGCATGCGGCGTCGAGATGAGGGTCGAATATGCCGATCTAACTGCATTGCATGAAGTATGGCCAGATGGCCAGATTTTCGGACGAGAATTCGATGTTGTAGGCTGGATATGGCTGGATTGGTTGAGCCCGCTCTGTGAGATGTTCGCGGAGCGGGAGATCCCATCTGACGATCATCCATTTGGCAGCAATGCAAGTAGTTTTAAAGACTCCGAGTATAATAAAGCTTGTGATAAGATATTCCTCAGCCCGCCGGGGAGTGGGGCATATCGCGGAGCAGTTGAGCAAACACAAACGATCTTCAATACGGAACTTCCAGCCATTCCACTCTACCTTCGTCCGCGACTTCTCATTACGCGAAGCGATTTTTGTGGAATAAGGCTAGATTCACTCGAATTCAGCGAACTATGGAATATCGAAAGTTTTGATTTTGGCAATACATGTGTAGAATAACCTTTAACTTACCCTGAACCTTTTTTACACATCGCCAGTATTTAATAGAGCGCACTTTTAAGGCGGTTCATAGTGAGCCATTTGCTCGATAAGAAGCTTGTCCTACGGCTACAAGCAGGGGATTTGGACGCCTTGGGCAGTCTGTATGATCGTCATCGTCAGATGGTCTATCGGACCGCACTTGGTATTACGAACGACCCAGAAATCGCTGAAGATCTCTTACAGGACGTTTTCCTGCGTATGCACCGCTTTTCGCATCATATTGACCCGCAACGACCTCTCGAGCCGTGGCTTTACCGTGTGACAGCCAACCTTGCTTATTCATGGATGAAGCGTCGTACTCGGTTATTCCGATGTGTCAAGGAAATGGCTGAATGGTTGGCACGAGAACCTAAGCCCACGCCGCACCTCATTGCTGAAAAAGATGAGGAATGGCACGTGATCCAGAAGGCAGTCGCCTCCTTACCGCTTACGCAGCGTGTGGTTGTCGTCATGTACTATATCAACGATCTATCGCTGCAAGAGATCGCTAACGTTCTAGAGATACCTGTAGGAACCGTAAAGTCAAGGCTTCATTACGGTCGGCGTACGCTAAAGAAGCAGTTGGGCTTACATGGGGAGCTGGCGTCTGAGGTGAATTATGAGTTCACGTAATCGATTGCAAACCGACCCCTTGGACGTCGTTCTCAGTTGGAATCTGAAACGGTGGGTCTCAACGCATAAGATCTCTGCTTCAAGCCGAGATCGTCTGATAGAAAAGGCATCTT
Organism: uncultured Anaerolineaceae bacterium; assembly: GCA_964385305.1. Taxonomy (GTDB): domain Bacteria; phylum Chloroflexota; class Anaerolineae; order Anaerolineales; family E44-bin32; genus CAYLOP01. Next base: position 70,517 of record CAYLOP010000002.1, on the reverse strand, counting down.
ATGTATCGAGCGCTCGTACAAAGCATGTAGGGCGTATTCCTGCCGTCCGAGGCATCCTACAAGATCTTCGACACCTCCTGGCGTTTCCTGCTTGGAAGGCGAGGATTCCTTACGAGCATGTCGATTATGGTAGGCGTCTAACCGGATCTCCACAAATCTATTCCGGTGCAGATGGGCACGCGGTGTTCCATCCGTTTCTTGGAGGTTCGGGGATTTTTTATGTTATTATCCCATGCTTACCGGGATGATGGATTGCATGAGCGGGATATTGGGTTGGTAGCTTGTGTACGCCTTGGTGAGATCCCACTCGAGTATCTTCACAGCAAGGTAATGTGATCGCTTTGAATGGTTGAAGAAACGTGGTTACCGCACTTATCGATTGGGGTATTATCGCCGACGCAAAAATGCATGACCTTTTCGGGTTCACACGGATGTGTGTTCAAGTCCCACACATCCCGAACTGGAGATAAAAGCATTTTGCAGTCCGCGCAGTTCATGCAGCTTCATACTTTTCCGGTCATTCCGTTCATGCTTTACAGAATGAACGCGTTTCATTATGATTTGCTATCTATGTGAGGGGAGGATAGATTACATTGACCTCTAAGGTGCTTGAAGTCGATAACTTAAAAACTCGTTTCTTCACGAACGAGGGAACTGTGCACGCCGTCAATGGCGTTTCTTTCGATGTACGGGAGGGGGAGACCTTAGGAATAGTCGGCGAGAGTGGATGTGGAAAGAGCGTTTCCGTCCTCTCCGTGATGAGGTTGCTCCCCCAACCTCCGGCAAAGGTAGAAGCGGATCGTATCGTCTTTGGGGGTAAGGAACTGACGAAGGCATCTGAAGAAGAGATGCGTAATATTCGGGGAAGCCAAATTGCGATGATCTTTCAAGATCCGATGACTTCCTTGAATCCTGTTCTCACAGTGGGTTATCAATTGATGGAGCCACTACGCCTACACCTAGGAATGAATGAGGAGGAGGCGCGTGATCGAGCTGGCGAGCTATTGCATCTCGTTGGCATTCCGGAAGCGCGTGATCGCCTCAGTGATTACCCGCATCAGTTCTCTGGCGGTATGCGACAGCGAGCGATGATTGCTATGGCGCTTGGCTGCAATCCGTCCCTTCTGATTGCGGATGAGCCAACCACCGCTCTTGATGTCACCATCCAGGCGCAGATCGTTGATTTGGTCAAGCGCTTACGAGATCAATTTGGCATGGCCCTGATTTGGATCACGCATGATCTCGGTGTGGTCGCCGGATTGGCAGACCGAGTGAATGTGATGTATGCCGGATTTATTGTAGAAGCCTCAGTGATTGAGGATGTGTACGGAGATCCGAGGCATCCCTATACTTTTGCCCTCCTTAAGTCGTTACCTCGCATGGATGGGAGCCCGGGTGAACACCTCGCTTCCATCGAAGGTATACCGCCAGAACTCTTCGAGTTGCCGGCAGGTTGTCCATTTGCACCTCGCTGCGAGTTTGTCAAAGAAATCTGCTGGGAGAAGAACCCAGAGTTGGAGGAAGTGGAGTCGGAGCATCGAATCGCATGCTGGATAGATATCAAAACGGGTGAACTACGATGAGCGACAATCACACCCTTATCAGAGTTGAGAATCTCACAAAGCATTTCCCGATCACGCGTGGTATTGTCATTCAGCGGCAGATTGGTGCTGTTCAGGCCGTAGACAAGATATCTTTTACCATTCAGGAAGGCGAGACGCTTGGCCTGGTAGGCGAGAGCGGCTGCGGCAAGTCCACAACGGGCCGCACGATCCTGCAGCTGTACCGTCCCACAGACGGCCGAGTGTTTTTCCGCGATACGGATCTCACGGAAATTAAAGGGGAGACTCTACGGCGAGCGCGACGAAATATGCAGATGATCTTCCAGGATCCTTACGCTTCCCTCAACCCAAGGATGACGGTGGGCAACATCATCGCGGAGCCACTCGAGGTTCACAACATTGGAAATACCCGCGAGCGACGCGAGCGGGTCCAGGAGCTCCTCAAGCTCGTCGGGTTGAGCCCGTACTTTACCAATCGCTACCCCCATGAATTTTCGGGCGGCCAGCGTCAGCGTATTGGCGTGGCACGCGCCCTGGCCTTGCAGCCAGAATTCATGGTGTTGGATGAACCGATCTCCGCATTGGACGTATCCATCCAGGCCCAAGTTGTAAACCTGCTGGAGGAACTGCAGGAAACCTTTGGGCTGACCTATCTCTTCATCGCCCACGACTTGAGCATGGTGCGCCATATCTCGGATCGCACCGCCGTCATGTATCTGGGTAAGATCGTAGAGCTGGCGACACGTAACGAACTGTACACCCACCCATTGCATCCTTACACACAGGCGCTACTTTCTGCTGTGCCCGTTCCTGATCCGATCAAAGAGCGGAAACGCCAGCGTATTATCCTGGAAGGGAATGTACCCAGCCCTGTCAACCCACCAAAAGGATGCCGTTTCCATACACGCTGCCCTCTCGCCGTGGATGTTTGCAAGCAAGAGGAACCAGAGTGGCGGGACACCGGCTCTTCTCACTGGGTTGCGTGTCACCTGGTTTGAGGCGGAGATTTATATTCTTGTTTTTATTGTCAGGAGTGCTCGGATCGCACCATAAAAGAGAGAAAGGAGGTGGTGTTTTCAGCGATTACAAGTATTTTGGCACATAAATAACTCGTATCCATGTTGTTGAACATAACTCTCTGTTGGAAGGAGAAGAAATCGCCATGAAAGGGAAGACAATAGCACTATTATCATTACTGGTCGTAGCAAGTATGGTCCTTGCGGCTTGTGGTGGGGGAGCTGCGGAGGTCGCTGAGCTGATTACGCTCGATATAAACTTAGGCACCGAGCCTCCGACTGCTGACCCTGCGTTATCTACCGACACCACATCGATTGATCTTGGCGGCAACATTTTCATGGGCCTCACTAAGATCGACCAGATTACAAGCGATGTTGTGCCGTGGCTGGCAACCGACTGGTCTGTCTCTGCTGATGGCCTGACCTGGACCTTCAACATGCGGAATGACATTCCGTGGGTTCATTACAACACAGGTTCGGCTCAGGTCGAAATGGTCTATGACGAGAACGGCAATCAGCGCTTTGTGAACGCGTATGACGTTGAAGCCGCGGTGAAGCGCACGGTGGACCCAGCAACTGCCTCCGATTATTCCTACGTGCTCTACATCATCCAGAACGCCTACGAGGTCAACTCAGGCGCCGAGGGCTTTACGGTTGACGACATCGGCGTGAACGCCGTCGATTCCACCACCGTCGAGTTCACCCTGACCACGCCCGCCGGCTTCTTCCCAGCGATCGCAGGCATGTGGGTTGCCTGGCCGGTACCCATGTGGGTAATCGAGGCAGCGGGCGTGAAGTGGACCGAGCCCGGCACCATCGTCACCAATGGCCCTTACGTCATGACAGAGTGGATCCACGGCTCTGAGTTGACGCTCGCGAAGAACCCCTACTGGCCGATGGCCGATACGGTTCAGATCGATGTGGTTCACGGCGTAATGATCGTCGAGGACTCAACCGGCTTCGCCATGTACGAGAACGGCGAACTGGATACCGCCGCGCTGCCTTTGCCTGAGATGGACCGCGTGAAGGCTGATCCTGCACTGAGCGCCGAGTACGTTCAGGCGCCGGTTGCGTGCCAGTACTACTACGGCTTCACGAACAACAAACCGCCGATGGATGATGTGCGCGTCCGCAAGGCTTTCTCGATGTCCGTGGACAAGCAGTCCTTGGTGGATAACGTCCTCAAGGGCGGACAGATTCCTGCTGGCCATTTTGCACCTCAGGGCATCTTCGGGGCGCCGGAAGTTGGATCGATCGGTCTGCCGTACGATCCTGCGGCCGCGAAGGCGTTCCTGCAAGAATACCTGGATGAGAAGGGCTTGACCGTCGACGATCTCGATATCGTGCTGATGCACAACACCTCCGAAGGCCATGCGATGATCGCCGCCGCCATCCAGCAGATGTGGCTGGACAATCTGGGCGTCAATGTGCGCGTCGAGAACCAGGAGTGGAAGGTCTACTTGACGACCATCGAGTCTGACTCACCGCTCGAGGATGCTCCGCAAATTTGGCGCATGGGCTGGTGCGCGGACTACGCGGATGAGAACAACTGGGTGCATGAAGTCTTCAACAACCAGGAAGGCGCAAACGATCTACGCCGTGGTTGTTCGGACGCTACCTGCACCGAGGTTGAGCCTCTTGAGTTTGACAACCTCACCGCCCAGGCTAAGGGCGAGACCGATCCCGCAGTGCGCGCGGACCTATACTTCCAGGCCGAGAAGCTGCTCTCCGAGGTCGAGGTTGCATACATCCCGATCTATTTCTACACCACTGTACGGATGACCAAGCCATATCTAACCCGAACCTACCCAACTGTAGGCAACGCGGCTTGGTATGAGTGGACACTCGATTGGGAAGCAAAGAAGGCTGCAACGCAGTAAGCAACAGGTAAAACCGGGGGAGGCCAGAGGCCTGGCCTCCCCATCTTTGAAAAGGTGCGAGCACTATGTCACGCTATATCTTTCGCAGAATTCTAGGTTTTATTCCGGTCTTATTGGCCGTTGCACTTTTCACCTTCGTCCTTGTCCGGGCGATTCCCGGAGGGCCTTTCGATTTTGCGGGAGATAGATCTCTACCTCCGGAAATCGTGGCCAACATCGAGGCCAAATACCACCTCGACTGGCCGATCCACATGCAATTTCTTTCCTATTTGGTGGGCGACGATATCGTCGGGACGGTCTTCGGCGGAATCTACGCAGAAACGGCAGGCGATTCTCGTGGATTGATCCGCGGGGATTTGGGCCCCTCTTTACGTTATCGCTCCCAAACGGTCAATGACATCGTCAGCGATACGCTGCCAGTTTCATTCCAACTTGGCCTACTGGCGTTGTTTATTGGGCTTCTTATCGGCGTCCCGGCCGGCATCCTCGCTGCCTTACGGCAAAATTCGTGGGTCGATTACACAGCGACCTTTGTCGCTGTGCTGGGTGTGTCGATTCCAGGTATGGTGATCGGCCCCTTCATGATCTGGCTGTTTTCGGTAAAATTTGGTCTCCTGCCGGCTGCGACATGGGGTGTTAAACCGCCTTGGCTGTTGGGGTTCATCCCTCGCAACCTGGGTTGGAACTTCTGGTCGCATGCCATCATGCCGGCCATCGCGCTCGGAACAGGCATGTCGGCCTCGATCGCTCGCCTGACACGCGCCAGCCTCTTGCAGGTTGTCCGAGAGGACTACATCCGCACGGCGCGCGCGAAAGGGCTCCGTGAGCGGTCGGTCATCATGATCCATGCGCTCAAGAACTCCCTTATCCCGGTTGTCACGATTATTGGACCTTTGTTCGCTGCTGTGGTCACCGGAACGTTTGTGATCGAGCAAATCTTTGGTATCGGTGGGATGGGGAAGCATTTCGTCCAAAGCATCGGGAATCGAGATTATCCCTTGATCATGGGGGTAACGCTCGTGTACACCTTACTTTTGGTTATTGCTAACTTGGTGGTCGATATGGTTTACGGCATGCTCGACCCGCGCATACGGTTTGACTGAGCCTTTGCAAGAGGAGTAGCCATCCTATGGCTGTAGCCGAATTATCATCAGAAAACCAAACGATCCTAGCCCGCAAGCCGCGTAGTTTGTTCCAGGACTCGGTGCGGCGGTTGTTCCAAAACAAGATCGCCGTCGCCGGCGGGGTGTTCATCATCGTCTTAGGGCTCGCAGCGGTCTTCGCGAATTTCATCGCCCCATTTGGCTACGCACAGCAAGACCTGCTGTTGAACAATGCCGTCCCAGACTATCTGCTGTGGATGATGCCCGATGGCGCCGAGAATTACGCTCGTCTCACAGATAAGTTCCCGCTCGGTGCAGACGAATTGGGGCGCGACTTGCTGAGTCGGACGATTTATGGTGCGAGGGTCTCTTTGGTCGTGGCCATTGTAGCTGCCAGCGTCAGTCTGGTTGTCGGTACGATCTACGGGACGGTCTCGGGATACGTCGGCGGCCGTACGGACAACATCATGATGCGCATCGTCGATTTCCTGTACGGCTTCCCCTTTCTTATCGTCGTGATCCTCCTTCAGACGTATTTCAAAGCCCTCTCAAGGCGTGGTGCTGAAGGAGGTTTTGCATCCGTTCTGCTCGAAATCAACAAATCGATGGGCGGCCTATTCTTCCTGTTCATCGCCATTGGATTGGTGAACTGGATCGGCATGGCACGCATCGCCCGTGGGCAGGTCCTCTCCTACAAGGAAAAGGAATTTGTGGAAGCTGCACACTCTGTAGGATCTGGCCATGCGCGCATTATCCTACGCCATCTCATCCCCAACATCATGGGCCCCTTGATCGTCTACGAGACATTGGCGATCCCTGGCTACATCTTCACGGAAGCGTTCCTTTCCTTTATCGGACTGGGGGTCGACCCGCCTACACCGAGCTGGGGCATCATGATTTCGGAAGGGGTTAAAGCGCTGCGAAGTTATCCCTTGCAAACCCTGGTGCCCGCTGTCGCTCTTTCGATCACCACACTGGCCTTCAACTTCTTGGGCGATGGCCTGCGAGATGCATTCGACCCGAGAATGACTGAATAAGAACAACCTGCCCTTCAATCGTAAAGCACTTACCTTTGGAGAGTGAAAAGGTAAGTGCTTTCTTTGTTCCTGGTGTGCCATGATGACGTACGAACCTTGAGAGATTGCGGTCAGGAGAGTACCGGTTCGTGTGTTTGCTGTCCCACTTTTTGCTACCGATCAGGGGTTCCCATTGGGTGGGTATGGCCTGCCCTTTTTGGACGCTCGCGGGTAGGTCGGTAAAAGGATTGCCCTCCGCCAGTCGGCGGAGGGCAGAAAAAAACCTCTATGGAAGGAGGAGGGGGAAGCCTGCTTTAGCCCGCACCTTGCGCGATCGCACCATAGCAAAGTGCGGTGAGGAAGATGTCTGTGATTCCGTATAGCCCAAAACGTATGATGAGGCTTTCATACTCGAAGCGGCGACCGAAATGCCGCATCAGTAGCAAGCTTAATCCGACGATCAGGACCGGCCAGAGGATCTGCCAGGCGATCGCCGCCTCTGGGGAAAGCTCGGGCATCCAAGCTGAGAAGGGCAAGTAAGTTTGGATTTGGGGGATGAATGCCAATTTGGACCACCACATTGCGGCGACACCAAGCGTCAGGCTCACAGCTTCACGAAGGCGTTGGGTATGGCTCCAACGTGTGAGCAGCGAGCCGATGCCGAGACCTACCAACCCGACGGCGAAGAAAAGCAACGCGAAGGGGACCATGATTAGCCCGGCGATCGATTCGACGATCAATCCCAGCGCGGCGACGCTGAAGTCCGAGAGGTCCATGCGATCGAGCCGCGCGGCGGCTGTAGGGCTTGTGGTTGCGATGTACACATTCGTACTGGTTGTACGCTCAAGCCAGACGGCGTACAGGTTGCCTTCAGCATCACTTCCCAGGCTGGGTGAGATGGAGACGCCGGTGGAGCCGCTGATCGGTTGATAGCCGATTAATTGCCTATCCTGCAGGATCATAAGCACAATTTGCTGGTAAACCTTATAGCGAACCATCTCTGGTGTACTGGCAAGGATGGCGATATTTCCCATGCCATCGCTCAGCGGCATGGAGGGCAGGTAGGTGTAATCGCTTACGGGGATTTCGACGGCGGCGAGTCGGTCTAATGCGAACCCACTCTCCAGCGGCATATAAGTCTTTTGATCAGTCACAACAAGACCGAGCCTCTCGCCGCCCACAGGCTCCCATGTGCGGTTGTCGTAGCAACTGTATTCGGTGAATGCTGTTCCACCTTGTAGCCCGCGCGTGAATTCGAATCCATAGAAAATACAGGCCTCGCCGTCAGCGTCGACCGCTCCCAAACCGACCTGGCGCATGCCCTCCGTGCCACCTGCGATCAGACGCCCCAGTTGCCGCGGTTCGCCAAGGCTATCCCTATCGAGGGTCGTGAGCCAGATTGTAATTTCCGCCCCAGTCTTCTCTTCGGTCCATACCACGTAGATATGTTCCCCTTGCGGGTTCAAGCTTAAATTCTGCGCCTTATCAGAAAGCTGCGTGGTGGGGATGTCCGGACCCTGCAGGAAGAGATCGTTCTCTTCCGTGATCCAGGCGATATACGCTCCCGTTGTGACATACTTGATGGTGGATGGCGACGGCGGGATCAAGGTATAGGGTTTCAGATTCGCGGGGTTCTCAAAATCAAGTGTGGAACACCGGACGCCGTCATCACTATTCCAACAAAGTTCCATCGGATCCGTCTCTCGCAGGTATGCACCGCGCAGGTGCTTCTCCTGAATGTCGATACTGGCGCTCACGACGAGTGCGCCCTGCGGCGAGAGTTGGGCGTACCCAAGGACACCGGAGTTTTGCAGCGTCTTTTCCGTCCATGCGACATGCGCCGTCCCATCGTCCTGGATGATCAGACTGGGGCTGGAGAAGCCGGTAGCATGACCAATACGCAGGCCACGGCTCCAGTCCGACCGAGGCTTCGGGCTTCGGATTTGATCGCTGGCGCAGCCGTGCAGAAGCAACGCGATGACGAGAATCCCCATGACTACGGGAATATGACGCGCGATTCGTTTCATACTGAAATCTCCCACACCGAATTATTCCCCCTCGACAGCGTCAAAGCCCAGGGCTATTTGGGCGGAGGGGTAAGATCTTAACATTATATCCTTTCATAATACGCCCAAAAAACCCACAGGGTTCAGACTCTCTCACGTTCAGCTAGATGGACGAGCAATTTCATTCAAGACGGCCGAAGCGTAGCCGGTGAACTTTCAATTTCACCTGTCGGTATTTGAGGTGAGAATGCTCCTGAAATCCTGATAATAGCAGGCACGCTTGCGTGCCGCATCCTGGTTTATCCACCGTTTCCATATTTAAAAGGATATTGGGTGTGGTCATTGAAGGCGAGCGTTATAATTGCGAGTGAACCAGGAAGCCATCCAGAAAGATCCATGGGGTAGACGTGTGAGTGAAGCCTACCAGCAGTCTAATCGTGCGCTTGTTCGACCGCTAACTCTTAAATCGATATTCTCCAACCTGCAGCGGGAGCAGGTCAGCGCCGGCGCCGCGTATCTTGCCAGGCGCTTGGCTTTTGGCATTCTGATCTTGATGGCGATATCTTTCCTGAGCCATTTCGGCCTGGGCATGGCCAGGGGCATGGAGCTGGAGGGTGCTTTTAGCAGGGCCATCCCCAGGACGTTGGAATCATTGGGGCGTGTGGTTCGGTGGGACCTGGGCCTATCTCCGTCGGCCTCCAGTGATATCAATCCCCTGCCCGTTAGCCAGGTGCTGCGAGATACGCTCTCCAAGAGCCTGGGGCTCATGGGACTGTCATTGGTCATCGCCGCCGTTGTGGGCGTCTTGATCGGCACGTGGGCTGCGCACACCCGTCGCTCAGGACTTTCCTTGGCCATGATCCTCGGTTCCATCGCGGGGGTATCCGTTCCAAGCTTTTTTGCAGCCTTGTTGCTCCAGATGCTCGTGCTGCGCATAACGCGTATCGTAGGACATCCCATCTTGCCTGTGGGAGGCTTCGGATGGGATACCCACCTTATCCTGCCGGCGCTTGTCCTGTCGGCGAGGCCGATCGCACAGATCGCCCGCGTCAGCTTCGTCACGGTGGGCGAGGTGTTGGATCAGGACTATGTGCGAACCGCCCACAGCAAGGGGCTTCCCGAAAAGGTGGTAATGTTCCGGCACGTGATGCAGAACGCAGCTTTGCCAATCATCACAACCATTGGATTGTCACTCCGCTTTACCCTCAGCAGTCTCCCAGTCGTAGAGTTTTTCTTCAGTTGGCCGGGGTTGGGTTTTACATTGCTTAAAGCCATCTCCCAACAGGACGATAATCTCACCGTGGCGCTTGTGATGTGTCTGGGTGTGATCTTCATCCTGATCAACTTGATCGTCGATTTGCTCTATAGACTGCTCGATCCTCGTCTGAGGGAGACGAATGGTCGGGTGGGCCTCGCAGAACGTGCCAGTATGCGAGAGATACTTCGTATTGTGAAGGCGTATCTCTCCGATTTCGTCGCTTATAACCCCATCACACGCTGGATGGAGAGGCGTAAGGGTGAATCATCCCTGCCACCCTTGACCTCAGTTTTGCGTGATGATGTGAACAGTTTTGGCGAGTTTAGCGACCGCCGGGACACGCGGCGGATGTGGCTGCGGGAGACGCTTGGAAATTTACCTTTCATGCTAGGAGCAATCCTGGTCGTCTGCATCCTGGTGATCTTTTTCTTCGGCGCGCACCTTTCGCCGCACAGTCCTTATACAACCCGCGGCCTGACGATCGTCGAGGGAGAATTTTACGTACCGCCTTTCCAACCCGACGATGCTTTCCCCTGGGGAACGGATGTCTTAGGGCGCGACGTCATGAGCCTTATATTGGCGGGGGCTTTCCAAACGTTCCGACTTGCAGCGGCCGTAGTGGCGGCGCGCATGTTTGTGGGGTTCGTCCTCGGAGCGATCGCCGGCTGGAACAGCGGAGGCTGGGTGGACCGGGTGATCATGGGTTTAGCCGAGATTATCTCCGCTTTCCCGGCCTTACTTCTTGCCATGACGCTTATCCTCGCTTTGGGGATTCGCGAGGGGTTTGGACCCTTTGTGATCTCGCTTTGTTTCGTGGGGTGGGGTGAGGCGATGCAGTACGTGCGCGGTGAAGTGATGGCGATGAAGCCGAAGACGTTCATCGAGAGCGCCTTTGCGGTGGGTGTGCGCACGCCGCACATCATCATGAAGCACATCCTTCCCAACCTGGTCCCTGCCTTGATCTCCTTGACGGCCTTAGAGATGGGCGCTGTGCTCATGCTCCTGGGCGAATTGGGATTTGTGGGGATTTTCATCGGCGGCGGGGCATTCGCCGAATTGGATGTTGCTTCAGCGCCGTTCCATTATTCGGACGTGCCGGAATGGGGCGCCCTGCTGAGCAATGTGCGCCATTACGCACGCGCCTTTCCGTGGACGGCGCTCTACCCCGCGCTGGCCTTCTTTATTGCCATCCTTGGGTTCAATCTGTTTGGCGAGGGCATTCGGCGAATGGTTGAGGGTGTGGGCGTTCATATCAGCCGCCTGGTCAATCGCTACACGGTCGGCGCAGCGATTGCGGGCATCGTAGCGTTAACATGGATACAGGGAGCGACTGGATCGATCGTATATTACAAAGGCCAGGCAGAGGCATTTAATGGGCAGCGAGCGCTGCAGGATATCCAGGCGCTCACCGACCCGGCGGTGGAAGGCCGGGCACTCGGCACGGTGGGTTTGGATGTTGCCGCATCGTGGATCGCCCAGCAATTCGAATCCATTGGCTTGCAAGCTGCCGGCGAAAAATATTCTTATTACCAATTCCGCGAGCGGAGCTATGAGACAATCGAGGCGCCCCCGAGTTTCGTCATCAATGACGGTGGAAGGGCTCTGGTGTATGGCCAAGATTTTGCCGAGTTCCCCGGCATTGAGCGCAACATGGGTATTGGCATGGGAAACGTGCGCTTTGTCGCATTCGGAGAGCTCTCGAGGTCCACATATTTTGCGTCCTACATCGTACTTGAGGACGTCGATTACTCCGGGGAGCTCATCATGGTTCTCAGCGGGGAAGAGGCTTCCATGCTGCATGAGATTTCCCATGCCGGTGTACTTGTGGTTGTGGCAAACGAGCGCGAACTGGCGCGCGTCCACACACTCTCGTCACGCGATCCAACAACGATGATTTACGGCACCTCGCGGCCCGTCGGTTTGGTCACACCGATGCTGTGGATCACCGAGGAGACGGCAGATCGCATTCTGCGGGGAACAGGTCAAACGGTTGCGGACCTGCGTCTCATGAAGGAGGAGCTCACAAGGGAGAAGATCTTCGAACTCCCCACCAGCACGGAGGCGGCGATGGTTGTTCAGGGAGAGATCACCGAGCGGCAGCCTGTCGTCAACATCATCGGCCATCTCCCTGGCGTGGCGGGTGTGGGTGGGAGCAAACTGGACCAGCGCCTGATCGTCGTGCTGGCGCAGTACGACAACCCACCAGCAAGACCGTTTGACCCGCCGATGCAAGGCGCGAACGATAATGCAAGCGGCCTAGCCGCCATGATGGAGGTCATCCGGACGATGCAGGAGACGGGCTATCAGCCTTATAAGACGTTCCTGTTTGTGGCCTACAGCGGCGAGGGGCTCGATGGCGGCAACCCAGTCAGACCGCTCGATGTCTCCAATTACTTACAATCAAAGCTGGGATTCTCGAACTCCTTCGAGGTCGAGGCGATCGTGCAGTTGCGTGGTCTGGGCGAGGGGGACGGGGGTGGGCTTGTGATGTCCTCCGGCGGGAGCCTGCGCTTGGCTAATCTGCTGGAGACCGCAGCCCGTCAGATGGGCGTGGCGGTTGCGCGAGCTGGGGACGAAGTCGATATCAGCGTCGTCTTCGAGCAGGGGTCGGCCTTCGACAGTGGAGAGGAGGCCCCCAGCCTCGGCCTGAGTTATGCTGGATGGGAAGCGTCCTCCCGGACAGTCTCAGACACATTTGAGAATATATCCGTGGAAAAGTTGGAGGAGTCTGGTCGGGTGCTGTCGCTGGCCTTGATGATCCTCGGCCGGGAAACGCAGTATTAGATCGTGCACATCCACGTTTTCCTGGGAGAGGCTTTATAAGAGTGCGCTACCATTCGCGGCTGATCATTAATATTCTGTCTTGGTGCGGAGGCCTCAGATTAGACGGCATACTGTGCATCTACACAAATAAGGTTCAACCATCTATAAAATGCGCGTTTCAACGCCGGTCTGCGCGGTGATGTCGGCGGCAAATTTCTCAAGGCTCGACAACCGGAAGACGTTCTGGGTCTCCGTGGGGCGGCCCAGGACGAAGAGCGTGGCGCCCTGTTCCTCGATCGCCTGCAGTAGCTGCTCGCGTAGTTTCCCCTCGTAGAGTACGGTCTCGGCTTCGACACCTGCTTCCTTCGCCCGCTCCTTGGCCATCAAGAGCAGGAACTTACCTAGTTTGGTGACCTCGTTCTCGGCATCGACAACGATGGGTTCAGCGGTTTTATCGAGGAAGTGGACATCGGAAACATAAACGAACACCAGCTGGTCGCCGTGTTCCCTTGCCAGTGAGATGGCGGCGTCTTGGGTTCGTTGGCTCGCTTCTCCCCCCCGAGTGGCGCATAGAATTTTTCCCATAATTTTCTCCCTAGAAGATCAACCAAAAATAGCGAACAAATATCCAGAGCATCGGCACCAGGACGGTCACAATCGTGATGGGGACGCCGACCCGTGAGAATTCACTGAATTTGAGCCTGTAGCCCGCTCGATCAAGGATGCCCATGGCGATGATGTTGGGCGCGGAACCAATGTAGGTGGCGTTGCCGCCCAAGCACGCGCCCAGCGACAGCGCCCAATAGAGCACGTTGTTCTCCGCGCCGGGGATCGTCTGTGTCAGGAAGACGGTCACCGGGACGATGGCGCTCGTGAAGGGGATATTGGCGACAATCGCAGAGGCAAACGCCGACACCCAGATCACAAGCGCGGTGGCCAGGAGTAGGTTGCTGCCGGCAAGGTTCTTGACCGTTTCGGCGATGAGTTGGATGAGCCCCACCTCCTGAATACCTCCTACCATCATGAACAGGCTCATGAAGAACACCAGCGTGGTCCAGTCGACCTCACGCAGCATGTCATTCACATTGGGTCGCACCCACAGTAGCAGGGCGGACGATCCCAGAATGGTGACCACGGCGGGCGGCATGCTGAATCTATCACCGAGGAAGAACAGGATCAGGGTAAGGCTGAATAGGATCACAGATTTTTGCAGTAGTCGCACGTCGGTGATCTGTGCACCTTCCTGCAATTGCTCGACGAGCACCGCGGAGGGGGCCTTGCCCTCCCGGAGGAACTCGTTTCGGTACAGCCAGCGCGTCATCACAACAAGGATGATCATGCTCATGGCGGAGATGGGCAGCATATTTACGATAAAGGCGTTGAAGCCCAGGCCAACATACGAGCCAATGATCGTGTTGGGCGGATTGCCGATCAAGGTTGCGGCGCCGCCGATGTTGGAGGCCAGAACCTCCGGGACAACGATGGCGGCGGGATGGATGCCGAGCGCCAAGGCGATCTGGATGCTGACGGGGGTCATCAGGAGCATCACCGTTGTGTCGTTGAGGATGGAGGAGGTGATGCCGGTTATGACGATAAGGCCGGCTGCCACCAGAAAGGTCTTGCCGCGCGCTAGGCGGAAAGCCTGGAATGCCAGCCATTGGAAAACACCCGTCTGGCTCATCACCGCCATAAATATCATCATGGTCAGCAGCAAGAAGATAACATTGAAATCGATGAAGGAGATGGCGCGGTCGAAATCGATGATCCAGAAGTCGGTGTTGGAGACGCCGAAGAAATAACTGATGCCCAGCATGCTCGCCACGCCGAGCAAAGCTGCGATGGTCTCATGCAGCAGGCTGAGCGAAATGACGCCGAAGACGACCAGGAAGATGCCCGTGGCAAGGTAGAACGCGGGGTGGAAGATGCGAGGCATGACGAAGTCCGGCGCTTGCAGGTAGTAGTGGTCATCCGTATGAGCGACACCCTGCATGGCGAAACCCTTATGGATCGTGCGGAATCCCGGCCTGCTGATCTCAACGGCTACGGAGTCCTTTTCTGTCAGACCATCCTTTAGCGTGAGGTCCGCGACAAAGAGCCCTTCCTGGTCGGTGAGCGCGACCTGTGTGCGCTTGCCTGCAACCTCCAGGGTCTGCAGCGCGCCACCGAAGAACACGCGCACCTCGGCCTCGTCGATAGCCGTACCCTGTGTATTGACGACGTGGCCGAGCAATGTGAGCGTGACCTCGCGCTTGCGCTCGACATCGTCGCGGCCTCCTGCTGCGGGCATCACGAATGTGAGCGATAGGATCAGGATCGAAACAAGGGCAACACCCCAATAACCGATCCGTTTGCAGGTCATCGTGCAATTCCTCTCAAGATTCCTCGATCATGCTCCCAGGCGTTTATAGGCTCTCCTTTCCCTTGACGACGATGACGCGCGTGCCGCATTCCGTTTTGACGCGTTGACTGAACGACTCGAGCCAATCAGTCGTGAAGATGTTCTCACCATGTGCCTCCGCCGGTTGCCCCAAGACGAGGATATCCGCTGCCATTTTGCGACAGCTTGCCAGGATCTCATCTTGGACCTTCCCGCGGCGGATTGCAACCTCCGTATCCACCCCTACCGATTGCGCCCGCAATTGAGCCTGGAGCAGGATGAACTCGGCCATCTGGGTCATCTCCCGTGTGACGAGCCCCACCTGGCTGCTCGTTGATCGTGCGAGGAAGGCCAGGTCGATAATGTATAAAAATGTGAGCGGCAGCCCCTCTTGGACTGCCAGAGCAGCAGCATGGTCGACTGTGTACTGGCTTGATGGGCCGCCGCGGATAGCGCAGAGCATGCCGGGCATGTGTTTCTCCTCAAACCTGGTCCTCGTGGCTGGATCGCAATGCTCACATTCATCCTGTCAGAAATCGATTAGATTCACATCGCGCCAAGTATCATCGTCGATCCGTCAGAGTAGCGTTGCGTGCTCTGGAGTTCCAGGCCGGCTCCAGCAAGATAAAGCGCGGTCGAAGTGATTCCAGAGAGTTACGCATGTTTCGACTCTCTAGATCATACATTGGCCTGCTATCCACCGCAATCGCTCTTTGAGGCAGGGGGTATGTTCAGATCTCATCTGACAGGTTACAGGTTATTTGAGAAGCCTGCGAGATTGCCCAACCACCAGCCTTCCTGCTATCTATTACCCTTCTATCATGGCTTGACAATCTTACTGATATACGCTAAAATATTATCGAACAACAATAAATATTAATCGAAAAACAGACATTTTTCGGGAGAGAGCGTTATGGATACCATGAAAAATCTGCGCCTGGCACGTTTTGTGAAGGTCGTGGTTGATGTGATTTACTACTTGCTGGCTGGGGTGTGTGTCGTTCTCGTCATTTGGATGGTGATTGCGCCAATCATCTTCAATCAGACTGATTTCCTGGGTACAGCCTCGATCGAGGTGATCCTCGGTTCTGGGGAGGAGCCACAATTCGACGTCGTCTTCAATGGCTCGACACAGGGTGTGATCCAGGCCGCCTTCATGGAGGAAGCCGAGGGTACGCTGCGCTTGGAGACGACCAGTTCGCTTCTGATCGTGATCGCCAATGTCGCCAAGTTGCTCGCCGCAATTGGCTTGGCCTACCTTTTCTACCTGCTCAGGGCTGTCGTGGGGGCTATCATCGATGGAGAGCCCTTCGGTGCTGCAACCGGACAACGCATCCGACGGCTGGGGTATGTGGTGCTTCTGGTGGGTATCTTCTATCCCGCTGTGCAGTACATGGCGGCAAAGGAGATCCTGAATCGGTTACCTGCGGCCGTGCCCGCGCTCAATCCGGGGCCCACCTTTGACTCTGAAGTGATTCTAATATCCCTGCTGATCCTGCTGCTGGCGCATGTCTGGAGCTACGGATTGGAGCTCGAGCGCGACCGGGCACTGACGGTTTGAGGCGGCCATGACGATCCGAGTGAACCTGGACTTGATGCTGGTCAGGCGTGGCGTAAGACTCACCGAGTTGGCAGAGGCGATCGACATCACACTGCCAAACCTTTCGATCCTCAAGACGAATAAGGCGCGTGCGATCCGTTTTTCGACCCTGGAGGCCATTTGCCGCGAACTCGACTGCCAGCCGGGGGATCTGCTCGAATACGTTCCGTAGGATGACGACCGGGGGATGGATGGAGATTGAACTGCTGAGGAGCTGAAATGTGATGAAGGCGCTGGATGATATCCTTTCCGCATGACCTCCGCCAATGATAAGAGGATCATCACTTTAAATTGGTCCAATGTTGCGCCTTTCGAGCCATTGCGCACTTTCGCCCATGTGCTAGAATTTGAGCCATGGGTGTACCGCGTATCTTGCTGGTTGACAATCGCCCGGAGGTGATCCAGCTCCTCCGTTCTAGCCTAGAGGCATATGGCCGCGACTATGTCGTTGTTGATGTGACTTCGGGTGAAGATGCGGTTTTAGAGCTTGGAAGGGCGCCTGTCGACCTTCTCGTGGTAAATTTCCCGATGCTTGGTTCGGCAGGGTTTGATCTCCTTGAAAAAGTACGGCTTCACAACCCCAACGCGAGTGTGATCTTCATCGGCGGTCACCTCTCTGCCGAGATGCATACGAAAGCGGAAGCGCTGGGTGTGATCGCCTTCCTCGCGAAGCCGGTAGAAGGTGACATCTTCATTGAAGCCGTAGATCATGCTCTGCGGCATAAGATCGCCGCAACGTCCCCGGTTGTGGTGCAGGAGGGGGAAAAGCCTCCGCTGATCGAACGCCTGGAGGGTGTGCGCCGCGATCTTGGCGCGCTAGCGACGCTACTGATCGATAATCGCGGAAACATTGTTGTGCACGCCGGTGAAGTTTACGACCTTGACCTGGAAGCCGCCCTGCCATCCATTGTGGCAACCCTAAACGCGGGTTATAAGGTAAGCAGCTTGATGGGCTCCCTCCTGCCGGGCAACTTCCAATTCTTTGACGGTGACACGCATAAGCTCTACCTTACGAATGTGGGCGCATTTTATGCTCTGCTGATCGTGTTCCGTGAGGGTCAGATGGGCGGACAGATGGGTGCGGTGGTGCACTTCGGCAGGCGGGCTGCAGATGATTTAATCGACTTACTTTCGGAATCGGAGATCGCGGCTGAATTCGATAATCCCTTGGAACCAGATCAGCTGTCTCACCACCAACCACGGCAATGGGCGAAATGGGTGGCATTAAACGGCATGGATGACGAATTGGAATCTGAATTGGAGAACGCCGCAAAGGAAGTGGCGCGCGAGGATGCAGAGCAGTTTTGGGATGATGCGGTTTCCGATTCCCCTGTCCTCAAAGAGATCGATGATGGCATGCTTACGTTCAAGGAAGCGCGCGATCTAGGTCTGCTGGATGAAGACTCCGACAGTGAAACGGCGGAGGATGAGGGCGGGTAGTTCGGGTGCGTCCTGGCGAAGGGCGATTCGGTCTATGTGCCGCTGAATGCGTGTGATACAATTTTGAACGCTCGCACATTGTGAACCCATTGGGGCGTGGTGTAATGGCAGCACACCGGACTTTGAATCCGTGGATCTAGGTTCGACTCCTGGCGCCCCAGCCTTGTTATTTGCGAAGAATTTGAGCCTCTGTGCAAGACGACGACTGTTCCCCGAGATTTCCCCGCAAGAAGTCTCCAGGAAACCTACCTGGGTAATCCGTGATGTCATGCGATCAACTTCACCATAAGACGATCGGATGCTCGATGCATGTGTTTAAGGGGCGCTTTACACTTTGAGAACGGTCGCGACGAGGATTTGTTAGGAGAGAATGATGAACTGTGAGGCTGTGATCCTGGCCGCTGGTTTAGGGACCCGCATGAAGTCGGATATCCCGAAAGTGCTCCACACCCTCGGCGGGAAGGTGTTGATCACATGGACGATCGAGTCCTGTCGCGAGTCAACGGGGAACGATCCTTACGTTGTGATCGGACCGGAAGCAGACGCGGTGCGTGTGGCGGCGGGCGAGGGGGTTCAGTTCGTCGAGCAGGTCGAGCGGCTAGGCACTGGCCATGCCGTTCTACAGGTGAAGGGACAACTCGAGGGGAAATCCGATCTGGTGCTGGTCGTGAACGCTGATCTGCCGCTCGTGCAGGTCGATACGCTGCGACGGTTGATCGATGTGCAGTCGAGAAACGACGGACCACTCACGCTGCTCACAGCGCTTTCGGGTGAGTCGCGTGGGTTTGGAAGGATCCTGCGTGGTGAAGATGGCGGCATCACCGGCATCATGGAAGAGGCCCATGCAACGCCCGAGCAGCACGCCATCCAGGAATTGAACGTTGGCGCCTACTGCATCGAAGCGACATGGTTGTGGGAAAAGCTCCCCCAGCTCCCACTTTCTCCAAAGGGCGAGTACTACCTCACCGATTTGGTCGCCGTGGCTGTGGAGGGTGGCGTGCGTGTGGCCGATGCCAGGGTGACTGATCTGGATGAGATCATCGGGATCAACACACGCTTACACCTTGCAGAAGCTGAGTGGGCCGTACGGTCGCGCATCAACCGGAAGTGGATGCTCACCGGCGTGACCATCCAGGATCCAAACACAACCTATATCGGTGCGAATGTGCAACTGGGGCGTGATACGATACTCTTGCCCAATACCCACCTCATAGGCGATACGGTGGTCGGGGCTTCTTGTCAGTTGGGGCCGAATGCAATCTTACACGATACGCGGGTCGGTGATCGCTGCAAGATTCAGGTCTCCGTGCTCGACGGTGCAACCCTCGAGGATGATGTTGACGTGGGACCTTTTGCGCACCTTCGCAAGGGCGCCCACCTCGGCAAGGGCGTGCATATGGGGAACTTTGGCGAGGTGAAAAATAGCACGCTTGCTGCTGGGGTGAAGATGGGGCACTTCTCCTATGTTGGGGACGCGACCATCGGCGAAAATGTGAACATCGGTGCAGGCACGATCACCTGCAACTACGATGGAGAGCGCAAGCATCTGACCGAGATCCTGGACGATGCTTTCATCGGTAGCGACACGATGCTCGTTGCGCCAGTGCGAATCGGGAGAGGAGCACGCACGGGCGCGGGTTCAGTCGTGACCCGTGATGTGCCGGATGGAATGATTGCCGTAGGTGTTCCAGCGCGTGTGATCCGGAAGGTGAAGGAAGAGGAGTAAGATGTCGGTGGGAATCATCCTTTTCGTAAGTATGTTGCTCATCGATATGCTCTTAGCCCTATCGCGTGCAGCATACGTAAACAGCCACCCCGCGAAACTAAGAGGGATGCAGGAGAATGGAGTGGGGAGGGCTGAGTTGGCCGTCCAAGTCTCGGAAAACACCCGGCGTTTGATCTTATCTTTGCGCTCCGCGCAGAGCGTGGTGCGCCTCCTTGCGATCGGGGCGGCGCTCCTATCTTTCACCCAACCCAACGTCGATGTCCTCGCTACGACGCTGCTCACCTTCGGCGGAGTCTTGCTTGGATCAGGGCTGTTGATCGGATTGAGCGAATTTTCTATTGAGAATATCGCCCTGCGAGACCCCGAGGTTTGGGCGGTCCGTCTTGCGCCCACGGTTTCCGTGCTTGTTAGTCTGCTCGCGCCTATTGGCTGGTTGATGATTCGTATGGCGAAGTGGATTACGGGAGGCACAGGCGCGCGATCGCATCCGCTCGTGACGGAAGAAGAGATCATGACGATGGTTGATGCGGGCGAAGAAGAGGGTGTGATCGAAGAAGAAGAGAAGGCGATGATCTACTCGATCTTCCAGCTCGCGGATACGCTTGTACGGGAGGTGATGATCCCGCGCATCGATATGCTGACCTTTGATTCAAGCGTCACACTGATCGAAGCGACGGATGCCTTCTTGAGGACGGGGTATTCGCGCGCCCCTGTATATTCGGGCTCGGTCGATAACGTCATTGGATTGCTGTATGTGAAGGATTTGCTGGAAGCGTGGAAGAGCGGCGAGGAAGGGCGAACTGTTGTCCACCTCTGCCGGGAGCCATATTTTGTCCCGGAGGCGAAGAAGGTCGACGACCTGCTCACGGAGATGCAAACCAAGCGCGTGCACATGGCTGTTGTCGTCGACGAATACGGCGGCACAGCTGGACTCGTCACGATCGAAGACGTTGTGGAGGAGATCGTGGGTGAGATCCGCGATGAATACGACCACGCCGAAGAACTGCCATACCAGTTGGTTCAAGAAGGCGAATACCTCTTCAGCGGGAGGATCGATCTGGATGATGTAAACCAAATCACCTCATCCAATCTGCCGAAGGATACCAGTGAGACGCTGGGTGGATTCATTTACAGTCACCTTGGGAAAGTGCCCACACCAGGGGAAGCGGTCGATGCAGGCGGCTTGCATCTCATCGTTGAGGAGGTCAGCGGCAGGCGTATTCGTAAGATCCGAGCCCATCGGATTGAACTCCCTCCTGCGGAGGAAGAGAATCATGGTCAGAACAATGCAACAGCGAAATGAACTCATCGCGCTTGCCTTGACGGCGCGCAAGAACGCCTATGCAAAGTATTCGAATTATGCTGTCGGGGCCGCGCTCCTGGCTGACTCAGGGAAAGTCTACACGGGCGTCAATGTGGAAAACGCTTCCTATCCCCTCAGCATGTGCGCAGAGCGAACAGCAATCTTCAAGGCTGTGTCGGAAGGTGAGCGGGCATTCCAAGCGATCGCGATTGCATCGGACAATGGCGGCTCCCCTTGCGGTGGATGCAGGCAGGTTCTCTCCGAGTTTGGCCTCGACATCCAGGTGATAACCGTGGATCGTGATGGAAGGATTATCCTGGATACGCGTGTGGAGGATTTGCTGCCTTCAGCGTTTAAACCCAGCGATCTGCAGTAAGGATAAAACCGATTGCCGGGCACGCCATATGGATCAAGAAAGTACATTCAGGGGCTACCCCACGGGCAGCCTCTTATTTTTTTAGGAAGAGGGGGAAATGGCGCATCGATAAGGAGTACGGGGACAGAGACGTATCGGGATGCGTCCCTTCACGTCGTGCTAAAGAAATTAACGTTCATGTAAGGACGACTGGCCAGCCGCCCCTACTGGGTTTATGAAGCCCTTACCCGGGAATTCTGGTAATGCCCGATGGTTTCTGGCGCGCGGCTTTGAGCTTTAAGGGTTGGCCGAGGTGTCTTCCTCAAACGGAATCGTCTCCCCGGTGAGTAGATCGACGTGCATGGACCGACCGCCGTAGCCATGCCGCATGTCATGACCGCGTACGATGACCTGTGTAGTGCTTTCGGGTACAGCGATGGTTCCAGATCGGGTGAAAGGTAGGTTGTCGTGGCTGTGGGTTAGTACCCGGCGGCCTAGCAGGTTGCCGTCAAGATCTTCAACCTGCCACCAATCTGCGAAATCTGGCGCCTCATCCACATCATTATGAAGCAGTGTCACGTCAAAGCGGTATTGATCGCCGTCAAGATGCTGAAAAGCCACATTCAAGACGTTCGCTTCGCGCAGGTCGAATTCTTCAAAAGTCGTGGCAGGGGTAGATAATTCTACGGGCGTGTGGATCGGGGTATGCGCTGCTGGCGACGACGTTGGGGAAGCTATACAGGCGGTGCCCAACATGATCGTGGCAGAGACCCCGATCATGATAAGAGCAACGCTAACCTCCCGTCGGTAAGAAGTGCCTCCTTCATCGAAAGCGCCCATTCAACGGTCTCGATCAATCGTATCCGTCAGGTCGTAGAACTTGTAGGGTTTCCGGTATTCGGAGTAGTAGACCTTATCGGGCAGAAGTTCAAATTCACCGCCGAAGACTTCATTGAAGACGACGCGGAACGAGTTTACGGGTGTGATATTGTCGTAGAGCAGCTCAGACGTTTTCCCCTGAATGTAGTATGCGTTTAAGATCGTCATGCGTTCATGGGTGTATGGGATCTTTGGACTGTTCGCCTTGGGCCCGTGGTCAGCTTGCAGGATGATGATGGGTGGGGTTTCTGATTTTGCGAGAATGTCTTCAATAACCTGGGTGATGCGACGGTTTACAAAGATGAGCTGCTCGCGGTAGCCTCTGACGAAATCTTTAAGCTCCGCTTCCGTTTCTTTGCCATAGGCAAAACCCAGGCTGAAGGGTTCGTTCGGGTCAATCGGGTTCCCATCTCGGTCGAACACAAAGGGTGGATGGGGCGCGATGATATGGGCAAAGGTGAATGTGGGTTCCTCCAATTCGGGGATCTCGCTGAGCTTTTCAAAGGCGGTTAGTGTCCTCGCACGTCGAACTTCGAATGGGTATTTCAAGATCGGCAGGTAGCTGGGCAGGACGATCAAGCTGTCGCTGAGAATCAACCCGCCCGAGGTGTAGATGAGCATACTCTCAAAGGGCGAGACGGCGCTCAGCGTGACGATCTCGTCCATGGTGCCAGCGCTGTAGTAGATGTCCACACCCTGAAGGTCGGTCCCATCCAGACCCGTTGAGAACGCGACGGTCTTGTAACCGAGGCTCTTCATGAGCTGCATGACTCGGTTGTTCTCGATCAAGCTCCAGAGGACATCGCGGTTTGTATTGTCGGGATCAAGATTTGGGACGAGAGTTTGGATGTAGTCCATGTTGGTCGAGGAGGTGATGGACAAGCTGGTCTGTGCGTAGTTGGAGCGAGCGTAGTCCACAACATAAAAGCCCTTCGACCTTAGGTAATCGAGAAAGGATGTGTTGTCGTGTTCAAAGATCCTCGCGAGGATATCCGCCCGACCATAGGCATCAAGGATGATGTAGTACACATCGGGAAGTTCCCCTTCGGGCGGATCGAGTTGCTCCAGCTGATGCTGAGATTGGATTTCCTGCGCCAGAGATTGCCCGGAGGTGGAACGGATTTGATAGACGACGAGCGTATAAAGAGGGAGCAGCAGCGCAGCGACGGCGAAAAAGTTCATGGTCACGGTGATACCGCGGAATGCTTTTCGTGATCTCTTCGCCCAGAGGAGGACGGCGATAAAGCTTATTATCCAGAGCGGGATCAAATATCGATGTCTGCCGATTGCAAATCCAAGGTCCGCTCTTTCAAGGATGGCGTAGATGTGTCCATAAGAGAAGAAGAGGAGCACGCCCAGCGAACACAGGAAACCCGCTTTCGCCCAATCTTTGAGGATGGTGCGCAGCAGGAGCCAGAAGAGAACCGTCCCGGGAAGCGTGATGAGCAACGGGCGGACGGCATCGGAGAAAGCTGCCCACTCAATGTTGTACGCCAGTAAAGAGAGTATGGGATAGGCGGCAAAGAGTAATGGGTGGATGATGACAGGGCGTTTCATGTTTTACACCTTGGTGTTATCAGGATTGGGAAGACAGCTCTTTTTATCATTGATTGCAACGTAAGCATAGGTTGATTCTACTTGATGCGAAAGGGAATACCAGGGCTAAGCTTGCCGCTGGTATAATGCTGACATGCATTCCCGTGAACGAGTATACCGCACTGAGGTCGTTATCCTACGGCGGCAGAATTTTGGAGAAGCCGATCGCCTGCTCACGGTATTTTCAAAGGATCGAGGCAAGTTGCGCGTGATTGCCAAGGGCGTGCGCCGGCCACGCTCGCGCAAAGCAGGTCATCTTGAGCCCTTCACCCGTGTCCAGTTGATGCTGGCGCGCGGACGAGAATTGGATATCATCACACAGGCAGAGGCGATGGATCCTTACTCTCGAATATGTGAGGACCTGCTGCGACTTGGCCAGGCGGCCTACGTTGTCGAGTTGCTGGATGCCTTCACGATCGACCGGGATGAGAATTCGGCGCTGTACCGTCTGCTGGTGAACACCCTCGAGCGATTGTCGGCTGGCGCAGATCCTGAGATCGTCCTGCGCTACTATGAGTTGCGGCTCCTGGAGGTGTCAGGGTATCGGCCGGAGTTATTCCGCTGTCTGGGCTGCGGCGAGGAAGTTCACCCTGAGGATCAATTCTTTTCTCCGCAGGAAGGGGGCGTCATCTGCAAGCATTGCGGGCAGGAACGGATGGGTGTTCGGCGTATGTCACTGAACGCGCTCAAAGTTCTGCGGTATTACCAGCGAAATACGTTCGCCTACGTATCCTCGGTTCATATTCGGGCGCAGACGCATGAGGAATTACGTGCCCTGATGGAAGAATATTTGAGCTATATCCTGGAACGCAAGCTGAATAGCCCCGGCTTCTTACGGCGGGTGCGTGGCTTGATGCGAGATGGACCTGGAAACGCATACGCATCCTAGACCGTCACAGAGGGTAAGTCCTTGACTGAGAAGAAGAATCCAACACTGCAATCGGTCATCTTAACGCTACAGGAATATTGGGCGGAACAAGGTTGTGTGATCTGGCAACCCTACCATACGGAGGTCGGAGCCGGGACAATGAACCCGGCAACATTCTTGCGTGTGTTGGGTCCAGAGCCGTGGTGGGTCGCTTACGTTGAACCCTCCATTCGCCCGGCAGATGGGCGCTACGGCGAGAACCCCAACCGCTGGCAGCACTACTACCAATTTCAAGTCATCCTCAAGCCGGACCCCGGTGACCCGCTCGAGCGCTATCTGAATTCGCTGGTTGCACTTGGTATTGACCCTGCCCAACATGACATCCGCTTCGTTGAGGACAACTGGGTCGCACCGGCGTTGGGGGCATGGGGTCTTGGGTGGGAGGTCTGGTTGGATGGCCAGGAGATCACGCAATACACCTACTTCCAGCAAGCCGGCGGCCAGACACTCAAGCCTGTTTCCGTGGAGATCACCTACGGCCTTGAGCGAATCATCCTGGCTTTGCTAGGCTTGGAGAGCTTTCTGGACATTCAGTGGAACGAGCATCTCTCCTACGGCGACCTGAACCTGCGAGGGGAACAAGAATACAGCCGCTACAACTTCGAGCGCGCCGATATCGAACGGCTGCGGACGCTCTACAACGAGTACGAAGGGGAGGCGGAAGCCTGCCTCAACGCCGGACTTGTACTTCCCGCACATGATTACGTTCTGAAATGTTCGCATACCTTCAACTTACTCGACGCGCGCGGCGCGGTCGGGGTCACCGAGCGCGCAGCGCTCTTTGGGCGTATGCGTGATCTCGCAAGACGGTCCGCTGAGGTGTACCTGGAGCAGCGTGAGTCCTTGGGATTCCCATGGATGGGTCGATGGGGGGCGCCGAAGGTAGAGGTTGCCCCTGTTACGATAGCTTCGCCGCGGACCACGAGTCCTGCGCCATTCTTGCTAGAAATCGGCACCGAGGAGCTTCCAGTCGATGATTTGAGTTCAGCGCTCAGGCAGATCGAGCCGGCACTTAAAGCCATGCTGGATGAAAACCGGCTCGCCTGGGATGGCGTTCGCGTGAGCGGCACACCACGCAGGCTGGTGGCCTACATTGAAAACCTCGCGGCAAAGCAGATCGAAGAGATTTCTGTTGTGAAGGGACCTCCGGCCGAGCGAGCCTTCGGTGGTGATGGCCAGCCCACGAAAGCCGCGATGGGTTTCGCTCGTAGTAATGGTGTCCCTGTAGAGGCGTTGCAGATACAGGAGTTGGATGGAGGGCGCTATGTTGTGGCGGAGGTTCGCAAACCCGGTCTATCCACCGATGAGGTATTAACGAAGGCGCTCCCCGATTTGATCGCCGGGCTCCGATTTGACAAAACTATGCGTTGGAACGAGTCAGGGGTTGCATTTTCCCGGCCGATTCGCTGGCTGCTCGCCTTGCATGGCGAACATGTTGTACCTTTCAACTATGCCGGTTTAACCTCTGGGTGCACCACACACCTGCTCCGATTCTCCGAAGGTGAGGTGCGTGAGGTGACCAGCCCTAAGGCTTATTTCCAGGCTTTGGAGGAACAGGGCATCGTGCTCGATGTCGAAGCGCGCAAGCCGATGATTCAGGAACAGATTACGCGGCTCGCACAGGAAGTGGATGGCGAGGTCGAAGATGACCCGTCTTTGCTCAGCGAAGTTGCCAACCTGGTCGAGGTGCCGACGGCTATGCGCGGCGCCTTCGATGAGACATTTTTAGAATTGCCGAAGCAGGTACTAATTTCCGTGATGAAGCAACATCAGCGATACTTCCCCGTCCAGCGGAATGGAGCATTGTTACCATACTTCATCGCAGTGCGTAACGGCGGAGCGCAGAATCTCGACGTGGTGATTCAGGGAAATGAGCAGGTCATTCAAGCCCGTTTTGCCGACGCGGCTTATTTCATCCAGCGCGATTTGGAGAAGCCCTTCGAGGATTTCCTTCCCCAACTTGCCTCCCTCACCTTCCAAACCGACCTCGGTTCAATGCTGGATAAGACCCGGCGCGTTGAGAAACTCACCGACATCCTTTCAGAAGCGTTGCAGTTGCCTCCTGACGAGCGGAAGGTCGCAGCGCGTGCTGCGCATTTGTGTAAGGCGGATCTCACGACGCGGATGGTGGTCGAGATGACCTCGCTTCAAGGTGAGATGGGGCGACAGTATGCGCGCCGTGCGGGCGAACCAGATGGCGTGGCAGAAGCGATCTTCGAGCACTACCTGCCGCGCTTCGCCGGTGATCGCGTTCCCGAAACGCTCCCTGGTCTGACGGTGGGCATGGCGGATCGGCTTGACACATTGATGGGGTTATTTGCGGTGGGATTGCAGCCGTCCGGCGCGCGTGACCCGTTTGCATTGCGGCGAGCTGCCATCGGGCTAGTGCAGATCCTAACCTCCCATGCTATTCGGTTCGATCTTCGCAGCGGATTGAAACATGCAGCCGCAGGCCTGCCGATAAAGGCTGCGGAAGATGACCGGGCGAGTTGCCTCGCTTTCATCGTGGCACGCCAACAGGCCTGGATGCTAGCTGACGGCCACCGCCACGATGCAGTCGAAGCCGTGCTCGCGGTGCAGGGCCACGATCCGGCTGGCGCAGCGCAAGCTGTATTAGCGCTCGAGGAATGGATTGGACGCAAGGATTGGGATGAGATCCTGCAGGCTTATGCCCGATGCGTGCGTATCACGCGCGGTGTGAAGGAGATGGCGTCGTTTACCCCCGATCATATGCTTGAGGATGCCGAGTGCCTGCTGCACCAAGCCATGGAGAAAGCAGAAAAGACGCCCCGCGATCAAGGTTCTGTGCACGACCTTTTCAACACGTTCATGCCGTTAATCCCGCCGATCACACGTTTCTTCGATGATGTGCTGGTGATGGCCGAGGACCAAGATTTGCGCATGAATCGTTTGGCATTGCTTCAGCGCATTGTCGAGTTGGCAGATGGTGTGGCTGATCTCTCAAAGCTCGAGGGATTCTAGATTAGACACAAGCTTTGCTGCCGGGAGAACGTGAGTTTGCTCAATCCAGCGCATAGCGCGATAATTTCGCCCAATGAGCCGTTATCGACGCCGGTGGCAGACACGATGCAGAGCGAGATTCGAGTAGGGGATTTGTGGTTCTGCGAAAGGCTTGAACGTCCCACGGTGAGCGAACGTACCAGATGAGCGTAATTGACGAGATAAAAGATCGTATCGATATCGTCGAGGTGGTCGGCGAAACGGTGAAGCTGCGTAAGACGGGCAAGAATTATACCGGCTTCTGCCCTTTCCACCCCAACACTAGAACGCCTGCATTCGTTGTCTTCCCAGACAGCGGCACGTGGCGCTGCTTCGGGGCGTGTAACGAGGGGGGTGATGTCATCAGCTTTGTGATGAAAAAGGAGGGGTGGGATTTTTCCGAGGCGCTTCGTGTCCTCGCGGAGCGAGCCGGCGTCGAATTGCGACCTCATACCCCCGAGCAAGTCGAAGCGGAAGAAGCCTACGAACGCTTGCGTGAAACCCTGGAGAATGCGGCAACCTTTTTCCGTCACAACCTGCTAAACACACCCGCGGGTGAGCACGTGCTTATGTACCTGCATGGTCGCAACCTGAAGGATGATGCCCTGGAGCGTTTCGAGATCGGTTACGCTCCCCAGGGATGGGAAGTCACCAAGCAATACTTAATCGAAAAGGGATACAGCGAAGCGGATTTATTGGAAGCCGGCTTGCTCTCCGAACGCGATTCGGGTGGGAGCTACGATCGCTTCCGCCACCGCATCATGATCCCGATCCGGGATCCGCGAGGAAGGATGACAGGATTTGGTGCTCGAGTGGTGGATCCGGAGGATTTGCCCAAATTTCTGAACTCACCACAAACAGCCATCTTCGATAAAGGTCGATTGCTTTACGGTCTGGACAAAGCGCGTAAACCGATTCGAACCCTGGATCAAGCCATCATCGTCGAAGGCTACATGGACGTGATCGGATTGCACCAGGCTGGCTTTGAGAATGTGGTTTCTCCAATGGGGACGGCACTCTCAGAGCATCAACTCCGGCTGCTGAAGCGATATAGCCGGCGAATGGTCTTGGCGTTGGATCCGGATATGGCGGGAATAAAAGCAACCATGCGAGGGTTGACGGTAGCCCGTGAGACCTTGGATCGCCAGGCAGATCCCACGTTCGACGCGCGCGGTCTGGTTCGGCATGAAGGGCGTTTGGATGCTGACATTCGCATTGTCACGCTCCCTGCGGGATTAGACCCGGATGAGGTTGTCGCTGAGGATCCCGCCGCATGGCCGGCCTTGCTTGAGAAAGCACAGACGATTGTCGATTATGTATTGAGCACGCTCATCTCTGAGCAAGACATCGATGATCCTAAGGCCAAGGCGGAGATCGCCGGCAAGGTGCTTCCTCTGATTGAAGACGTCGCCGATTCGGTGGAGAGGGAAACCTATCGCCAGAAACTCGCCCGCCACTTGCGGGTGGATGAACGCGCATTGCTCGCATGGAGGCCAAGGCGCGGTGCCCCAAGCGTGAAGCCTGGAGCACCTTCTGAAGCGCGCGCAAATGTGGCGATGCGGGAAGCGGCTGGACTGCGTGTGGATTTACGGCTTCAGCGCTTCTGCTTGGGGATTCTCCTGCGTGATCCCGAATTGCTTTACCGGGTTGATCGACAATTGCAGATGCTCGATCTGGCACGATTGTCTGCTGAGGACTTTACAGGAACGGAGCACCAAGTTATCTTTCATGCAATACGAGATGCGCTTGCGCAGGATGATGAGGAGCCCACGAAGGATCTGCGCAACAGACTTCAGGAACCTGTGTCCACGCTGGCGGAGGAACTGGTGTCTGATGTACAGGAGCTTGAGCTCTCAGCTCCAAGAGTCAAGGAAGAGCTGCTCGCCAATTTCTTGCGACTTCGGAAAGGGTATTTGGAAACAAGTTTGCATTATCTACAATTCCAGCTCCAAGAAACTCAAGACGCTGAAGGGGACGATCAAACCAAGCGCGAGGAGATGTGGAATCATGCACGGGAAGTGCAAAGAATCGCATCTCAAAAAGACCGCCTCGACAGAGCACTTTCGCGGCAAGGTGGGGCGTTACAAGCGGTCTAAGTAGCGGGTGGGACGGTGAGTGAGTATGACGAAGCGTGCGAAGCGGCAAAACAAAGCGCTCGAGTCGAATGATTTCGACCTTGAAGGTGATGTTCAACCCGATCCGGATGATGCTGTCGATGTAATCGGGGGGGAATCGCTTCCAATCGAGCCGGATATCGATTTCAATGCCAATTCCGCCGAGAACGAGGAGGAGGAGGGGGATGAGCCTGAAGAGCTGCCACTCGTTGTGGAATTAAGCGATGATCCGGTAAGGTTGTATCTCAAGGAAATAGGCCGTGTTGAATTGCTAAGCTCACATCAAGAGTTGTGGCTTGCAATTCGCATGGAGGCCGTTCGAAGGGTCGATGTTCTTAGCATCGGAAGGGCGTCTCGCCGACGAGCGGCGGAAACAGAACTCAATGTAAGGCTAGAGCTGTTCAGCGATATGCGAACGGCGTGGAAACGGGTCCTTGAGGATGCACGAAGGCTAAACCAACCTGAACCCGATCTTCGCCTCTTCCTTGATGAGGCAATGCAGCTGCGTATGGATTTCCAGGAAGTGGATGCATCCTATGTGCGTGCGTGGCTCAATAATGAGATGTGGGGTACAGACCCCACCTGGGAATTGGTGGCACGCAACGCCCTGGACGTTTTTTTGGCGCTCTACCTTTTTCCGAAGGATATTCAGAAGCGGCTCGCGGATCGGCTTGGTAAAGGTAAGAGATTGCCGTCGAGCAGGACCTTCAAGCGATGGCTCAAAGCTTTGGCTTGGGATATGAGCGAGGATGATGAGATCGCTCGGCAAGCGGAAGATGCTCAGGCTGCCCTTATCCGGGCCAATTTACGCTTGGTCGTCAGTGTGGCAAAGCGCTATATGGGGAGAGGGATTGCCTTCCTGGATTTAATCCAAGAAGGGAACATCGGTCTTCTACGCGCTGTCGAGAAGTTCGATCCAGCAAAAGGTTACAAATTCAGCACCTACGCGACCTGGTGGATCCGCCAGGCGATCAGCCGTGCGATTGCGGATCAGGCTCGAACCATACGCATCCCCGTTCATATGGTTGAAACCATCAACCGTCTCATGCGCATCCAACGAAGGCTGGTTCAGGAATACGGGCGGGAGCCGACATCAGAGGAGTTAGCGCTTGAGATGGAACTTCTCGAACCGGATGAAGTAGTCGCCATTAAATCACGATCGAAGGAAAACCCCTTGGATCCGGCATTGACCCGCAAGTGGCGCCGGGCTGCAGCAAAGGTGCGGCGCATCATCCGGATCGCTCAGGAGCCGATGTCGTTGGAAACGCCGGTGGGAGCCGAGGAATCAAGCCAACTTGGAGATTTCATCGAAGACGAAACCATGCCCGAGCCTGTAGATGCAGCGGCGCGTGAACTGCTGAAGGAGCAAGTTCAGAATGCGCTGTCCGTACTTACGGAACGAGAACGCCAGGTGCTTGAGATGCGGTTTGGATTGCGAGACGGAAAGGACTACACCCTAGAAGAAGTGGGTAAACACTTTAAAGTAACCCGTGAGCGCATCCGACAGATCGAGGCAAAAGCTTTGCGCAAGCTGCGCCACCCAACACGCAGCCGTCATCTGAGAGACTACCTCTCCTAGGAGCCGATTTATCCGATCGCGCTTCTCGCTTGTCCATTATCAGATTTGTCAATGAGGGTGTATAAGCCTGTTGAATAATTGGTGACATATGGCGCGCTGAAGCAGGAGGGGCGTAATACAATGGGCGCAATTTGCTGTGATAGGCTTACTTTGTGATAAAATGTACAGATAGTTTTGCAGGTGCGCGCAGTAGAGTTGATGACAAAATCATATTTTGCTAGAGGTGAGGATGCCTGCAGAATACCTTCCTATTGCAACCCTAATCATCTTGGCAATCGGCTTCTCGTTCTTGGTGGTGATTTTAGGCCAACTATTTGGACCACGACGCCAAACGCCAGTTAAAGGACAGCCCTACGAATCGGGCATGCGCCCATATGGCTCAGGCCAAAGGCGGATGCCGGTTCATTTTTACCTCGTGGCTGTGCTTTTTATCCTCTTTGATATTGAGATCATTTTCCTAGTTCCATGGGCCGTTGTCCTTCGAGAGATCAAGGTCGTCGGTCTTATTGAGATGGTTATTTTTATCGCTGTCCTATTGGTGGGCTTTATCTACGCGTGGAAGAAGGGAGCTTTGGAGTGGGAGTAGAGCAGAAGCTCGGGAATCTGGGGGTGGTCACAACCACGTTAGAGTCCGTGGTCAACTGGAGCCGCACCAGGGCGATGTGGCCCATGTTGTTTGGGCTGGCATGTTGTGCCATTGAGATGATGGCAGCTCAATCCGCCGATTATGATATGAGCCGGTTTGGGATGGAATTGATGCGCGCCAGTCCGCGCCAGAGCGATTTGATGATCGTCGCTGGGAGAGTTACACGGAAAATGGCGCCAGTTTTGCGTCGTCTCTACGATCAGATGCCGGATCCAAAATGGGTTGTCGCCATGGGCGATTGCTGCTCCTGCGGTGGTGTGTTCAACAATTATGCCGTGGTGCCGGGCGTAGATGAAGTGGTTCCTGTAGATGTGTACGTTGCGGGATGTCCACCACGACCCGAAAGTTTGATCCATGGCATCCTGACTCTCTATGAGAAGGTTCAGGCTGAGAAGTTCAAGTAGTGGTGAGATCACCTAATTTACATGCCAGCCCGCGTCTCTCGTGCGGTTGGCCCAACTCAGAATATCCGAGGGGATCGGATGATAAATCAAATCGAGAACGCTGTTAAAACCTTGCGCCAGACGCTAGGAGATGGTTTTCTTTCTGTTGAGGAATTCCGCGGACAGACGATGCTTGTTATAGACCGTGATCATGTTGTCGAAGCTTGCATGACGCTCCGTGATAACCCGACGTTAGATTTCAATTTCCTGGCAGCCCTCACGGCAGTCGACTACTGGCCGGAAGAACCGCGTTTTGCCGTTGTGTACCAGCTTTATAGCATGGAATACAAGACCTTCCTCGGTTTGCGGGTTCCCCTTCCCAGCGAGTCAGCAGAGCTGCCGACCATAGAGACGGTTTACCCAAACGCGAATTGGCATGAGCGCGAGGTCTACGACATGTTCGGTATCAAGTTCATTGGACACTCGGATCTTCGACGCATTTTGATGCCGTACGAGTGGGAAGGACATCCGCTGCGGAAGGATTACCCACTCGGCTACGAAGAAGTGCAGTTTAGTTTTAATTTTGATGAGATCGATCGACGCAAGCCTTACGCGCGCGAGTAGCGCTCCAGGGCGGGCGAGGGAAATGTGCAATGTTGCAACCTCAAACGGAAATCACGGTCGATGAATTGAGAAATCTCGTCTCCGAACGAGCGCTGGAAGGCGAGACGCTCTTGCTCAACATGGGACCTCAGCATCCCAGCACCCATGGCGTCTTGCGATTGCTGCTCGAGTTGGATGGGGAGCGAGTGATCAATTGTGTGCCGGATATCGGGTTCTTACACACCGGCATTGAGAAAAACATGGAATCCAAAACCTATCAAAAGGCTTTGGTGATGACCGACCGAATGGACTACTTGAACACGGTCGGCAATAATCTATGTTTCTGTCTTGCAGTTGAGAAGCTGGTTGATCTTGATGTCCCCGAACGCGCCCAGGTCATTCGAGTCATACTCACGGAATTACAGCGTATTGCATCACATCTGGTCTTTCTAGCGACTCACGCGCTCGATACCGGCGCGATGTCCGTATTTCTCTATTGCTTCCGTGAGCGGGAGATCATCCTCGATATTCTTGAGATGTGTTCCGGGGCGCGCATGATGACCTCGTACATCCGGCCTGGCGGTCTTTGGCGGGATGTCCCGGCTGGTTTTGAGGAGGCCGTTCGAGATTTCATTCGCATCTTCCCTGCACGGATCAAACAATACAGCGATCTCCTGACCGCGAACCCGCTTTACCTCAGCCGCGCGAAGCATATCGGCGGTATTTCGAGGGAAGATGCCGTGCGGTGGGGGCTGACCGGACCGAATCTCCGTGCGGCCGGCGTCCCCTTTGACCTGCGTAAATCGAATCCATATTGCGGCTATGAAAAATACGATTTCGATGTACCTGTCGGTACCAATGGTGACGTGTTCGACCGCTACTATGTGCGGCTGCGGGAGATGGGGCAGTCTCTGCGAATTGTCGAGCAGGCACTCAACGTACTTCCTGAGGGATCCATCCGAAGCGATAACCGGAAGTATGTGCCACCCCCGCGTTCAGAGTTGGGTACGAGCATGGAGGCGCTCATCCATCATTTCAAACTCTGGACGGAAGGGTACTCAGCGCCCAAAGGATCGGTATTCGTAGCGGTCGAGTCTCCAAGGGGTGAGTTGGGATGCTATCTGGAGGGCGATGGCGGCCCCAAGCCGTATCGGGTCCATTTCCGGACGCCGAGCTTCGCCACGATTCAAGCCATACCGGTTTTGTCGCGTGGTTTTCTTGTCGCCGACCTGGTGGCGATCATCAGCAGCTTAGACCCTGTTCTTGGGGATTCCGATCGATAGACTCGGCTTACGTAAACGGAAGGTTCAGCACAACGACAGAATCGAGGAGCCGTACCTTGCTCGCCGAAAAGAGTAGATCAGAGATTGAAACGATCCTTGCCAAATATCCATCGGATCAGAAACGATCCGCGGTGATGCCGCTGTTGTACATCGCGCATCGTGAATATGGTTCGATCACGCCGGAGGCGATCTATGAGATCGCTGAGATGCTCGATCTCGACGCCACCCAGGTGGCCTCTCTGGTCGGGTTTTATACCCTTTTTTATGACAAACCCGGTGGGAAGTACCGCATTCAAATCTGTACAGATTTGCCGTGCGCGTTGCGCGGCTCCGAAAAGTTTGCAGAGGATTTATGCGGACGCTTGGGGATCCGTTTAGGTGAGACCACACCGGATGGGCTTGTCGCGGTTGAAGGCGTGATGTGCCTGGCAGCCTGCGATCATGCGCCCATGTTCCAGGTGCAGGGCCCTGATGGGATTCACTATCACGAGTTGCAGACTGTGGAGACCGCCATGGCGGTAATTGATGAAATGCGCGCGAGGGAAGCCGATGCCTGAACATACACTGCTCCGGCACCGGGACATCCCGGGCATCGATACTTTGGAGGTCTATAAGGAGCATGGCGGGTTTGAGACCTTCAAACAGGTTGTCACCGGGAAAACACCGCAGGAGGTGGTCGATATCGTCAAAGCCTCCGGATTGCGCGGTCGCGGGGGCGCTGGGTTCCCGGCGGGTGTGAAGTGGGGGTTCCTGACACCTGGTGTCTTCCCCCGCTACGTGATAGCCAATGCGGATGAATCGGAACCGGGAACCTTCAAAGACCGTGAGATCTTGGAGCATAACCCGTACCAATTCCTGGAAGGGGTTGCGATCTGCTCCTACGCCGCGCAGGCCAACACGGCGTACGTCTACTGCCGGGGTGAATTTTGGGATCTGGCGCATGAGCTTGAACGTAAAATCGAATCGCTTTACGAAGCTGGCTTGCTAGGTAAGAACTTATTCGGCACGGATTATGATCTTGAGATCCGTGTCCACCTTGGCGCGGGGGCATACATTTGCGGCGAGGAGACGGCGCTGCTGGAATCCATGGAAGGAAAACTGGGACAGCCGCGTTTGAGGCCGCCGTTCCCAGCGGCGGAGGGACTGTACGCCAAGCCCACTGTGGTCAATAACGTGGAGACGTTGACCAATCTGCCTCCGATCCTCAAGAACGGTGCAGACTGGTACCGCTCGATAGGAACGGAGAAGAGTCCCGGCCCGAAAGTTTTCTGCTTGTCTGGGAAAGTCAACAATCCTGGGAATTATGAGCTTCCGCTCGGGACTACATTCCGAACGTTGATTTTTGAGCATGGCGGCGGTATCCCGGATGGGAATGCGATCAAAGCCATCCTGCCCGCCGGCGCTTCGGCGCCGCTTCTTCCGGCGACCGATGAAGTGCTCGACACGCCGATGGATTACGAATCCGTACCGAAGGTCGGATCACAGCTTGGGTCTGCGTCCGTCATCGTGCTCGACGATACGGTCGACATCGCTTGGGTGGCGTATAAAACCACGAGCTTTTTCAAGCATGAGTCCTGTGGTAAATGTACGCCCTGTCGTGAGGGAACGTATTGGATGTACAACATCATGCATCGAATTGTGCGTGGAGAAGCGAAGCCAGAGGACATCGATCTGCTCGAGGCCGTGGCGCATGGCATGCAGGGCAAATGCTTGTGTGCTTTAGGTGAGTTCTCCGTTATGCCGGTCATCTCAGGGATCCAACACTTCCGTTCCGATTTTGAACAACACACCGGGGATGGACGATGAGCGACGAGTTGGTAACGCTAAAAATCGATGGCAGTGAGATTTCAGTGCCCAAAGGCACGATGATCGTTGACGCGGCGAAGAAGGTTGGGATTGAGATCCCGGTCTTTTGCTATCATCCTAAATTACATCCAGTCGGGATGTGTCGCATGTGTTTGGTGGAGGTGGGCAGGCCAGCGTGGGATCGGGCGAAGAATGAACCGGTTTTAGATGAAGATGGCAAACCGGTGATTCAATTTGGTCCCAACCTCGAGACGGCATGTTCCACCCCAGTCGGCGAAGGATGGGTAGTTCGCGTCAACAGCGAGAAAGCGATCCAAGGCCGAAAAGAGGTTATTGAATACCTTCTCACGTCGCATCCGTTAGATTGTCCCATCTGTGACAAAGGCGGTGAATGCCCGCTTCAAAACCTGACCATGGAGCATGGTCCGGGAAAGAGCCGCTTCCTCTTCGATGAAAAAATGCATCTAGACAAGCACGTGCCGCTTGGGGACCTGATTTTCCTCGATCGCGAGCGATGCATTCAATGTTCCCGCTGCGTTCGTTTCCAAGAAGAGATTGTCGGCGATCCTGTGATCGGTTTCTCGGAACGGGGTCGCAAGCTCAAAATCATCACTTTCTCGAATCCCGGATTTGATTCTTACTTTTCAGGGAACACAACCGACATATGCCCTGTGGGTGCGTTGACCACGGCTGACTTTCGCTTTGGGGCGCGTCCATGGGAGATGAAAGCCGTTGCTTCGATCTGTACGCACTGCCCAGTGGGCTGCAACCTGATGTTGAACACACGCCGGGAGGCGAGCCAGGGCGGGAAAGAGGTCGTGAAACGGGTCATGCCGCGTCAGAACGAGCATGTCAACGAGATCTGGATTTGTGATAAAGGCCGCTTTGGTCACCATTTCGCTGGGAGTGAGGAGCGTCTGAGACAGCCGTTGGTTCGAAAAGGTGGTGAACTCGTTGAGAGTACATGGGAAGAAGCGTTGGTTCGTGCGGCGGAAGGATTAAAGGCGGCTTCTGATCAAGATTCGGTTGGATTGGTGGGAATCGCTGGCGGACGAGCCTCAAATGAGGACCTCTTCGTGTTCCGGCGTTTTGTGGAAGGACTTGGCGGGCAGGCGATCTTAGATGAAACCCTTGCTGGAGGGGATGTCGTCCAGCAGGTGGGCGTGGGTAGCGAAACCAATCTAGGGAAATTGGGCGCAGGAGATGCCATCTTGGTCATCGCCTCTGACCTGCATGAGGAAGCTCCTATCTGGTGGTTGCGAGTCAAGCAAGCGGCGGATCGAGGGGCAACGTTGGTCGTGGCAAACGCCCGGCCTACACGCCTGGAACGTTACGCAACCAATGTGCTGCGATATGCCTTCGGCGATGCTGTCGGCACCGCGCTGGGATTGCTCCACGCTGTGACAGGACAGAAGGATCTCGCCCAGTATGCTGGCGACGAGACGCTCTCAGAAGCAGCCAAAGTCCTGACCGATGCTGCCGACCTGGTGGTCTTCTACGGTGGAGATGGGTTGGATTACGTGGCCTCGGAGGCACTCGCCCAGGCATTGGGAAGCCTTCTCACCGCGAGCGAGCATGTCGGTCGTGCCCAAAACGGTTTGATCGCCGTTTGGCCGCGCAGCAATTCGCAGGGTGCGTGGGATCTGGGGGTACGCCCTTCGGCGGACGGTCTCAGAGCCGCACTGGAAGGTGCGAACGCTCTGTATGTGATAGCAAGCGATCCGCTTGGCGACGATCCCGACCTGATGGAGATGCTTGCAGGCGAAACCTTCGTCGTCGTGCAGGAACTCTTCCGAACGGCAACTGTTGAAATTGCAAATGTCGTCCTTCCGGCACAGTCGTTCATCGAACGCGAGGGGACCTTCACGAATGGTGAGCGCCGCGTCCAGCGCTATTACCCTGCAGTTGCACCGCATGGGGAGAGCAGACCGGATTGGCGAATCCTTGCCGCGCTAGCAAAGGCGATGGGTGTAGAGATCACTGCCAGTTCTGCAGCGTCCATCATGCTGCAGATCGCCCAGGATGTCCCGGATTATGCAGACCTGACCTATCAAGCAATGGCGAAAGTGGAAGACCAATGGCCGCATGTCGGCGGGGATGATCTCTTTTTTGGCGGTACAGCTTTTACAAATACCCAAGGAGTTGGTGTGAAGCTTACCCCGGCTGCCGAGCGCGACCAGCCATACGAGATCCAATGGACGGCGCCAGCGGAGAAGCCGTCGGCGGATGGCCTGCTGCTTGTTCCAGTAACGCGGCTTTATGATGAGGGCACGACCTTGATCCCCTCGAAGGTCCTCCACCCGCGTCTATCGAAATTGCAGGTATTCTTGAGCCCAGGGGATGCCGATCGTGTTGGCGTTTCCGAGGGTGCGACGGTCGAGATTCGCTGGGATGGCCGGGCAGAGCAAATGCCGGTTGAGGTAAAGGACGATGTACCGGAAGGCGTTGCACTGCTGCCCCGCAGCCTTGGGGTGGCAGTATCGACGCCTCTAACGGTGCAGGTTAAGATTATCGAGTAGCAGGAGATCGCATGAACATTGTCGACCTGTTGGAATGGCTGATCAAATCGGTGGTGATTATCCTGATCATCGTCGGTGGATTTGCCTATCTGACGCTTTTTGAGCGACGTGTCTTGGCACGCATCCAGGTGCGGATCGGCCCCAATCGAGCGGGTCCATGGGGTCTTCTTCAACCCGTCGCCGACGGGATCAAATTGATCTTTAAAGAGGAGCTTATCCCACACGAGGCGGATAAGTTAGTCTTTTTACTTGCCCCAGTCATCACTGTTGTCCCAGCGCTCATTCTTCTGGCGGTTATCCCTATGGGGCCAGAAGTCGCTGGTTTCAGCCTTGGACTTGCTGCGGATGTCAATGTCGGCGTCCTCTACATCCTTGCCATGTCTTCGATCGCGGTGTATGGCATTGTGCTCGCCGGATGGTCCTCTCACAATAAATATGCGCTGCTAGGAGGGATTCGTTCCACGGCACAGATGATCAGCTATGAACTGGCGCTGGCGCTGGCGATCGTTGGACCGGTCCTGCTGACCAATTCCGAGAATCCCTTGAGCCTGGGTGAGATCGTGCTCGCTCAGAGGGGCCTGTGGTTTATCGTGCTGCAGCCTGTCGGTTTCTTGATTTTCTTCCTCGCCTCCATCGCAGAAATTAACCGGGCGCCATTCGATATGCCGGAGGCGGAGCAGGAGCTAACGGCCGGGTATCACGTCGAATACTCGGGGATGAAGTTCGCCTTATTCTTCATGGCTGAATATGGGAAGATGATCGTGGTCAGTTTTATTGGGGCGACGCTCTTCCTTGGAGGTTATTGGGGACCCTTCCTGGATCAAGTGCCCCTGCTGGGCCCAGTGTATTTGATCATCAAGGTCGTTGCACTTTTATTTGTAATCATATGGATACGGGCGACATTCCCCCGCATCCGCTACGACACGCTCATGGCATTTGGCTGGAAGATCTTACTGCCGGTGGCGTTGCTCAATGTCGTGGTGACAGCCTTGTACGTGCTGATGGCAGGAGGCTAGGGTATGAATCCGTTCGAATTTCTACGCGGACTATGGGTAACATTCCGCAGCATGTTTGAACGACCGGTGACATACCAGTACCCGGAGATCAAGCGTCCGGTGCGAGAGCGTTTCCGCGGCCGTCACGAGTTGAAGCGGTTTGACAATGGACTTGAGAAGTGTATTGGGTGCGCACTCTGTGCCGCGGCCTGCCCGGCCGATGCAATTTTTGTGGAAGCGGCAGAGAATACCGATGAAGCACGCTACTCGCCGGGCGAGCGCTACGCGAGCACTTATGAGATCAATATGCTGCGCTGCATCTTCTGCGGTTTTTGTGAGGACGCATGCCCGACAGAAGCGATCGTGCTCGAGCACAATTACGAGCTTTCTTTTACAGGTCGGCGAGATGCGATCTATACCAAGGAAATGCTGATTGTGCCCGTGCCGGAGGGTGGCGAGCCCACACCGATGGCGGTTCCGCCGGGATCATTCGACCGTGCCGTTCCGGAGATGAAAGATCCGGAAGGATAATCATGGCTGAAGCATTCACGCGTTCATTCGAGGACCACATATGACACTGGATCTGATCCTCTTTTACGGTCTTGCAGCGGTTGCTGTGCTCTCCGCTGTAAGCATGCTGCTCAGCAGCAACGCGGTTTATTCGGCGTTGTTCTTGGTGATCAATTTCATCACCATCGCAACGCTCTATTTGCTGCTCAACGCAGCATTTGTCGCCATGGTGCAGA
This sequence comes from uncultured Anaerolineaceae bacterium, assembly GCA_964385305.1. Classification (GTDB taxonomy): domain Bacteria; phylum Chloroflexota; class Anaerolineae; order Anaerolineales; family E44-bin32; genus CAYLOP01. Next base: position 30,035 of record CAYLOP010000002.1, on the reverse strand, counting down.
TCACTGTTTACGCCGGGGCGATTATGGTGTTGTTCTTGTTTGTCATCATGCTTCTTGGTGCGGAGCGGCTTGAGAAGACAAGCAACCTTCCCTGGCAGCTTCCCGTGGCGATACTGCTGGGATTTGCTCTTGTAGCGGAGATCGGCGCCGTGCTCTTCGCGCGCCCTACGGGCTTGGCACAGTCAATGGCAACTGTGGAGCGTTCCTTTGGCAGCCCCACATCGATCGGAAGGGTGCTGTTCAGCCAATACCTGATCCCCTTCGAGGTCACGTCGGTGCTGCTGTTGGTTGCCATGGTTGGTGCGATCGTTCTCACGCGAGACGAGAGGAGTAAGAGCCGATGAGCGTCCCCCTGAACCAACTACTGGCTCTCTCCGGCGTTCTCTTTGTACTGGGCGTGTTGGGGGTCTTGGTGCGGCGCAATGCGATCGTGATCTTCATGTCGATTGAGTTGATGTTGAATTCGGCGAACTTGGCGTTGATCGCATTTGCACGGGCAATGGCGCCAGCTGCGGAAGCGATGCGTGGTCAGGTGCTTGTATTCTTTGTTATCGCGGTTGCGGCGGCGGAAGTGGCGATTGGATTAGCGCTGATCGTGACGATTTTTAAGACCAAGCACAGCATTGACGTCGATCAAATGAGCAGCCTTAAAGGCTGATCATAACAGCGGAGGGTTTGGATGGTCCTTAGCGAAGTGGTTCAGGGCGGGGAGTTGTTTGCGTATGCACCGCTGATTATCGCCTTCCCTATCCTTGGCCTGTTGATTAATATCGCGGTGGGGAAGCGACTGGGCGAGCGTTTTGCGGGAATCTTAGCTAGCGGCGCGGTCGGACTATCGTTTGTCATCGCCGTGCTTCAGTTCATCGCATTGCGCGCCAATCCACATGGGACGAGTGTGCTTGTCGCGGATTGGATTTCCATCGGACAGCTTTCTATCCCCTGGTCGCTCAAGGTCGACACACTATCCGTGACCATGATGATGATGGTCACGGGTGTGAGCACACTGATCCATATCTACGCCATCGGTTACATGCACGATGACGTGCGTTTTCAGGGAGATCTAGGACGCTACACTCGTTTCTTCGTCTTCTTCAACCTGTTTGTCGCTGCCATGATGATACTTGTGACGGCCGACAATTACCTGATGATGTTCGTCGGATGGGAAGGCGTTGGGCTGTGCTCCTACCTCTTGATCGGTTTTTGGTATGAGAAGGGTGAGGGCGGTATCGGGAACGCCCTGGCGGGGAAGAAAGCCTTTATCGCCAATCGTATCGGCGATTTTGGTTTCCTGATCGCCATGCTTTTGATATTCACCCAATTCGGCAGCCTGCAGTTTGAAAAGGTTTTTGAGATCGTAGAAAGCATGCCGCCTGAGGTGGGAATTGGGATCGTTACGGCGATCACGCTGTTCCTGCTGCTTGGTGCGACAGGCAAATCTGCTCAGATCCCGCTTTACGTCTGGCTTCCGGACGCGATGGCAGGTCCCACACCCGTCTCTGCCTTGATCCATGCCGCGACGATGGTGACGGCTGGTATCTACATGATCGCACGCAACCAGGCGCTCTTTGCGGTGGGAACATTCTCATCCACCCTTACCGCGTTGATCGGTGCGGCGACAGCCCTTTTCGCGGCGACTATAGCGGTCGGTCAGTTTGATATCAAGAAAGTGCTCGCCTACTCCACGATCAGCCAGTTGGGTTTCATGCTGGCTGCGGTTGGGATTGGCGCGCAAGTGGCGGGGATGTTCCACCTGGTAACACATGCCTTTTTCAAGGCGTTACTCTTCCTCTCGGCCGGTTCGGTGATACTTGGACTTGAGCATGGCCACCACCATCTTGCACAGGGCAGCCATGGTGAGGAGGAATCTCACGCGTTTGACCCGAATGACATGCGTAATATGGGTGGGCTGCGTTCAAAAATGAAGGCCACGTTCTGGGTCTATCTTACCGGCACACTCGCGCTTGCTGGTATACCGCCTTTCGCCGGTTTCTTCTCGAAGGATGAGATCTTGGCAGATGCTTTCCATGAGAACACGGTCGTCTACGTGCTTCTCGCGATCGCGGCGTTCTTCACCGCGTTCTACATGGGCCGACAGATCTTCATGGTCTTCTTTGGGAAGGCGCGCACCGGTGCGGCCGAACATGCCCCGGAAAACCCACCGGTGATCATCGTCCCGCTCGCGTTGCTAGCGCTCGGCGCTCTTGTCGGCGGGGTATTGAATTTGCCGGGGGTCCACTCGCTGACGTCCTGGCTCGAGCACACCTTGCACGTTCATGTGGCTGAATTCAATCTCCAGGTTGCAGCCGTCTCAACCGGATTGGCGCTCGTAGCCATTGCACTGGCTTGGTGGCTTTATGGGCGCGAGCCATTGACGGAGGGGCAACCAGATCCACTTCGCAGGTACCTTGGGCCCATCTTTGTCGGTATGGAGAATAAGTGGTGGGTGGATGAGTTGTACAACTTCCTGTTCATCCAACCCTACGTCGTTTTAGCAGGATTCCTGGCAGAAGTTGTTGATTGGCGCTTCTGGCATGATTGGTTCCATGACACCGTCCTGGCCCGCTCGTTTCGGGTTGGCACACGCTGGCTGAACGAGGCTTTCGATCTGCGGGTGATCGACGGTGCCGCAAACGGACTTGGAAAGCTGACCAAGAACGCGTCCGTGAGCTTGCGTCACCTTCAGACCGGCTATGTGCGCAATTACGCACTGTCGGTTCTTGTGGGTGTGGTCTTGGTCTTAAGTTATTTCCTGTTCGGATAATGCTGGCTGAGGAATGGCTATGATATCTTCGATTTCGATCCTCAACTTGGTGACTTTCGCCCCGTTGCTAGGCGTCTTGGTGATCTTGTTTATCTCAAAAGAACGCCACAACGCCATCCGCTGGACCGCATTGCTTGCATCCTTGCTTACCTTTGCGCTCTCCATCGTCATGCTCGCGCAATTCAAATCAGGGGTGGGCGCACTGCAAATGGTCGAGCGGCACGCCTGGTTCCAGTTGGCCGGAGTGGACATCGAGTACCATCTCGGGGTGGACGGATTGAGCATACTGCTCGTTCTGTTGACCACTTTCCTGACACCGCTTTCCATTCTCTCCACTTGGTCGGCGATCACTGAGCGTGTGAAGGAATTTATGATCTTCTTCCTGCTGCTCGAACTCGGCATGGTCGGGGTTTTCCTGGCGCTCGATCTCTTCCTCTTCTACATTTTCTGGGAGTTCACCCTGGTCCCCATGTATTTCTTGATCGGTATATGGGGCGGACCGCGTCGGATATATGCTGCCCTTAAGTTCTTCCTGTACACGATGGCAGGTTCCATTCTGATGCTTCTTGCCATCCTGTGGTTGGGGCTCAATCTGGATACGTTCTCCGTACCCCAGATCATCGAGCAGGCTGCAATGGGTGCGATCCCAATCGCTGTACAAACGTGGCTCTTCCTGGCATTTGCGGCTGCGTTTGCCATCAAGGTGCCGATGTGGCCGCTACACTCGTGGCTCCCGGATGCTCACGTCGAGGCGCCAACCGCAGGGTCGGTCATTCTTGCTGGTGTGCTGCTGAAGATGGGGACCTATGGTTTCCTGCGGTTCAACATTCCCATGTTCCCGGAGGCTGCGGTGCGTTATGCACCCTGGATGGCTTTGCTGGCGGTGATCGGCATCCTATACGGCGCGGCTGTGTCCTACGCTCAGAAGGACGTTAAGAAATTGGTTGCGTACTCCTCCGTCAGCCACCTGGGCTTTGTGGTGCTTGGGCTCTTTGCACTAAACCCGCAAGGCATTCAGGGCGGTATTTTACAGATGGTCAACCACGGACTGAGCACAGGGGCGTTGTTTATCATCGTCGGCATGATTTACGAGCGAAGGCATACGCGTGACATGGAGGCCTTTGGCGGACTTTGGAAGATCATGCCGGTTTACGGTGCGCTGACGCTTATTGTGACGCTTTCATCCATGGGCTTACCGGGCTTGAATGGCTTTGTGGGTGAGTTCACCATTTTGCTGGGCGCCTTCGGATCAGAAGCGATTGGTTCGAAGCTGTACGCAGCTTTCGCGGCCGCAGGTGTGATCTTGGCTGCGATTTATATGCTCTACATGTTCCAAAAATTGTTCCTCGGACCTCTGGACAAGGAAGAGAACCAGAAGTTGAGTGATATTAATTGGCGTGAAATTGTTACCCTGGTGCCACTGGTCATCCTAATCATCTGGATTGGTCTCTATCCAAGACCATTCTTTAACTTGATGTCACCTTCTGTAGAGGCGGTTGTCTCTACACTACAAAAAGCTGTACTAGTGGTGCGATAAGCCATGGACTTGCATGAGATAAACGCAATACTCCCGTTTCTGATTGTTGTCGGCTGGGCTACGGTCTTGCTGTTGATCGACTTGTTCATTCCTCCAGAACGCAAAGCAATCACAGCTATACTGGCGGCTACTGGTCTGGCAGTGGCGCTTGTCTTGGTTGCGCTGCAATTTGGAGTATCCCGAGAGGTATTCGGGGGCATGATCGTCGTCGATGGCTTTTCTTCCTTCCTACAAATCCTTTTTGGTGGAACAGGAATCATCGCGATCATGCAGGCGTACGATTACTTGAAGCGTAGGGGAATTGAGCGGGGAGAGTACTATACTTTGCTGCTCTTTACGCTGAGCGGCATGATGCTGATGGCAATGGCCGGCGACCTGATCGTGGTTTTCCTGGCGCTCGAACTGCTCTCCATCCCGCTTTACGTGTTGGCGGGATTCGCTCGACCCGAACCTGACTCGGAAGAATCAGCACTCAAATATTTTTTACTCGGTGCGTTCGCTTCAGGGTTCGTCGTCTATGGCATCGCGTTGGTCTTTGGCGCTACAGGGACGACCTCACTGGCAGGGATCTTTGAAGCTGCGGGCTCGACGCCGCATCCCCTGCTGCTGGTCGGTGGGGCATTGGTGCTTGTCGGCTTGGGCTTCAAGGTTGCGGCGGTGCCCTTCCACATGTGGACACCTGATGTGTACCAGGGCGCACCGTCCGCCGTTTCAGCCTTCATGTCAGTTGGCGCGAAAGCAGGGGGATTTGCAGCGTTATTACGCGTTTTTATCGCAGCGTTCCCGAGTTTTGCGGGAATATGGGCGCCCTTGGCGATGTGGGTGGCCGCGCTGACGATGGCATGGGGGAATGTAGCTGCAATCGCGCAGACGAATATCAAGCGCATGCTGGCATATTCCAGCATCGCCCACGCCGGCTATATTTTGATCGCTTTACCCGCTGCCGGTACGACAGGAATCGCACCTGAAGCCGTCCGAGCAGCGTTGTTTTACTTGCTGGGATATGCATTCACGAACCTTGGGGCTTGGGGTGTGGTCTTGGCAATGGAGAAGGCGGATGGGGACGGTCTGGCCATAGAGGATTATGCCGGACTGGGTCGACGCAAACCAGCTTTGGCGCTCGCGATGGCTCTTTTTATGCTCTCGCTAACTGGTATGCCGCCGACGATTGGTTTCGTTGGGAAATTCTACATCTTCCGCGCGGCGATTGATGCGGGTTTAATTTGGCTCGCTATCATCGGTGTGCTGACTTCGCTAATATCGGCATACTACTACCTGCGTGTGATCGTCGTGATGTACATGCGGGAGGGTGAACCGGAGACACGCTCAGAGGGCTGGCTGAACGCATCCGTCTGGGTGACCGCACTGGGGACGTTGCTGTTTGGTCTCTTGCCGGGCCCAGTCGTGCAACTGGCGTCGAAGGTGGGTTTCTTCCTCCGTTGAAATCGATATTGGACGGTTCGAGCCCGCGGGTCGCCAAACCGCGGGCTTTTTCTTTTCGTTGATTGAGTGAGAACATCGTGAGCGTTCGCATGGGGCAGGCTCTATACTTGGAATGCATGGATGAAAGAGATGTGTGAGCGTCGGGCAAACAAGGAGGCTTGTATTGCGATGCTGTTGGGCGCGAGCATAACTTGTTGTATATATTAAAAGGGAACAAGAGAAGACTGAGGGAAAATCATGGGCAAGGTGCGAGCACATCTCATTATTCACGGATTCGTGCAGGGTGTTAATTTTCGCTACTACACACGACAACAAGCACTATCCCGTGGCGTGGTGGGTTGGGTGCGGAATCTCTGGGATGGATGTGTGGAAGCCGTGTTTGAAGGTGAGCAGGATGCCGTGGATTGGATGGTTGAATGGTGCCATGCAGGACCCCCCTCAGCGAGCGTTGACGAAGTTGAGATGGAATGGGAAAAAGTCACGGGTGAGTTTGAGGGTTTTGACGTCCGGATGACGGCTCGAGGGGATAGGGTTTGAACGAGCCACAGATCGATTCATTCCGCTTTGGGCAAATCGTGATCGACGGTCAAACTTTTCGGCACGATGTGATGATTCTGCCTGATCGTGTGCTGCCGAATTGGTGGCGGGTGGAGGGACATAAACTGTGCTACGAGGATCTCCAACAAGTGCTCCAGGCGAAGCCTCAAGTAGTTATTATCGGATTAGGCGTGTTTCAACGGATTGTGGTTCCTGCTGAGGTCTGCGAACAGATTGAAGCGGAGGGGGCTCACGTCATCGCCCTTCGGACTGGGGAAGCATGCGAGCTTTACAATCAACGCTGTAAAGAGGAGCGTGTTGTTGCAGCATTACACCTAACTTGCTGAGAATCCACGGCCAGACAGACGACCTCAGATCCATGAATAAAAAATAGCGCCTTGCCAGTAAAGGCGCAGGTTTTTTTAAAAACCAACGAGGGAAGCTGCAAGCTTATCTTGAAAACTGATTTAGGAGAGGCAAAGGCTTTCTAAGAAAGTCTCGCTTGCTTGACTAATGGTTGGCCAGGCTACAGGATGCACACGAAGTCGCGCTGCATGAGTCGCAGCTGCTCCCGCCACCGGCGATCACACGTCCCTCGCTATGTGCTGCGAATACGGAGAGTACTCGCATGGTGTGTTCACTTTCGCACGTTTCGCAACGTATAGGATTATCGGCTTCGCTCATAGCGCGAAGCGCATCAAAGCGTGCTTTACAATCCAGACAGATATATTCATAGATGGGCATGTCGACGACCTTGGTAATGCTATTATCGGAAATTCTACTGCCGTGTAAACACGTGGTCAATGTCCTGGACGCGGTGGGCGCATATGTCCCACGGAGCAATCACGTACGATGTGCGTTCGGCGTTCAATCCGCTCTCCGTATCTCATATTTGGCGAAATCCCGAGCGACGGTTACATTGGGGAAAATGGCACTGGCTTCTTCGAGCACCTCACTCTCGCGGTAGCGACGCGAGATGTGGGTGAGATAGAGATGTCCTGCGCCAGCGAGGCGTGCGAGTTCAGCGGCCTGCTGTGCTGTTATATGCCCAAACTGCTGAGCGAGTTCGGCTTCGTAGGTTAGATAGGTAGCTTCGATCACCAGACCGTCGGCGTTTTGGCACACCTCGACCAAGTTGTTGGTTCGACCGCAATCGCCGATATGAACAAGCTTCGTGCCGCGCCGCATTGGTCCGAGGACGTCATCTGGTGTGATCACCTGCCCGTCCGCAAGCGTGACGTTTCGACCTTCCACAAGTTCTTTCCGAAGAGGGCCGGGGGGGATCTGAAGTTTTTCCGCACGCTCAGGAAGGAACGGGCGTCTGGGTAATTCTTCAAATACGAATCCGAACACGCCGGGGCCACGGTGGGAGACAGGGAATGCTGAAAGGCGAAAGTTGTTATCTTCCAGCAAAGTTCCCTTCTCTATCGGGATCAAATCGATTTTAACCGGGGGACGAACGCCGCGCAGAACGACGCCATATATCAGATCATAGATACGCTCCAACGCCCAGGAGCCAGCCCAAATTTCAAGATGTTCGATCGCCTCCCAACGCGAGAAGGTGGAGATCAAGCCGCCTAAACCCAGGATGTGGTCGAGGTGGCCGTGTGTGATCAGGATACGGTTGAGGCGGCGAAATCCGATGCCCGAGATGAGGATTTGGCGTTGAGTTCCCTCCCAGCAATCGATTAAGAAACGATGATCGCGATAACTTACCACTTGGGAAGTCAGTCCGCGATGTACAGAGGGGGCAGAAGCAGATGTGCCTAAGAACATGAGTTCGAACAAGTGGGCCCTCGCGCTTGCGGGTTCATGAACTGTTTATCGAGCAGTTCATTGTACCTCAAACGCTCCCCTTCTTCATCCGGGACGTAGCGCATTCCAAAGTGAGGCAATACTGGCTATACCGGCGGCGGCTGCGATCACAGTTGTGCCAACCGTCTGTGTCACGAGAGACATACTGAACCCCCAGAGGGCAGAGAGCGCCATTGTACCTGCGAGGTAGATTTTGCCAAATGTACGTAACCAGAGGAGCCTTGGCATCCATCTCGGTCTTGTGAACGCGATGAACACCGCACACAGGCCCATGGCCACCGTTCCGAGGCGGTACAACATCTCCCACTCAGAGAGGTTTAGGATGAGGACCGTAGCTGGCAGAACCAGCAACAAGCCGTACGGCACGGTCAGCTTTCGCACCCAAGATTGACCACGCGGGAGGAGAGCGTGCCTGAGAATCATGCCAAGGACAGCAGAGAAACCCAGATACAGCGAAGCGACGCCTAACGAGAATGCGTATTGTTGTAGCACCAAGTTCACCCCTTTTTCAATGAGATCTGTGTTGGGAATGGTGCAAGTTGTGTGCCCGGTTATAAAAAAACCATCCCGATGCATGAACAACAGGATCGCTCCCTAGAAGAGAAGACCGCCAACCCAAACATCGGCGGCGGTTATGTGAAACCAGTATGCGAGGATCAATGCCCAATCAGAGATTCCGGTTCTCGACCGTTATTCCTTAGGAGGAGGCTCGGGGGTTTTAGGCGTTTGTGTCGGCTGGAGTGTTGGCTCTTTGGGCGTAGGTTCTTCGGTTGCACCCCCTTCCGGGGTGGGGGTTTCAGTAGCTTCCGGAGGGCGCGTGGGCGGACGCGTAGCAATTGCGCACAACTCTGCAGCTTTTGTGGCGGTGGGAATGTGATCTTCATTCTCCCAGACCGATAACGATCCCTCGTAATGCTCCAATGCGGCACAAGGGTCCTCGGCTTTTATAAGCTGATCCCCATATTCCCACGCCGATTCGGCGTATTTGGGACAGGAATCGATCGTGGCTCCCTGCTCGCACAGGGATGAGAATAGGTCTGCAGCTTTGAACCAATTCAACCCGATATAGCTATTGGCAAGTAAGTATTGCTGGGCGAGTGTTTTACGGAACATGGCGTCTCGATCTAATGGGCCGAAGCGTTCGGCTAATGCCAAGTCATAGAGGCCCTCTTCCATTAATCCTTGTGCGATCAGTTCCATGCCGCGACTGCGGAGGGCGACATACATCAAACCATCTGATTCGATCGCCTGGTATGTGGGATCTTTCGCGCGGAGAGTGAGAAGCTTGTTGATCGTCGTTGTCCAGTCACCTTTAGCTAGCGCTGCTTTTGCCTGCTCGAAGAGTTGGTCTGGGGGGGAAGGGTCTGGTGTTGGGGTGGGGATGGGCGTCGGAGTGACGGTAGGCACGTTGAGGGCAACAAAAATCTCGACGAGCTTCTCCTCCGCACCGGGGTAAACCGGATCGTAGCGGATGATAGCTTCAAAGCGCTGCCTTGCGAGCTCGAAGTTGCCCTTTTCGAGATCCTGCAAGCCCAACTCATACTGCTCTTGGAGGAACTGGGAGACTTGTTCATGCTGGCGCACTTGATTGCTCAAGCGACCTCTCCAGAATGCCACTGCGCTGACCAAGACCATAACCAGCAAATAGATCAGAACATAACGCGGCCAGCGTCGCCGAGTTGTAGGCTCGCTTGGTGATGAAGGCTCCTCTTGGCCAGGAGTTTGTAAAACCGCTAGTACGGGTTGGGTTTCTTCTGGTGTATTTGAGTTCGGCGTTCCTGGTTGCATGAGGCGCATTATACCCTAAATACGGTTCTTGACGGTGTCAATCAGAGAATGGTATGATGCGGTACTTACCCCCTGCGTGTAAGTCCATAAAATGACATGTATCTAAGTGGTAGTAAATGGCAAATGAAGAAGAGGAGAAGGAGATCAAATCCTTTTCGGGTGATCATCCTTCTTGTCCTCATTGCGGCGGTGATCTACATTTGGCAAGTGTATATTCCAACCGCTCAACCGCTCTTCATCCCCACGCAAACCCCTACGCGCAGCCCGGCTTCGTATGTGCTGGAGGCAGAAAGCCTTTTTGAGGTCGGGAAATTAGCACAGGCGGAGGAATCTTATCTTGAAGCGATCAAGGTTGATCCACGTGAGGTCACGTTTTTCATCGAGCTCGCACGTGTACGGATCTTTGCCGGGAAATACGAAGAGGCTGAGCTAGCTGCACGAGACGCATTGGTGATCGATCCGGACTCCGCGTTAGCACATGCTGTACTGGGATGGGCGCTTGATTTTAAAGCAGGTCTTGCGGGTGAGCGGGCTGAACAGGCGAGTCTTCTAGCAGAAGCGCTCGACGAAGTTGAGCGCGCACTTGAAATCAACCCCAATTCATCGCAAGCACGTGCATACTATGCAGAAGTATTAGTCGATAACAACATTAGCGAGTATGAGAGAGCTCTGGAGCAGGCGGAACGCGCCGTTCAAGAAGCTCCTGAATTACTGGATACTCACCGAGCGTTGGGCTACGTATGGGAGTTGACGGGGAACTATGAACAGGCAATTGCGTCGTACGAGGCCGCAAAAGCCATCAACCCCAATTTATACCGCCTGCATATCGATGTAGGTAACATGTTGCAAGCTCAAGAGGATGTCTATGGGGCGATCGAAAGTTACAAAAAAGCTGTCAGTCTTGCCCCAACTGCCGTTGAGCCCTTGAATCTAATCGTTCAGGCGTACGCGCGGGTGGGCGAATATGGAAAAGCGAGCCAGTATGCTAAGGACGCGTCGGATCTTGAACCAAGCAATCCTCGTCTGCGCGGTAACCTTGGCCGGATGTACTATCACGATAATGTTTTGGATGAAGCAATATTGCAGCTTGATTTGGCGATCCGAGGTGGAATCGCAGACGATGGCGTGTGGGTAGAGGGGTTGCCGCTCGACGCGCCGGATGGTCCCGATGCGCGTGTCGTGGAATTCTACTATACCTATGGTCTTGCTCTCGCAAAGCAGGAACGATGCCAAGATGCAACCCTGATCTTCGAGGCGCTGCTTCGTCTTGTCCCCGAAGATGAGATCGCTGTTTTCAACGCGCAGGAAGGCTTGATCCTGTGTGGGCAGCTCGAACCAACCCCCTCACCAGAGCCAGAGCTCACACCGAATCCCTGATCGTGAGGTCCTAAAACCAAGATGCAGTTAAAGGGAGACCGTTTGCCTCTAGGCCGAGGTGCTGGTCGATCCAACCCCTGGAGGATTCTCGTTTACCTCGCGCTCATTGTGGGCGGTGTATTACTTACTCGTCTCGTCGAGGCTGGGCGTGTGCGTCCACTTTTTATACCAACGCCAGGGCCAACGAGGACCGCGCGATCCTATGCTGAAGAGGCCGAGGCACACTTCTCGGCAGGAGATCTTGAGAAGGCGATTGAGGCCTACGAAGTCGCGGTGTTGATGGAGCCCGGAAATCCTGACCTCTGGGCGGAATTGGCACGCATTCAGACTTACTCCAGTGATCTTCGCACCACCCTCGACCAGCGTCGTGCGAGATTGACCGAGGCGCGTGCATCCATTGAGCAAGCTGTGCAATCCGACCCGGAAAGCTCGAAAGCACACGCGGTCCGAGCCTTGGTGTATGACTGGTCTGCGGCCGCAGAGATCAAGGATTCGATCGGTATCGGGGACAGTGTCAGGGTGCAAGCCACAATCGAAGAAGGGGGCGGTATCACAGCACGTCTCATCGAGCTTACCGAAAGCGGTTCACCGGAGGAGGCCGCAGACACGGAAGAAACAGGGACAATCGTTCTGTTCTCGGGCACGGTGGAGGTCATCCAGCCAGATGTGTGGGTGATAAGCGGGCGAACGGTTGAGATCGATCGACTGCGCACGGTCATTCGTGATCGCAACAAGCTCGAAGAATTTTTAGCAGAGGCTGAGGATTCTGCCCTGCGCGCCAGCCAATTGGACCCAGGGAATAATCTGGCGCTTGCATATTATGCTGAGGTTTTAGTTGATCAGCAGCGTTCAGCCCAAGCGCTTGACCTAGCGCAAACGGCTGCGCAAGACTTGAGTTCTATAGATCCCAAAGATCAGATGGATATCCACCGCGTCTATGGCACTGTGTTGGAAAGCCAGGGGCAGTATTTGCAGGCTATCCTTGAATATCAAGAGGCTGCTAAGATCAGCCCTAATTTGACCTTTCTCTACCTTCGCATCGGGGTCAATTACCGTCAACTGCGGGATGTGGAAACAGCCCTTGATTATTTTGATAGGGCTGCAAAAATCAATCAGCAACTGGGTATTAAAGACCCCACGCCCTATCTTGCCATTGGTAGGACGTATCAGCAGCAGGGTGAATTCTTCATCGCTGCAGTGAATATCGAGAGCGCCCTTGCCATCGATCCGGCGAATCCCGATATTTATGCCAGGTTGGGGATTGTATATTTCCAGGCAAGGAATTATGAGAGCGCTATTCCAGTATTGAAATGCGCCCTTGACGGCTGCTCGGCAGCGGAGAGCGGAGTGCTGCTTTGTGACCTGGGTGTTTTTGCCTGCGATG
>CAYLOP010000002.1:0-17383 GCA_964385305.1 uncultured Anaerolineaceae bacterium | reverse complement strand
GACGAGGGCGAAATGGCACTGCAAGTGGGCCAAGAAGTCATCCCCATTGGTTTAGAGCAGGGGAGTGTTGAGTATTACTACACCTACGGGTCGGTTCTTTCCGCGTATGCCGGAACGGAGGAATTTCCAAACGCGTGTATAGATGCAGAGCGTATCTTCCGCCAACTCGATGCGAAGTATCGTGATGATCCCATTGTATCGGCGATTGTTGCAGAAGGCCGAGCGATTTGCGCGGGAGAAAGTGGAAGCCCGCTACCGGAAACCACAACTACGCCTTTATCTACAGACTCCCCTTGACACGATCCCCAAACTTGGGTAAACTTTCGTTGCAAATTAGCACTCGCGCGGTCCGAGTGCTAAATTGCAATCCATGTCAAGAAATCCCGATATTATAAGCAAGAGGAGGCTACGTATGTCACTCAATATAAAACCGCTGGCCGATCGCTTGGTTATCAAACCTCTGGAAGAAGAGGAAGTGACGCCGAGTGGGATTGTGCTGCCCGAGACGGCGAAAGAGAAGCCGCAGAAGGGTGAGGTGCTATCTGCAGGGCCAGGTGCCCGGGACGATGCGGGCAAGCGGATCGAGATGGATGTGTCTGTGGGAGACAAGGTCTTGTTCACGAAATACGCGGGCACAGAGATCAAGATCGACGGCGATAAGCTGCTCATCCTTCGGGAGAGCGACATCCTAGCAATTATCGAAGGATGAAAGCGCAGGCACGACAAAACGGAAGAACGCATGATTAAATCAGATAGGAGCATGTGAATTATGAGTGCAAAGCAACTCGCATTTTCTGAAGACGCTCGTCGGCGTCTCAAGGCAGGTGTTGATATCCTGGCCAGTGCCGTGGCAACGACACTAGGGCCGAAAGGCCGTAACGTGGCTCTAGATCGCAAGTTTGGATCTCCCACAATCACGCATGATGGTGTTACCGTAGCAAAAGAGATCGAGCTAGAAGATCCCTTTGAAAACATGGGCGCCCAGCTTCTCAAAGAAGCGGCAACGAAGACAAACGACATCGCCGGCGACGGTACGACCACCTCGACCGTTCTCGCACATGCCATCGTGACCAACGGCTTGAGAAGCTTGGCTGCAGGTTCCAACCCCATGCTGCTCAAGCGCGGCATCGAGTCGGCTGCTAAGGCGGCTTCGGACGCCATTGCCAAGCAGGCCATTGATGTTACTACGAAAGAGGAGATCGCTTCGGTCGCCGCCATCTCCGCACAGGATCGTGAGATCGGTGAGTTGATCGCCGAAGTGATGGACAAAGTTGGCAAGGACGGCGTAATCACCGTCGAGGAATCCAAAGGCCTGGAATTCGAGACCGAATACGTTGAAGGCATGCAGTTCGACCGCGGCTACATCTCGGCCTATTTCGTCACCGATCCAGAGCAGATGGAAGCGGTTATCGAGGAACCCTACATCCTCATTCATGACAAGAAGGTCTCCGCAGCAAGCGATATCGTCCCCATCTTGGAAAAGCTTGTACAGATTGGAAAGCGTGAATTGGTCGTAATCGCAGAGGATATCGATGGTGAAGCCTTGGCGACACTCGTACTCAACAAGCTGCGGGGCATGCTCAATGTTGTGGCTGTAAAGGCTCCGGGCTTTGGCGATCGACGCAAGGCCATGCTTCAGGATATCGCCATTCTCACCGGTGGCACAGTGGTCACCGAAGAGCTGGGCCGCAAGCTCGAATCCGTTACGATCAACGACCTGGGCAAGGCCGGCAAGATCCTCGTCAGCAAAGAGGACACAACCATCATTGAAGGCAGCGGTGAAACCGACCGGATTAAGGGCCGCATCGAAGAGATCAAGGTTGAGATTGACCGGTCAACATCCGATTACGACAAGGAAAAGCTCCAGGAACGCCTGGCGAAGCTGGCCGGTGGCGTCGCTGTCATTCGAGTCGGTGCCGCTACAGAGACCGAGCTCAAAGAGAAGAAGCATCGTGTCGAGGATGCTCTCTCCGCCACACGAGCGGCCGTTGAGGAAGGCATTGTGCCTGGCGGCGGCGTGGCGCTGCTCAACGCGCTGGAGTCCATCAAGAAACTGAAGGGCCCGGACGAGGACTCCAATATCGGCGTCAATATCGTCCGCCGTGCGCTTGAGTCGCCGATGGCCGGTATTGTGGAGAATGCTGGGAAGGATGGCGCAGTCGTGATCGAGACCGTCCGTCGAGCACATGCTGAGAAGAAGAACAAGAACATCGGCTTTGATGTTCTCAAGGAAGAGTACGTCGACATGGTTGAGGTCGGAATCATTGACCCGGCCAAGGTGACCAAGGGTGCGCTGGAGAATGCTGCTTCGATCGCAGCGATGATCCTCACCACAGAAGCCCTCATCACGGATGTGCCCGAACCGGAGAGAGGTCCGGCAGCACCGCCGATGCCCGATTACTAGACCGTCAACGTTTACCAAGAATTCAGCCCCTTCTCAGAAGAGGCTGAATTTTTTCATTAACTAGCGAAAAGATAAAAGGGGAGGGGGTAGCTTTGCGATCCGTTTCTGGGGGCTCCGTATCGTTGAATGCGGTTTCGTAATTCCACTCCGGATCCTTCGCAAGCCCTCTGCATTGCTTCGCGGAAGCGACCCAGAGGCGATCAACGCGGCTTTGCTGATGGAAGTGGCGTGTGATGCGCAGTCATCAGAGAATGAACGTGCTAACAAGCCACCAGCCGCCTACGAGGAGCAGCAAGACGAGGCAGCCGCATGCGAAAAGGCGTATGGTGAAACGTAATAGCAACTTTAAGACGATCCAGCCAATGGCTAAGCCGAGCAGGATGAGCAGCGCGTTGCTGATTGAAAAGCCAAGGATTTCCATCAAGTCTCCTTCTCAACAAGGGTATCTAGGATAACACCTTTTTTGATGACCATAGAAACCAAATTGGTCCCAAAGCGATAGCCCAGATGCCGATAATCCGGCGCATCGAGCAGGATCAAATCGGCTTGTTTTCCCTCTTCAAGGCTACCAACCCGATCGGATCGGGAGATAGCGGCTGCGGCATTGATGGTTGCCGCTGCGATTGCCTGTGCAGGCGTCAGGCCCATGTAGCGGCAAGCAAGCGCAATCGCGAATTGCATGCTTTCACACCATGCCGTTCCAGGATTCAAATCGGTCGCGATGGCGAGGATTCCGCCTGCTTCAAGGATGGCACCGGCGGGGGTGTAGTCGGGTTCCGCCAGACCGAAAGGTGTGCATGGCAGGGCGACGGCAACCGTATCTGAACCTCCCAACGCAACGATATCATCCATATTTGTTTTTACCAGGTGATCTGCTGAGACAGCGCCTATTTCAACGGCCAGACTCGTTCCCCCCAGTCTGTCGAACTCATCAGCATGGATCTTTAAGGGAAAGCCTAAGCTTCTAGCACATTCGAGGATGCGCCGGGACTGTTCAAGGTCGAACGCCCCTGTTTCACAAAATGCATCGACGAAGGGTAGGGGTCGGTCGGTCGCGTTGGCATCCCACCAGCGCTTGACGGTTGGGAGCATGTGCTCACAGACCAGGTCTGTGTACTCATCTTCGCGGTCGGCATACTCTTCAGGGATGGCATGAGCGCCAAGGAAGGTAGGAGCAAGCTCGAGTGGCCCCTCTTCGTCTAATCGCATGATGGCTTCAAGCATTTTGATTTCTGCATCTGTCTCAAGACCGTAACCTGTCTTGGCTTCAGCCGTGGTTGTGCCGTATGCGATCATGCGGCGTTTTCGTGGGCGGGCTTCGTCGACTAAGTCGGCGACGCTCGCTTCACGTGTCTGTCGTACGGTTGAAACGATGCCTCCCCCAATAGCCATGATCTCCATATAACTCGCGCCGGCCAACCGCATTTCAAACTCCGCGGCACGATCCCCTGCCCAGACGAGATGCGTATGTGGGTCGATAAAGCCGGGGAGCACCACACGCCCTCCTGCATCGATCTCCTGTTCTGCGCTCAAACGAGCCCTCAGAGCGGCGCTTTTTCCGACGGCCTGGATGGTCCCGGCACGAATCGCAACAGCAGCGTCCTCAATCAGTCCGAGTTCACCGAGTTTGCTTCCCCGCTGCGGCCCACCCGCAAGTGTCAAGACTTGGGAAGCGTTATAAAGCAGGATATCTGCCGTGTTCTTATCCGCCACGTCTAGGTTCTCCAAAGGTTGGATTTCGCTGATTTCCTATTCTACTCGAACGAAGCGGATCAAGATAACCAATGCAAATGCCGCCAAAACGGCAGCGGCTGTGCTATTGGCGAGGAGCCCGATTGTAAACAGCGTTGGCCCGATCAACGCTCCAAGGGCGCGGCCGATGGCGGCTGCGGTGATATTACCGGCCATCATGGTAGCTCTCGCATTAGGCACCAGTTCTGTCATCAGAGAAATCGCGCTCACAAAAGTAAACTCGAAGACGATGAAAAAGAAGAACAGCCCGACCAAGGCTCCTGGGAGGGTACGTCCCATGAAAGGTAGAGAAAGGCAAGCTACGATGATGAGTGCGATGCCGCTGCCAATCGCCCATCGCTTGCCGATGCGATCGGTGAGGGCGGCTACAAATCCCTCCCCACTCAACTCAGCCAGACCGATCACGGCGGAAGCAGCTCCCAGCGCTTCCACCCTCAAGCCAAAGTCCTGCTCGATCCACGCTCCATAGACTATGTTGACGGTTTCATTGCTGAAGCTGATGAGTAAACCTACCCCCAACCCCGCTAGGGCGGCGGGATGAGCCAGGATGGCGCGTAAGGCTTGCGTGAAGCCGGCGTTTGCACGAGGGGTGTGCGGATCGGATGGTAGGATTCTCCAAAGAATGAGGATTGCGATCCCGCCAAGACCGGCCAGGAGTGGGAAGGGGGCGATCCAACCCGCACGCGCGATGACCCAACCGACGAGTGGAAGACCAAATAGGGATGCCCATGACCAACCAAGTTCGGTGAGCGCGATAACTCTACCCCGTTTGGCATATTGAACTCGATCCCCGAGGTAGGCTTGCATTGCGGGGTCGAATATGATTTTCCCGGCGGCGCCAAGTACGAAACCTAGCATGAGCGAGATATAAGTCGGCCAGAAGATCACCAAGAAGAGGCCAATTACAAAAAGTACCAGGCCTATGAGCATGGCGCGCTTGCGTCCGATGTGGTCGCCCAAGGATCCAAGCACCGGACCTGCCAATCCGAGGGTAGATCGGGCTGTGGCGACGAGCGCCATCGTCTCTAGGTTAACGCCCACGGCACGTGCAAGGACGGGCAAGAAGGGGTAGATCATCCGGAATCCGGTGTTGAAGATGGTGCGTATGAGGGAGAAGGCCGCGATTTGCAGGCCAAGCCGAGGCGTTTGTGTTGATCTCATTCGTAGGAATAAGTCCGAGCGTACAGCCAACTGGATAGTGGAGAAGCCGCGAAAGACCAAATTAATGCAATCGAGGTGACCATCAACCTAGAAGCGATCGCGATGGTGAGTTCGACCGATATAAATGGATGCAGTATGCGTCTTATGCGCAGGAAAGGCTCGCAAGTCAGTGCGACCATGGAAAGGTCCAACAGCAAGAGATTGGATCGATGGCGAAGCATGGAGAAATTGTACACCAAGCGCCCGGTCTGTCGGTTTCTAATCGAGTAGACACGCTTGGGCGCTCAGTGTCAGTGTTAACCCAGGCGCTTACTTCAGCATGGGCATCTTTATCGCATGGTCCTTGGCTGCCTGGATGGCCTTTTCGTAGCCAGCATCCGCGTGGCGGACGATCCCTAAGCCCGGGTCCGTCGTGAGGACACGTTCCAGCCTTCGTGCAGCCTCCGGTGTGCCATCTGCAACGATCACCTGCCCGGCGTGTTGGCTGAAACCGATCCCCACACCACCACCGTGGTGGAAGGATACCCAGGTGGCCCCGCCGACCGCGTTGAGCATCGCGTTCAGGAGCGGCCAATCGCTCACAGCGTCGGTGCCGTCACGCATGCTTTCTGTCTCACGATTTGGTGAAGCTACAGAGCCGGCATCGAGATGATCGCGCCCGATGACGATGGGAGCCTTCAATTCTCCACTAGCGACCATCTCGTTGAATTTTAGACCAGCCTTTGCGCGTTCGCCGTAACCCAGCCAACAGATGCGCGAGGGAAGCCCTTGGAAGTGGACTTTCTCGCGAGCCATCTTCAGCCAGCGGATCAGATGTTCATCATCCGGGAAAAGCTCCATCACCGCTTCATCGGTGCGGTAGATATCTTCCTCATCGCCCGATAATGCCACCCAGCGGAAAGGCCCTTTGCCTAAACAGAATAGGGGGCGGATGTAAGCCGGAACGAAACCCGGGTAGGAGAAGGCTTCCTTCACGCCCGCGTCGTAGGCGCGCTGTCGGAGGTTATTTCCGTAATCGAAGACTTCCGCCCCTTGGCGCTGAAAGGCGAGCATAGCTTCAACGTGGCGTGCCATTGACCTCATGGAGTGGTGGGCATATTCTTCAGGGTTGCTGGCCCGCAGCGCATTTGCTTCCTCGAGGCTCATATCATGGGGAACATAATCGTGCACGTTGTGCGCGGGTGTTTGGTCCGTGACGACATCGGGGGTTACCCCTCGAAGTGCCAATTCTGGGTAGACTTCAGCAGCATTTCCGATAAGACCAACGGAGAGAGGGCGTTCGGATTCGGTGGCATCTTCCACCAAAGTCATGGCTTCTTCCAATTCATCCACGACCATGTCAACGTAGCCGTGCTCAAGTCGCCGCTGCGCGTGGTCGGGATCCACTTCAACAATGAGGCCAACGCCTTCGTTCATCGTGATTGCGAGGGGTTGTGCACCGCCCATACCTCCCAGGCCGGCTGTGAGGACAAATTTCCCCTTAAGTGATCCCCATCCCCTCTGGGTTGCAAGAGATCCCAGCGTTTCATAAGTCCCTTGCAAGATGCCTTGTGTGCCGATGTAGATCCATGACCCGGCGGTCATCTGTCCATACATGATCAAGCCTTTTGCAGAGAGTTCGTCGAAGTGCTCCTGTGTTGCCCAGTGGGGGACTAGGTTGGAGTTGGCGAGGAGTACCCGCGGGGCGTCCGTATGCGTTTTGAAGACCGCCACCGGTTTGCCGGACTGGACTAACAATGTCTCGTCGTTTTCAAGCTCTTTGAGCGAAGTCAGGATCGCATCGAAGCTTTCCCAATTGCGTGCGGCCTGACCACGACCGCCATATACGACGAGATCCTCAGGTCGTTCAGCAACTTCGGGATCGAGATTGTTCTGAATCATGCGATAGGGCGCTTCGATGAGCCATGATTTACAGGTTAATTTGGATCCTCTTGGTGCCCGAATTTCACGAGCCATAGTTAGACCTCCTCATCGTGTGAAGTTTGCTGCAAGCAAAGGTGCAATTCGTACAGGTAATTGGTCATCCCCATAACACTATCCTGCGTTTGCCTTTGGACACGACCTTTTGATCCGTAGAGCTATTCATGTCACCGATATGACGAAATGATTCATATGGACCCTTCAAACTCCACTTTGAAATGATATTCATCGCCTCGATAGATCGCCTGATACCAAACAGCAGGACGTTCACCATGCTCGTCTGTGGTGTATGTCAGGCGGTCCACAAAGAAAGCCGCCGTACGCGGCCTGACTTGTAGCAATTGTGCTTCTTGCGGGGACAGGATGTGAGCTTCGATCGTGTGAGAGGTGCGGATCAAGGGGATGTGATATTTGTGGATGAGTAGAGAATGGATTGATTCGGCCTCTAGATCGTCCTCTAACAGCGAAGGGCAAAGGGAATAAGCCATATAGCGAGTCTCTTGCGCCACGGGTTGATTGTCGGCCAGGCGCAACCGGACAATGTGGATGCAGGGCTCACCTTGGTTCAACTCCAGGCGTCGAGCTACTTCTTCGGATGCGGGGACTGTTTCTGCGGTCAACAAACGGGTGTTAGGTTGACGATCTTGCCTTCGCATATCATCATTGAAACTGGTAAGCGTGAAAAAGGTTGGCCCAGCGAGTGGTGCATTTACAAATGTTCCCCGACCTTGTTCGCGGCGTATCAAGCCCTGATTAACCAGGAGGGCGATCGCTTGACGAACCGTCCCACGGCTCATGCGGTATTTTGCGCTTAGCGCATCCTCTGTGGGAATCTGGTCTCCGGATCGGAGTTCCCCACGTTCGATTCGATCCCGTAGGAGCTCACTCAATTGGATGTATTTGGGTGTGTAGTCTTTCTTGAGAGTCATGGCAGTCCGACATGATTCGTATATACAACTATACAAGTTCATCCTAGCACGAATACTGAGGGTTTGTCAAATTCTGTGCCTTCCTATGCCCACTTGGGAACCATCGTCGAAGGGGTTTGATACAGGAGATGGCCATTTGTTGATGTGAAATGGATCGTCTCCGTGATAGGAATCAAGGACGGATCACTGCACCGAGGTGACGATTGGGAAATCCATGGAGGGGATTTTATTCGAGGGGATGCGGAGACAGCATGAGAGGCTAGGCAATCTATTAGCAATGAGTTACGTCTTGATATGCGTTTAACAATCGAACCCCGGCAGGAATTACAGGTCGGGGTCCATTTGTGTCTACGATATGTGCGCAGGCTGCTTTTTTCTCGCGTGCCTGGCTTTAGCGTGTGGTGAGGCTTGTTCTAATGCTTAACGAGTTTCCCAAAGTTTGTGGACTCCAGCTTCTTGACAAGTCTGCTTTGAGCCTCACACCAGATGCGGTACACGGGGCAGTCATCGCTGAGGGGGCACATGCTGCTATCCATCACACACTCGTTAAGTGCGATGGGCCCATCGATAGCTTCAACAACCTCTAATAATGTGATTTTTGAGGATGGTCGTGCAAGCGTAACGCCGCCGCGTGCTCCGCGCGAGGTTTGTAGGACCCCGGCGACGGAGAGTTGTGAGACGATCTTGGCAAGGAAAGAGGGGGGAATATGCTTTTCGCGTGCGATGGTGCTTGTGGGAGCACGACCACCGTTATCTAAACTTGATAAATAAAGTACAGCACGAACGGCATAGTCCGCCTGTCGTGTTATTTGCATCATTGCCTCCTCCAAACTTGCAGCTTTATCAGCCCTTCAGGATAGGAGTTATCATGTTCCTGTTCAGTTTACTTTCAGCATCTATAAGGGGCAAGTGCATTGTGTCACGCGCACTGCATGACCTTCTGCGAGTCGACGCCTTGCGAGTGGTGTTAGCAGTGGTATGATTACGCGGCCTGGATTAGACTTGATCAAATAGCGAATTCCCTTGAAAAACATCATGGTTGTTTAAGCCAAAGCTTCCACGTCCTTGAGCAAAGATGTCAGATCTTGTGTTAATCAAGGGTCTCAAGATCTAAGATCCGGATAAAATAAACGATACAGGGCGCCAGTTTCGAGGTGGGGGTGTAGTTGGTATTCTCTTAGAAAATCGATTGAAGATCTTGCCTGATAAGGAAAGGGTAATATTGCGTGAGTGCACTTGGGGAAGGCATTACACAGATGAAGCTTGATAACGGTTTGGAGGTTCGGCTCAAGGAAATCCATACCGCGCCACTGATTAGCAATTGGGTTTGGTATCGTGTTGGCTCGCGCCAGGAGCGGGCGGGAATCACGGGGATTTCGCATTGGGTGGAGCATATGCAGTTCAAAGGCACGCCGAAATTCCCGGGCAATGAGCTGGATCGCTTGATCTCGCGCGACGGGGGTTATTGGAATGCGATGACATGGCTCGACTGGACGGCATATTACGAAACCATGCCGGCCGATTGTATTGAGCTTGCGTTGCAGTTGGAAGCTGACCGCATGATGAATAGTAAGTTCGATCCGGACGAGGTGGAATCAGAACGAACGGTCATCATATCCGAGCGGCAAGGCCACGAGAATGAACCCACCTTTCGGCTTTCGGAAGAGCTACAGGCTGCCGCATTTCGCGTCCATGCTTACCACCATGAAGTGATCGGGGACATGGCTGATTTAGAGACGATGACCCGTGAGAATCTCCATCAGTACTATCAAAAGTACTATATCCCATCCAACGCCATTCTTGTCGTGGCAGGTGATTTTCAGACGGAGGCAATGCTGCAGCGCGTTCTCGATCTCTATGGTGCGCTCCCGGAAAGACCCGCGCCAGAGGATCAGGTTCGCACTGAGCCTGAGCAAATGGGAGAACGACGCGTTACGGTTGAGGGGCCTGGGGAAACGCCCTATGTGGAGATGGGCTTCCATGCGCCACCTGGAGCCGATGAGGACTTCCTGGCGCTGACTGTTTTGGATAGTGTATTGACAGGAGCATCCAACCTCAATATTCTTGGCGGGGGGATCTCGAACAAGACATCACGCCTCTATCAAGCACTCGTTGGTGGTGAGATCGCTGCCACGGTTCAGGGTGGGCTTGCGGCGACAGTCGATCCATACCTTTACTCGATCCATGTCACTGTGCGTCCCGATCGCAAGCCAGAGCAGTCGATTGAGGTGATCGATGCTGAAATTGCGAGGCTGCTTGAGGAGCGCATCGCGGAAGAAGAACTGAACAAGGCCATTAAGCAGGCGCGTGCGTTATTTGCTTATAACAGTGAGAGCATCACTAACCAGGCATTTTGGATGGGTTTCAGCGAGATATTTGCGGATTATCGCTGGTTTGAAACCTACCTCGATCGGATTGCGAGCGTTACACCTGAGGATGTACTCAATACAGCGCGTAAATACCTGCTTCCCAAGAATCGGATTGTGGGTATATACCGTCCAACCGAGAGCGCCGCACATGAATAAAAAGGGTTTTTCTCTACCTCGTCTGGATGTAAGAACGTTGCCCGGCCCCGAAACCATCTTGCGGCGCGAGTTGCCCAATGGCATCACCTTGCTGGCGCGCGAGAACTTCTCTAGCCCATCGGTGGTGTTGTCAGGGTACCTTTCCGTTGGGGCAATGCAGGAGATACCGGAGCAGGCGGGCTTGGCTAATTTAACTGCTCTGGGGCTCATGCGTGGGACACGTGAATACTCTTTCCAAGAGATCTTTGAGTCGCTCGAATCTATCGGCGCCCGATTGGCTATTGGTGCCGGTACCCATACCACAGGCTTCCAAGGGAAAGCATTGGTAGAGGACCTGCCTCTCCTTTTAGAACTGCTGGCAGATGTGCTTCGCAATCCCCAATTTCCTAAGACGCTGGTTGGGCGTCTCAAAGCCGAACAATTAACAGGGATTGCCATCAGAGACCAAAACACAGGGGCGAGGGCTCAGATGGCGTTTGATAAGCTCGCCTATCCGAAGCATCCCTATGCGCTTCCTGCCACGGGGTACCGTGAGACGGTGGAGAAGCTTTCATCGGTTGATCTTCGAAGGTTCCATAGGAAGCACTATGGGCCACAAGGAATGGTGATCGTTGTGGTGGGTGCGATCGAAGCCGAAGCGGTGTTGGATACCGTCGCGGCCAGCTTTGGGGATTGGATCAACGCCAGCCAGGCCGATCAGCCCGTTTTGCCGCCTGTGGCGCAACTGTCAGGTCTTCTTCGAAATGATATCCATCTCCCTGGAAAGACTCAGTGCGACATCGTGCTTGGCGTGCCAGGCCCGAGTCGTCATCACGCAGACTACTTGGCAGCCGCACTGGGTAACAACATCCTCGGTCGGTTTGGGTTGTTCGGTCGCATTGGTGATGCGGTACGCGAATCTGCGGGTCTGGCGTATTACTCCTATAGTTCCCTCACAGGAGGGCCCGGTCCAGGACCCTGGCAGGTAAACGCGGGCGTAAATCCAGTAAATGTTGAGAAAGCGATCCATCTGATCCAGCGTGAGATTAAACGATTTATTTCAAAACGGGTGACTGAGCACGAGCTGCTCGAGAACCAAGCGAATTTCATCGGCCGCTTACCTTTACGCCTTGAATCAAACGAAGGTGTCGCAGGATCCTTGCTCCATATCGAACGCTATGACCTTGGGTTGGATTACTATCAACGCTATCCTGAACTCATCGCGGCGATCACGCGGGAGCAAATCCTCCGCACGGCAAAAGAGTTTCTAGACCCCGATCACCTGGCCATCGCAACCGCAGGTCCTGAGGGGGAGGGAGTTGAGGTTTGATCCGCACTGGTGTAGACATCGTTGAGGTGGAACGAATCGAGCGCGCAATTGCGCGATCCGGCGAGCGTTTTTTCGAGCGGATCTATACACAACGAGAAAGGGTCGATGCACGCGGGCATGTGGCATCCCTTGCAGCACGCTTCGCGGCGAAGGAAGCGGTATCCAAAGCCTTGGGCACGGGGATTGGCAAGGTCTGCTGGAAGGACATCGAGATTATCCATGGCGACCGGCAGCAACCAATCTTACGATTGCATGGGCATGCGGACGAGCTGGCATCTACGCTTGGTTTAGTGAAATGGTCGATCAGCCTCAGCCATACCCATACACTGGCGATCGCGGTCGCGATCGCTCAAGATGCCTGCGGGGAAGATGGCGAGGTGGAGGAGCGAGGTGAAACACGATGACGGAACCCCCGCTCGAAGTCGGATTGAGCAGTGAAGTCTCCCAAGAAGTCACACCCGAAGTGAGCGCGCCCCACATCGGCAGTGGGGATTTGCTCGTCTACGCCACTCCCGCCATGGTTGCACTCGTTGAGAGAACTTGTGCTCGCATGGTGGTGAAGCATTTGCGTAAAGGTCAAACTACAGTAGGGATGGAAGTTCACGTGCATCATCTAGCGCCCACGCCTATAGGTGGCGTCGTGCGAGTGCGGGCTGAGATCGTCCACATCGAGGGGAGCGTGATCACCTTCGATGCTAAAATTTATGATGAGGTTGAGCTCGTGGGAGAGGCAAATCATCGCAGGGCGATCATTGATGAGGAGCGATTCTTGCGGCGTGTGCGAATAAAAGCTGCGAAAGCGACTTAGCGATAGAACGACGCAAGTCAACTTTGACGAAATGATTTCAGCATGATATACTGCACATCGCTCCCGCCCGGGGCAAGAAAACCGGCGGGAGAGATTCTGCCCATAGGGCAAATTCGCACGTCTTCCGACCGAGTGGAGCGTGCCGGTTGGCCAGCCGGTTTCTGCTCGGAGCGAAGAAGACGGAGGCCTAACGCATAGGAGGTAATTCGCATGGCCATTCTTAGTATGAAGTCACTTTTGGAAACAGGGGTCCATTTCGGTCATCGCACACGAAAATGGGATCCCCGAATGAAGCCATACATCTTTACTGAACGCAACGGAATCCATATCATCGATTTGCAGCAGACCCTGGATGCATTGACGGCCGCTTTTTCGTTGGTGCGCGACACGGTTGCTGAAGGTGGTAGAGTGTTGTTTGTTGGCACCAAGCGGCAGGCGCAGGAGACTATTGAGCTTGAGTCAATGCGCTGTGGCATGCCCTATGTCAACAATCGCTGGCTGGGCGGCACGCTCACGAACTGGCGAACCATTCGCAGTAGGATCGATGAGTTGGAAGGTCTTGAGCGGCGACGTGACTCGGGTGAGTTTGAGCAATTAACGAAGAAAGAAGCCCTGGGCATGCAGCGTAGAATCGACAAGCTCGAAGGTCGTCTTGGCGGTATCCGTGAAATGACGACTGTGCCGGAGCTCCTGTTTGTCGTCGATGTTCGTCGTGAGGAGACCGCCATTCACGAAGCCAATCTGCTCAGGATCCCCGTCATCGCGCTGGTCGATACAAACTGTGATCCCACCCACGTGGATTATGTAATACCCTCAAATGACGATGCCATCCGAGCCATCAAGCTCATGACCGCGACCATCGCGAATGCCGTCCTTGAGGGCAAGGCTCTACGGAAAGAAGAGGAAGAGGTCGAGGCTGTTGGCGAGCTCGCAGACCTGGATATGGTCTCGAAGTTGGATATGACCGATGAGGATCTTCTTGGGGAAGCGACGTTGGCGAAGCTGAAGAGCGGTGAGTTCGGTGCAGAAATCGCAGCCGCAGAGGAAGAGGCAGAGGAAGAGGAAGTTGATGTCGAAGAAGAGGCAGAAGTTGTAGAATCGCCTATCGTTGTGGAAACAGATGACGTTGAAAAACCAGTGGCCAGTCAAGAAGAGGAAGCTGCTGAAGAAGAAACGGAAGATCAGGAGTCTAACGAGGAATGACAATCTCCGCTGAAGCGATCAAGGAACTCCGCCAAAACACAGGCGCGGGCGTACTCGCATGTCGCGAGGCGCTCGAGGCAAGCGGCGGCGATATGGAGAAAGCTGCCCTCTTACTCCGTGAGAAGGGATTGGCAGCCGCTTCAAAACGGGCTGATCGCGAGACGAGTAACGGTGTGCTTGAGCTATACAATCACGGAGACGGACGTGTCGGAGTGATGGTTGAGGTCAACTGCGAAACAGACTTTGTCGCCCGAACAGAAGATTTTCGCACATTCTCACACGAGATTGCCCTTCAAATCGCGGCAAACTCCCCGCATTGGGTGGATGCAGAAGATGTTCCTGAAGAAATTCTCGAGGAAGAGCGTGAGAAAGCGCGTGAATATGCCCTTGCCGAGGGGAAAAAAGAGAATGTGATCCCTCGAATCATTGAAGGGCGGTTAGCAAAATTCATCGATGAGAATTGCTTACTGCGCCAGCCGTATATTCGAGACGACACGAAGAGTGTTGGAGAATTGCTCAAGGAAACGATTGCATCAACGGGTGAGAATATCGTGATCAGACGATTTGAACGTTGGGCAGTGGGTGAAAACCTCGATTAGAAACCTTTTATCGGGCCAACATTTGTTGGCCCGATTGGCATAAAGAGGATTGAACGGAAACGAGAATCATGGCGAAAGAACCCGTGTATCGTCGAATTTTGCTCAAATTAGGTGGGGAAGCACTCGCTGGTCCACAAGGCTTCGGGATTGACCCCAAGCGGGCTGAGGACCTTGCAGATGGTGTGAAGCGCGTGCGTGATCGGGGTGTTCAGGTGGCCATCGTCATCGGTGCTGGGAACCTGTGGCGCGGCCGTGAGGGGATCATACGTGGTATGGAGCGAGCTACAGCCGACTATATGGGCATGCTGGGCACAGTAATGAACTCCATGGCGCTCATGGATGCCTTAGAGCGAACCGGGGTAGTCGTGCGTGTCATGTCGGCTGTTGAAATGCGTGCCGTGGCTGAGCCCTATATTCGCCGTCGCGCAATCCGTCACCTTGAGAAGGAACGTGTGGTCATCCTTGGGGGCGGAACAGGGAATCCTTACTTCTCCACCGATACTGCTGCGGCGCTGCGTGCAATGGAGATCGATGCGGATATTCTGATCAAGGCGACGAAAGTGGATGGTGTGTACGACGCGGATCCTGAGAAGAATCCGGATGCAAAGCGTTTTGATCACCTCACTTACATCGATGCGCTCAACCGTCGCCTTCAAGTGATGGACAGCACGGCAATCTCACTTTGCATGGACAACGCTTTGCCTATCCTGGTACTCAATATGTGGCAGCAGGAAGCGTTGATCAAGGCGGTGGGGGGGGAACAAGTGGGGACGATTATCTCCGAGTAAGTTTCGGTCAGCTACTTGTTTGGAGTCGGATTGGCATCTTTCGCTGATCATTTACCCAATTCTTCTTGATTCATTTGCATTGTCGCCATGAGCTTTGCACAAGTTCGAAGGTATAAATGCTTGTCTTCGCAATTTATATGTTTTGCGCTATCCTATAGATGCGAATAACCCGAAGCAAGAGCACCCTATCTGAGGAGTTCTGATATGGTCCAAGATGCCCTTAACGAAGGTGAAGCTCGCATGAAAGGTGCCGTTCGTTCCTTGGAAGACGATTTAGCAACCATTCGAACAGGACGCGCCTCCCCTGCACTCGTGGAACGTCTAAATGTGGAGTATTATGGAACCCCCACGCCATTGATGCAGTTGGCGACCATCTCCGCACCCGAACCGCGTTTGTTGACTATAAAGCCGTTCGATCCAACGAGTCTCAAAGACATCGAGAGGGCAATTCTAACCTCAGATCTAGGGCTTACGCCCAACAGTGATGGCAGGCTCATTCGCCTCAACATTCCACCACTTACAGAGGAGCGCCGTCACGAATTGGTCCGCGTCGTCCGTAACCGGGTAGAGGAAGGACGCGTGGCGGTGCGGAACGTACGACGAGATATCTTGAATGATTTGCGGGACTTTGAAAAAGAAAAATTAATCTCCGAAGACGAGTTTAAGCGCGGCGAAGATGATCTTCAGAAGCTCACCGACCGCTATATTGAAAAGCTGAACGAGACCGGGAAGAGGAAGGAAACCGAAGTCCTTGAGGTATAAGAAAGATTTCAGTTGCGATGAGTGAGATCAGCGAGAACGATTTACCTGAAAAGATCCCGGCACACGTCGCCATCATCATGGATGGGAATGGGAGATGGGCGCGTGCTCGAGGGTTGCCCCGTTTAGCGGGACATCGTGCAGGTGTTGAAAACCTGCGACGGGTTCTCGATGCCTGTGTTGAATTTGGCATTCAATATCTCACTATTTATGCTTTCTCAACCGAGAATTGGAATCGTTCCCCTCTAGAAGTGCGTGGCTTGATGAACATTCTCGAAGAGGTCATTGATCGAGAATTGGATGAGCTTCACGAGAATGGCGTCCAATTACGGCATCTTGGAAGGCTTGACCGCCTTAATCCAGCCCTGCAAGAGAAGGTGTTGCGTGCCATCGAGTTGACTCGCAACAACCAACGCTTGGTGCTTAACATCGCTTGGAATTATGGTGGGCGTGCGGAAATTGTATATGCCATACAAAGAATTCTCGCAGATGGAATTAAACCTGACCAAGTTGATGAGACGATGGTCAGTCACTACCTTTATACAGCCGACTGCCCAGATCCAGATCTCATCATCCGTACATCTGGGGAATTGCGGATTAGCAACTTCTTGATCTGGCAGAGTGCGTATTCCGAATGGTATATCGATCCGACCTTCTGGCCAGATTTTGGAAGAGAGGAGCTTCTCGAGGCTTTGCGAGCGTTTGCGCAACGTGAACGCCGATTTGGTCGCGAAAAGGGGCATGTCTCGCAAAACGAATGAGCTCAGCGAGCGCATCGCGATCATTGTTTTCCTGATTCCTTTCGCCGCCTGGGCATTTGCGGATGATGGGTGGATCAATGCACTTGCGTTCGCCATAGTCCTTGCTTTGGCGGGCGCTGAGTTTACTTGCATATTCCGCAGCCAAGGCTTGCGACCCTCCCTCCCGGTAGTTGTGGGCGGTGTTTTTCTGATTGTCATAGGTCGGCACCTCTGGGATGGACGCCACGCGTCACTGATTTTTGCGAGCACTTGTTTAGCTGCCCAAATTTGGCATCTTGTAGATTATGAACGCGGGGCAGACCATTCTGCGACGGATTTTGCTATTACCATGGCGGGACTTCTCCTTCTAGGGTGGATAGGGTCCTATCTCGTATTACTTCGACGGTTGCCGGACGGGTTGTGGTGGATGTTGATCGCTTTACCTTCGGTTTGGGTAGGTGATGCGTTTGCTTATATCGGTGGGAA
>CAYLOP010000001.1:71889-93862 GCA_964385305.1 uncultured Anaerolineaceae bacterium | reverse complement strand
CAAGCGACCAACTTGTACTTCTGCAGAATCTACGCGGAGGCCCGTGATCACGCCCTCGGCTTGGATGGTGTGGAGGCGCACCTTATCACCCAATCGGAGAGGCTGGCTTGGCTGCATCCCCCTGGGTGGCGATTGCGGCACAGGCTCAGCGACTCGCTCGCCCAAGCTTTCCACTTGCTCTTCAATCGCTTCCAACACTTCCAGCGGTTGTGCGGCAGCAGCTAATTTGCGGCGGATATCTGCCAACTCCTCCTGGATTTGCTCCACCTCCGCCTCTGTCTCGGCACGGGCACCCTCCAGAAGGTCGCGTCGCTCCTCATCGATCGCCGCCAATCGCTGCGCCAACTCGGCTTCAAGCGCTTGTGAACGCTCTCGCGCTTCCTCAGCGTCGATGCGCTCCTCACGCGCTAGATCGCGCTGGCGGTGGATCTCATCGAGAAGGTCTTCCACTCGTAGATCGTCTGTTGAGACCATCGTCTTGGCATCTTCCACGATCTGGGATGGCAAACCCAACCTGCGAGCGATGGCCAATGCGTTTGAGCGGCCAGGCAGGCCGATCGTCAGATGGTATGTCGGACGCAGGCTGACCAAATCGAACTCAACAGAGGCGTTCCGCACGCCAGGCGTGGCATGGGCAAAAGTCTTTAACTCGGGGTAGTGCGTGGCGACCAAGGTTGTGACGCTCCGATCCAATAATTGGTTTAAGATGGCGCGTGCAAGAGCGGCGCCCTCCTGCGGGTCTGTCCCCGCTCCCAATTCATCAATTACCACGAGGGAATGTGAGGTCGCTTGGTTGAGTATCTGGATGATATTTGAGATATGCGATGAGAATGTTGAGAGAGATTGTTCGATCGATTGCTCATCCCCGATATCCGCGTAGATAGCATCAAACACCGACATCTCCGAACCGGAGGCAGCCGGGATATGCAGTCCACATTGCGCCATCAGTGCCAGCAACCCAGCCGTTTTCAGGGAGACCGTCTTGCCGCCTGTATTGGGTCCAGTGATGACAAGGGCATATGACTCCGTATCCAGAACCAGGTCGATCGGAACCACTTCATCGGGATCCAGGAGTGGATGCCGTGCTGCCAGAAGGCGCAAAGTCGAGCCAGGATGGTGCTGCCCCTCCTGGGAATCAAACGGTTTCAGGATCGGCCCGTTCGCACTCAGGATTTGCGCGTAGCGCGCCTTGGCGAATGCTAGATCGAGATCGCCGAGGGAATCCACGGTCCGCCGAATAGCGTCAGCGTGCTCTCCCACCTGCTGTGAGAGAGCCGCCAGAATGCGTCGGATCTCATCACGTTCTGCCAACTGTAACTCACGTAATTGATTGTTGGACTCAACCACCGTAAGAGGTTCGACAAAGAGTGTGGCGCCCGAGGTCGATTGATCATGAATGACAGATCTCAAACGTCCTTTGAACTCCGCCCGCAGCGGGACGACAAAGCGACCATCTCGCTGTGTGATGATCGCTTCCTGAAGCATGGGAGCCGTTTTCGGATCGCTGATAATGCGCTGCAGCTTGGTCATCAAGCGATCGTGCACGACCCGCAGATCGCGTCGGATCTCGACGAGCTTTTCGGAGGCGTTATCCAAGACTTCACCGCGCTCGTCGATCACCCTTGAAATCGCATCAATCAAACCCGGTGAGGGCTCCAAGCTATCCGCAAGCGCTGTAAGAGCGGGGTAACGCTCACCGAGCTTTTCAAAATGCCTGCGTATGTTGCGCGCCGCAATGAGCGTGCTCTTGAGATCAAGAAACTCGATTGTCTCAAGGACCTTGCCCCGCGCAGCTGCGAGTGCCGGAGGACGCACGTCGTGAGCCCCACCGATGGTGAGATCGGTGTTGATGCTCAGCAACAAGCATGCCTCCGTTGTCTCTTGCTGGCGCCGCTGGGCCTCCACCAAATCACCCGTCGGCTCCAGATTGCGCGCCAACGCCTTCGAAACTGAAAAGGCAGCATAGCCCGCAAGGCGATCCAAGATTAGCGGGAGTTCAAGTGTGTCGAAGGACTTTACATCCATAGCGATGGCAGTGTAACATGATTTCATGTGGTTTTCACGGTCGCTGCCATGGGGTCGTTTACACGGTACAATTCAATACACCGGTTATGGCATCTTTAAGGATCCGAGCTCTCGTCGAGGCGAGGCCGATAACAGCTATCGAGACCAAGAACGATGATCACTTTCGGGATAGTGTCCTATGACGGGCAAACTTAATTCAGCCGAACGATCTGACCCCTCCCTCAGACCCTTGATGCGCAGCCTCGCAATCGAGCTGGCCATCTACGCGCCCCTCGTCACGGTCTACTTCATCCTCGTCGTACATTTCGCCAAACAACCTCTAGTGGATCTGTACCATGAAGCGCCTGTGCTCTATGCCATCGTTGCCACCCTTGTGATCATCGCCCAAGGTGTCCTACTTGAAGCTGTGACATCCTGGCTGCTGCGGAAAATTGGTTTGAGGTAGACGAGTATGGATTTCCCGATTTCGCAGGTAGTCGTCAACCCATTCATCCTTGCGTTCACAGGATTTTTCGTCGGTGTGCTGGGAGGTTTTTTTGGCGTGGGTGGCGGTTTCCTCGCGGGCCCGTTGATGTTCTGGGCGGGCGTCCCCATCAACTTTGTGGTCGGCACCGATCTGGCGCATATGACCGGGAAATCGATCGTCGCCGCGCGCAGCCACCGCGCGCTTGGTCATGTGGACATGCGCCTCGCACTACTGATGGTTTTAGGCACCATCCCTGGCGTCGAGATCGGCGCACAGGTCATTGAGAGTCTAAAGAAAATTGGCACCGTCGAGCGTGTGGTGGGTTATTCATACGTGGTCATTCTGACCGCCATAGGCTTATTTACAGTTTGGGAAAGCCTTCGCGCCATCCGGATTAAGCGAACAGACCAATTAGACGTACGAGAAGTGCTCGGTATCCGTAGCCTGGTTTATCGCTCGCGCTTGCTGCGAATCCCACCCTACGTGCGTCTGCCGGTATCCGGCGTGGAGGAAGTATCGGTTTGGGCGATTCTCGCAGTCGGTCTGGTGACAGGATCGCTGGCGGGTTTTCTCGGTGTAGGTGGGGGCTTCTTGCGCATGCCGCTCCTGGTCTATGTCCTTGGGATTCCCACACACATCGCTGTTGGGACAGACTTGTTTGAGATCGTTATCTCGGCCGGTTTTGGAACGATCAGCCACGCGCTGAAAGGCAATGTCGATGTTCTTATCGCCCTGACTATGCATACCGGCGCGGCAATCGGCGCGCAGATCGGCGCAGCAGCCACACGCTACGTATCTGGTCCTGCCATTCGGCTGCTCTTCTCTTTCATGCCGCTTATTGCCGCCATCTTGGTCATAATGCGCATCCTTATTTGAACGGAGGTGATATGCAGCTCACATCTTCCTCACATACGAACGACCGTGCCCTTGTATGCATCGGAACTCACTCCCCCGACCCCCTAGTGCTTCATCTCGCCAAGGACGTGATCCAGGCGATGAATTTAGATCCCGTTCTCTTTCACGTCACTTCACCAGGTACACCGAAAGAGGAAGGCGACCGGTTATTGTTGCAGGCGCGTGAGTTCCTAGACATGGAGCGCACCGAGGTATTGAGCCGTACCGGGCGTGTTTTTTCATTGATTAACCATGAAGCCGCGCGGCGCGGGTACCGGTTGATTGTCCTGGGCACATCCTCACGCGACGAAAAGCTGCCGATATCCCCCCTCACGCGCCGCCTTGCAAACTGTTTGGATACCAGCATCCTGATCCTGCGTAACCCCCCCGATGAGATGGGGAAGATCTTGATTTGCACCGGGGGCCACATGGTTTCCGTGAATACCGTCTCTGTGGGCATTCGCATCGCACAGGGCACTGGCTCGCAAGCGACAATCTTGCATGTGGCCTCCGGAGCGCCCGCCATGTACACCGGCCTGCCTGCCATCGAAGAGGACCTTTCGCATGTCCTCTCCCGCGACCTGCCCCTGAGCAACCATCTCAAGGAAGCCGCAGCATTAGCTGAGCAAGCCGGTGTGGAGGCCAGGTTGGAACTCCGGCACGGCCTCGTCGTCGAAGAGATCCTGCGGGCATGCGATGTTTACCCTCACGATCTCGTTGTGATCGGCGGGCAACAGCCCCATCCCATCATCGATCGTATGACATTGGGAAGGGTATCGCCCAAGCTGCTCGCCAGCACAAAACGCTCGACATTGATCGTGCGATAGAACTTCCAGCCACCGAGGCGACCGCCGCATCGTCATCACCCCACCATCTCCGTGACGCTGCGGTAGGAACTCCCGGTGAAAAGATTACGCCATTAAGGTTTCCATCATTCCCCATTCGATGGTCCCCTTGTTAACTAAGATACAAGACAGCCCAAGAAGCGCTTTTCATCACTTCAGGAGCGGCCTGTTTCACGTCAAAATACATGGAGGTAGCACGACTGTCCTTTTCCACCCTCTCGCATTGCACTCGCAGTTCAATAGCTTGGAGGTAGATTATGCGTGATCTTACCGAGAAGTTCCTCGAGTTGGTGCGCCTCACCGCCACAGATCTCTCTCCCGATGTCGAAGCAGCGCTTACGGTAGCTCGAGACCGGGAGGCATCAGGTTCGGCCGCCAAAGGCGCCCTCGAGACCGTCTTGCAAAACGTCGCCATGGCGCGCGAAAATTCGACGCCCATTTGCCAGGACACCGGCACTCCTATCTTCTATGTGCAATATCCGGAGGGCTGGAGCACGAACGCCCTGCGCGATCAAATCCGCGCCGCTGTTGCTGAAGCCACTGCGCGTGCTTACCTGCGGCCCAATGCAGTTGACGCAATAAGCGGCATGAATAGCGGCAATAACTTGGGGGATGAAGCCTTTCCGACAATCCATTTTACAGAAACGCCCGGGGACACCTTAATCGTCGATTTAATCCTCAAAGGCGGGGGATGCGAGAACGTTGGCGTACAATACTCGCTCCCAGACAGGCGCCTCGGCGCAGGGCGCGACCTGGAGGGCGTGCGCAAGGTCGTGTTGGACGCCGTGTACCAGGCGCAAGGCAAGGGCTG
The DNA here is from genome assembly GCA_964385305.1 of uncultured Anaerolineaceae bacterium. Taxonomy (GTDB): domain Bacteria; phylum Chloroflexota; class Anaerolineae; order Anaerolineales; family E44-bin32; genus CAYLOP01. The sequence goes on along the minus strand of CAYLOP010000001.1, from coordinate 88,821 downwards.
TGCTCCGGGCGTGTTGGGGGTGGCCATTGGCGGCGACCGCGGCTCCTCCTATTATGGCTCGAAGGAAACGCTCTTCCGTACCATGTCGGACGTGAATCCGGACCCCGCTCTGGCACAATTGGAAGAGCGCCTGATGGACGAGGCCAATCAGTTGGGGATCGGTCCGATGGGATTTGGCGGTGAGACAACCGTCTTTGGCGTCAAGATCAAAGGGATGCACCGCCTTCCTGCCAGCTTTTTTGTCTCCGTATCCTATATGTGTTGGGCGCATCGCCGCCGCCGGATGACAATCCGCGGTGACGAAGTGACATACGAGTAGGAGAGCCCCATGCGCAACCTCACTATTCCCATACCGGATGATGAAATCCGTCAGCTCAAGGTCGGCGATCCAGTATCGCTCTCAGGCACCATGATCACGGGTCGTGATGCCGTCCATAAGTGGATGATTGATACGTTTATCCGCAAGACGCGTTCCCCTGACGGAGATGACCGCGAGGTTTACGACGCCATCAAACCCATTCTTCAAGGAGGCGCTATCTACCACTGCGGTCCGGTTGTCGCCGGGTTAGACACTGGGGATTACCGCTTCGTCGCCGCCGGCCCGACCACGAGCATCCGCGAAGAACCCTATCAGGGCGAGGTGATGCACCACTTCAACCTCAAAGCCGTGATCGGTAAAGGCGGCATGGGCGCCCAGACGCTGGCCGCGTGCCATGAAGTGCCAGGCGTCTACCTGCACGCCATCGGAGGTGCAGCTTCCCTTATCGCCCAATCCGTCCAGCGTGTTGTCACCGTCCATAAGCTCAACTTCGGCGTACCCGAAGCCATGTGGGTGATCGAAGTGCAAGAATTCCCGGTCGTCGTTACGATGGACTCCCACGGTAATAGCTTGCATGAAGAGGTCGAAACCCATTCGCGCCAAGAGCTAGAGCGCCTGCTTTCAAGTTGATGTTTGACGCGAACCTGCGAAGTTTGGCATCGTGAATTGAAATATCCGGTGTCAGATACCGGGCATTTTTCACATCTTCACCATAACATCCAGCAAAGATGCTCACTGCTCAAAGGGTTTCATACGCAGGAACGCATTCTTGAACGATGCCCGATCGGTGGGTTATGTCAACATAGAATCTGGTATGATACTTCCGAGACGTTCGCCGGCCGATTTCGATTTCTAAAACCTCCCGTCGTTTCTTTGAGGATGATCTGGCAAAATAGAAAAAACATGAGCGCGCCTCGCCCGATTGCTAACCAACGAAAAACGCTGTCCGCTAAGGTCAAACAAGCCTTCACCACGCTGCGCGCCTATTGGTCATTGATCAAAAGCCTTCAAAGTGGATTGCTGCTGCTTACTGGGTTGGCCGGCTACAGCAGCGCGCGTTGTCCCATCCTTACATGGGATACGCTTGCCGTGCTGGGTGGGAGCCTCTTCTTAGCGATCAGCGGCACGACCATGCTGAACATGTGGTACGACCGGGATATTGACGCCATGATGTCCCGCACATGCACACGACCGCTCCCTCGCCATCTGGTGAGCGAGCGGAGCGTCTTGATCGTTGGGTTGATCTTCGTGTTGTTAGGTGTGGGTATATCAATCGCCCTCTACCCTCTTTACGGTGTGATCGTCGCTGCAGGGCTCTTCTTCGACTTTGTCATCTACACACTCTGGCTTAAGCGACGAACGGCATGGTCGATCTTATGGGGCGGCATGGCTGGAGGTATGCCCGTCTTGGCTGGGCGAACGCTTGCGACTGGACGGATCGATCTGATTGGGATTCTTCTCGCGGCTGCTGTGTTGTTTTGGATCCCCACCCACATCATGACTTTCTCCATACGCCATGAAGACGACTATCGCAGAGCGGGCATCCCCATCTTCCCCTCTCGCTATGGGCTTGCCACAACACGAATCATCATCGCCATCTCAAGCATCGCAGTCGCCATTACGATGACAGCTGCGACCATCGCCATCGGCCTCGCGATGGGTTACCTTGGCGTTCTAGGCGTCCTCAGCGTCGGTTTGATAACCCTCTCGCTATGGAGTTTGAAACGTCCCTCCAACCGCATGAACTTCGGTTTGTTTAAATATGCCTCGCTCTATTTACTCAGTTCTATGGCGCTTGTACTCATCCAGGGGTTTTAATACGGCGCGATCATCTTGCATATTCAAGAGAACGAAAAGACTCCCGATAACACGTGACAACAACCTTAAAAATTGCCTTGCTGGAAGCAGCCATTCCGCTGAGTTCCTGATCCCCCGAGAACGAAAAACCTGCTTGCCAATGACCCCTTCATGAGACGATCCTGTCACTCCTCTGACGCTATTTCCTCCAGTATATGGATGTCTCTGGCAAAATTTCTAAAGCGGACGATGAGGCTCGCAATAAAGATCGCTATGGTGCCCAGGATCACAACAAACCCATAGATCATGAATTCAAACGTATCAGCCGTCGCTGCTTGTATAAACATCGAAATACACTCCCTTTCAATCCTGCCTATCCACCCGAGCCCAACGGCGACTCATGTGGATAAAACTTTCATTTTCCAGCGTTCAACCTTCTCCATCAACTGCTGTAAGCGGACACGGTGCCAGAGAAGCGTCCCATAGATAAACGTGAAGGTGATCAGGCTGAAGAAGAATGCCGACCGCATCCGGGGGCTCATATCGAAGGTGCCTTGAGCCGTGGGATCGTTGCTGCCAATGACCACTGGGTGGATGGTCCTAAAAATGCGGATGCTGAGAAAGGTCAGAGGTACACTGAGAAATCCGATGATGCCGTAGACAGCGCCGAAGCGTGCGCGCCGATCGGGGTCCTCAATACCTTGCCGGAGCATAAGATAGGCAATGTAAACCAACTCCATCACGGTGGCCGTCACGAGGCGTGGATCCCATGTCCACCAAGTATTCCAGATCGGCCTAGCCCAAATCGATCCGCTCACGATATTGATGAGGGTAAAGACAACACCGATCTCCGCAGAGGCCAGCGCGAGCAGATCCCAGCGCCGAGCCTTGGTTGTCAAATAGATCCCACCAGCAACCGCTGTGACGAGAAAAGCCAGTGCACCAACCCAGCCCGCAGCAACATGGAAATAGAAAACGCGCTGCACATCTCCCATGACCACCTCGCGCGGCGCGTAGAAGAGAACCATGTACAGCGCCACTGCAAACAGTGCCCCTGTCAACCAGTTGAGGACTTTTAATGCCGTTGGCATTCTTTCCATTGATCCCCTCTCCATAAACTCATCCCAGATGTATGCTCGCTCAAGCGGCGATTACTAGCTTGGCATCGCACGCTACGCTGTTATTCCTCTACGACGAACTCAAACACCATGAAGGAAACCGCAATAAAAATGACATCATAGACGAGTAGAAGATTGAGCCAGGGCACAATCTCGGTCATTTCAAAACCCTGTAGAAATCCATTGCTTGCTTTTAAGGCAGCCACCAGGACAGGTAAAACCACCGGGAAAAGCAAAATAGGTAGGAGTATATCCCGTGTGCGCGCTTGGACCGCCATGGCAGACAGGAGCGTTCCCACTGCGACATATCCAACCGAACCCAAGAGAATCACGAGCAGCAAACCCGGGCGGAAAAGATTGACATTGTATAGCGCGCTATAGACCGGAAGGACGATCGCCTCCACAATCAGCATAAAGAGTAAGTTGCCGAGCGCTTTTCCAAAATACAACGCGCTGCGTTCCACCGGCACGAGCAGCAGGCCATCAAGACAGCCCCGATCTTTTTCGATGGCCATCGAACGATTGAGCCCCAGCGTGCCTGCAAAGGCGAATGTGACCCACAACACGCCTGTGGTCAGGCTCTCACGTGTTCGGATATCCAGTTCAAGCGCAAAGTTAAAGATCAGAATGACCAGCAACGCGAAAACCAGCATGGCACTCAATAATTCCCGGCTGCGCAGCTCCGCCGCCACATCCTTCCAAACAATCGCATGGATGACGCGTAAGTAGGCCATCACATGGCTTCCCCATCCATCTGCCGCCTTTTGCTTGGACGCACCTACCGACGAGGTTTCAGGCATGCGTCACCTCACGATAAAGCCGTGCCAGCTCGAAATCATCGGCGGCATCACGCGATATGGAAGCAACGATCACCCCCTTCGATAGCACATCGACCCGGTCACCCAGAGCGGATGCTCGCGAAAGGTCATGGGACGTCATCACGATGGTTTTTCCGCGCGCCGCAACCTCGGTGAGCAAACCATCCAACATCTCGGCCGCATCTTGGTCAAGTCCCGTATGTGGTTCGTCGAAGAGCAGCAGATCGGGATCATGTAGCATGGCTCGGCCAATCGCCAACCTTTGCTGCATCCCTCGGGAATACTGGCGGACGAGATCGCGCTTTCTGGTGAGAAGTCCCACCATCTCTAGCACCTGTTCGATACGAGAATTAAGATCATCGAGGCTATACATACGACCATAGAAACGTAAGTTTTCCGCTGCCGTCAGATCACCATAGAGCAAGGGTTGATGAGAAACCACGCCTAGTCGCCGTCGAACTGCGCTGGCCTGCGTTGGCAAAATATAACCTGCCACCCGCACTTCTCCCATATTTGGTTTTAACAGCGAGGCGAGAATGCGCAGGAAGGTTGTTTTACCCGCGCCGTTCGGCCCCACCATGGCCACGAATTCCCCCCGCGCCACGCTGAAATCCACACCGCGCAGGACCGGTTTCAGACCAAAATGCTTGACTAGACCGCGTACTTCAATCATCCAGTCCCCGCGTCATTCGCAATGCTTCGGCTTTGAGGGCATCGCGCTTTTTCCGATAGTCTTCATCGGAGATTTGTCCCACCGCATACGCATCATCCAAGGCTGCGATCGCTTCAATAACGGATTGCCGATCGACCGGGCCACCAATGTGCAGACCCGCCAGAGACCGCTTTGCTCGCCTCGTACCGAACCACCAGAAGGCAACAGCAATCCCCACGGCTAGCAAAACGACCAGCCCATAAAGCAACAAGAGCGATCTCTCCGACATTCTCAACTCGAGGACATCCCCTGCTGCGAAGGATCCTAAACTGTAATTGTGCAGACGCATCCCCCCCATTTCCTGAACTCCAAGGTCTTGTAGACCGGTAGCGCTCACACTTGGAGCACCCTCTGGAATGAGAATCACAATCGCTTTCACCTTAATACCTAAATTTTGCTTGAACTCAAGGTGCTGCGAATACGGCAACGTGAAACTGAAGACAACCTGCGACCCCTCGTCTGGCCTCAAAGGCGTGAGATCGGCAAATCCCTGCTCCGTCATCACATAGCGGCTCATCATGGCTGTGTCTGCTGCGAAGCTCAGGTTAGAGAAACCATCCGGCAATGGAATCTCAAGACCACGTTGCGGATCCGGAAAAGCAACGGTGCGGTCGCCCAGGTTCGAAAGCACCCACAGTTCAGTCACATCGATCTGGCCCTCTGCAGACGTGGTGAAAAGGATATGCAAACGCTCCGCAGCAATCCGCGTTGTGTCTGTGGTTGTCTCGTAAATCACCACAGGTACCTCCGCGACGGGTTGAACCTCGCTCAGGTGGGTCACATCCGAGAAGTATTGAACGCCCTGGTGATCAACGACAACGCCATACACACGTTCAGGAAGAAGATTTACATCCTCAAAAGAAAACCGCCCGCCCTCGTCCAAGACCGTTGTCTCACCGAACGACACCGCTTCGCCATCTATCACAACGAGCTTAGCCTCCAACCCGCTTGGCACCGCTGCGCCGATCGTACCGTTCACGACCTGGACGTTCAGCACCCCAAGCGATGGGCGATCCTCGGCTTCATCGGGGCTTGAGGCGGGCGCTTCTCCGGAGAGAGAATCCGACGCGGTTGTTGGTTGAGGAACTTGAGTCTCTCTTGGCTGCATCGGTTGAGTTGCTTGCGCTGTGGCCAGGCTCGGTGGCGGCGTAACATCGCCCGCCAGCGAACAGCCAGCGATGAACATCGTAGAAAAGAGAAGCAGCGTTACAACCCTTTTCACGTTTCATCCCCCTCAGGGCGCAGGGGTTCGCCACACCGCGCACAGATCACGTCCCCTTCCCCGACATTTTCCCCACAACGCGGACACGTCTCCATTGGTGAATGTCGCGCTGTAGAGCGAAGCATGGCAATTTCTGCCTCTAACACTGCGTCAAGGTCCTCAGCCGGAGCAGATTCTGCTTCTTCAGCCTGTAGTTCATCGAGCGCCCGAAGGGCTCCTGCTCCCTGCGCGAGCAATTCCATCCGCCGGTCCCGGTAATCCTCCCCATCGATCTTCCCCATGGCATGATCCATGTCCAATTCTTCCAAGGATTTCAGTACGCGATCCCGCTCCGCTTGGAGGGAGGAGAGGCGGCGATCCCCTGGCGCCATAGCCATCCGGCTCTGACTGAGGAGGGGGTTGGCAATATAGGCGCCAGCAATCAAAGCTAGCGCAAGAATGATCAGCAGTGAAACGATGTCCATCCCACACTCCTACATACAATAATCGAGCTTCGCCCGTGGTATGTCCTCACTTCGCACTCGCAGCGTCCACCATGGCGACGATCTCCTCAAACAAATAGAATGCGCCGATCTTTATCCCTGCAAGGTTCCCATCCGGTCCGATGATGAACGTCTCGGGAACCCCTGTCACACGATAGTCTTTATATACACGCTGGCTTAGATCGGGACCGTTGGGATAGGATATGCCGTACCTCTCCAGGTAAGCAAGCGCCTTCGATTCGGTGTCGGACCAGTCGACACCCAGGAAAACAACACCCTGATCCTTGAACATTTGGTAGGCACGCTCCAAGAGTTCCGCCTCATCGACGCACGTCACACACCACGAAGCCCACACATTGATGACGACAACCTGTCCGCGCAAGTCGGTGGTATCGATCTCAGAGCCTTCAAAGGTGTTAAGCACAAAGTCCGGTGCTGGCTGGCCTACCTTCAAGGGACCACGATTCGCTCTGAGCAGGCCGAAGCCGACCAAGAGTAACAAGCCGATAACGGCCGTCCAGGCTACGATCACGCCCCATCGCCTTCCCTGCTGCGCCTCGGTTGACATCTCATTTTGCACTTCCATAAACCCCTCTCACCTAGAAACAACCATAAAACAGTATGCGGCCGCCGGTTATTCCGATGCTGGCTTATGCTCGTTTGCGCAACTCTTCCTCCAAACGGGCGATATACGGATCGACATCATCGACGGATTGGGCGTGGACAGATTCAAGTGTGTACGCTTTATGCCAGCGCCGCACTGCCAGGTAGAGCGCTGCGCCGCCCAGCAAAAAAGCTGCAGGAGGCAGGATGTACACCAGGAGATTCAGCCCCTCTGGCGGCGGTGTGGAGAGAACCTGGTAGCCATGTTGATCGACAAAGTACTGTTTGATCTGATCCTCGCTCCATCCCGCCGCAAGCTTCTGGCGGATCTCCTCGCGCCAGTTCTCGCACGCATCTGTGGGACAGACATCAAGCGGGACGTTCTCACAAACCGGACAGTACAACTGCTTGGCAATCGCGTTGACCTCATCATCCGTGGGCCCGTCGTCTTGAGCCGCGGTCGTTCCTGCGTTGATCAGAAGAATAAGCAGTGAGATGAGTATACCCAGAGCGAAGCTGGCTTTACGCATGACCTTATCCTCTCACACACTGGGGGCGGCAACGCGTGCGCGCGACTTACGGCGTGCAGGTGCCATCTCGCGATCGGGCCAGGCTGCTACGAGGGTTCCCAAAATGAACACTGCCCCACCCAACCATAAAAAGTTCACAAGGGGATTGTGGTAGACCTTAAACGTCGCACTCTCCCGAGCGATCTGCTCCCAACCCACCAGTAAGACGTAGAAATCATCCTCCATCGTGGACCGGACGCCGGGGATGGTCATCGATTGTTGTGAGTCGAAATAAAAATCCCGTCTTGGAAATAACGTCTTAACCCAATTGGCATCACGGAAGACAGAAATCTCCGCTCGTGTGATGCTTCGTCCATCCGGCATATCAAACTGCGTCAGTCCATCGTAACGGATGGAATAACGCCCCAAGGAGAGTTGCTCTCCGATCGCCAGCGTCCCCTGTGTCTCTGTTTGGAACATCTCTATGCCGATGATGCCCAGCGCCATGAGCACCACGCCCAGGTGGATCACATAGCCGCCATACCGCCTACGGTTTCGCCCAGCCAGGTGCCATAGGGCGAGCGGGAGTCTCTCTCCATGGGTGCGGTGGCGGGCGAGCGCGCCACGCCAGAATTCAAAAAGGGTCACAAGTGTGACCAACGCTGCGAACCAGTATCCCAACAATGCGCCAGGCGCCGTGATCCTTCCTACGACAAGACCGACCGGTGCAATCAACGAAAATACAAACGGCTTCCATAGATTCCTGCCGAGCGTCTTCCAAGAGGTTCGCCCGTAGACAGATAGAGGAGCAACTCCCATCAGAAGCAGCAATCCCAACCACAGCGGTCCGGTCGCCCTCTCGTAGAACGGCGGCCCCACCGTCACCTTCTGCCCTGTGAACAATTCTGAGATGAGCGGGAAGATCACGCCCCAGAAACACACCACCAGAACGCCCATGAAGAGCAAATTGTTGAGGAGGAATAGCGTCTCGCGCGATAGCATGGACGATAATTGATTTTCGGCGCTAAGTTCGTCCCAACGCTGAATTAATAGCGAAAGGGACGCTATAAAAGTGATCCCGATGAAGCCGAAGAACAAAGGACCGATCGCCGATTGGGCAAATGCATGTACGGAGGACAAGACACCCGAGCGCGTCAGAAAGGTTCCAAAGATAACGAGCGCATACGTAAGGATGATCAAAACCATGTTCCAGTGTTTCAGCATGCCCTTCTTTTCCTGGACCATTACCGAGTGCAGGAAAGCCGTCCCGGTGAGCCATGGCATGAACGCTGCGATCTCGACAGGATCCCATCCCCAATACCCGCCCCATCCGAGCTCGTCGTTTGCCCAGCGCCCCCCGAGGATGTCTCCCAAGGATAGGAACAGCCAGGCTACCAGCGTCCAGCGGCGGGTAACGCGTATCCAGCGGTCATCGCTGCGACCGGTCATCAAGGCTGCAATGGCAAAGGCATAGGGGATCACAAAGGATACGAAACCGAGATAGAGCATCGGAGGGTGGATAATCATTCCCGGATGGCGTAACAAGGGGTTCAGCCCTTGTCCATCTATGGGATAGAGCGGAAAGCTCCCTCGCGGTTGAAACATCGCCGCCGCCTGCTGCCCGGTGGGGAGCTGCCACAGCCGAGCAAAGGGGTTCTCAATGAAAACCACCAAACCGAGGAAGAACGCCAGAGTGACCATGGAAACAAAAATCACCCAAGGCAGTAGCTCGCCATCACGTTGCCATTGCCTCAGGCTGGCCGCGGAGGCAAACGCCGCCATGAGCCAGGACCAAAAAACCAGCGATCCCTCTTGGCCACCCCACAGTGCTGTGATCTTGAGGTATAGCGGCATGGCATTGCTAGTAACGGAGGCGACGTACCGGATGTGATACTGACCATCGATCAGCAGCCAGATCAGCCCGAGGGCGGAAATCGTAAGAAGCGGCCATGTCAGCAGCATCGCACGACGCGCGCTTTCAACCAAAGCGGGGCTACCGCGTCGAGCGCCGTAGGCTGCCGCGCATGCACCATAGATCGCCACCAGAAAAGCCAATACCAATATAAAATAGCTAACGGTCGCAATCACCTTCTTCGCCTCCAAGAGCAGAAAGAAGACGAGGGTATCCCATCCCAAAACACCTCGTCTATCGCATCTACGCTCACAACCTGTTGTTCAATTCTTCGGCGTGAATGGGCTTACCCCCCCTCAACCTGAAGAGGAATTTCCTCCTCATAGCGTGTTGGACACTTGAGCAGCAATTCATCTGCCTCAAAGATGCCGTCTTCTAAGAGTCTCCCCGTAATTATTGCCTGCGCCTCATGGCGTAACAGGTCGGGCATGGGACCGTTGTAGGTAACCTCAAGACGCGGCGCGCTTGCGTCTTCCACGGCTTGATGGATCACATTCGCTAGCCCACCTGCTGCCTCAATTTCATCCAGGTCCGCCGGCATATGGACAATCGTGAATCGAAGGGTCAACGTCTCTACGTCGTACGAGATCGTATCGCCATCAACCGCGCCCGAAATTTTTAAATCACGGTCTTGAGCAGCTTCTCCTTTCGCGTTCAATTCTGCAATCGTCATGTAATATTGCGCGGCAGCTTTTGTTGATGAGACGATGAGATAAACGATCGCAGCGACAATTAATGCTCCTCCGAAGTAGAACCGCATTCGCGACCCACTCACACGGTTTCTCTCTACCACGTTACGACCGTCCATCCATTTCCCTCCTGATAACTGCTAACACCTAAACGGCCGCCAACCTTTCTCTGTCGATGTATTCTATTACAACACCAATTATGATCTTCATGAGGGTGTACTTTTAACCAGTTCATTTTCTCACAAGGAGATTAATGAAAGATGAACAATCTGAAGTGATGTCTAACATTCATGCTCAACAATCGAGCAGACATATCTGTACCTTTAAGTTGTATTGATAATTGGATGGCGTAAGCGGGGACATGCAAATGCCACGAGTGGTCGAGGGGCGTGGCAAAGCCTCACATCTGATCCACGGCCAGCTTCGAACGAGTTCGCTAAGTCCATACTAAAAAAAACAAGCTCATACGCAAAGGAGATCAGGGCAATCTGTGAATCACTCAAAAGATACCTCTTAGTACGAAAGGCGTTTGCATAGTGTAAATATCCGATCTCCGCTATGAGGGGGGTTTGCATGCGCATTTGTGCAGCTTTCTGACCACCCATCTATTATTCAATTCTCATGTTCTTAATCTTGTCCCGCATTTCCGGCAAAAGCGATCAGTGATTGCCGCACACGCGCCACATTGGTGACAATAAATCACCGCTGCATCGAGATCTTCTGAGGTGCCCTCGCGTAGTATTTGCGGCGCACCTGGCCTGCGCACCCTTCTTCGAGGTTGGAATGGCCCTCTGTTGAGGCGAATGTAGAAGATGATACCGAGAAGCACCAAGAAACCGCCAAGCCCGCCAAGCGTCCATGGTAACCAATCCGATAGGGACGGCGTGCGTCCTTGCGTGCCCTTTGGTCGTATCAAGGCGGAACCTGGCTCAATAAAATCGATCGAGTGACTGGCGGTGGGATTGCTGTAGGTCAGGCTGATAGCGATGTCCGTGGATGGGCTTTTAGGGAACAGGCTTCCACGGTGATAAATCACGCCACCTTCCTCTGATCGAGTGACGCCCACCGGGGTGACGAGAAAGTCGCTCGCAGTGACGGGTTGCTGTATCTCGAAAATGAAAATATCCATATCCAAGCCGCCTGGCCATGTGAAGGAATAGCTGCGCTGATCCTCTAGCACAACCAGGTCGCTATAATACTCTATCCATACCAACGGGCTCCCTGTCTCGACGGTAATGGTCGACCAGGCATCCTGCACGCGGCGTTCGAAATCGACACTGAGGAGGTTCCCGCTGGAATCCTGAATGGCTACAGCATGCGGTTCACCAGCCGCCGTCGGAATCGGTAAGCTCACTCGAGCGGGTAGAGGCTCATCCGCGGGAAGTAGGGCTTGATAAATGACCAGCGCAGCAGGGCGATCGTATTCCGGCCACAGAGAGACTTTCAAGCTATCAAGTTCGCGGATACCTTCAAGTTGGGGAATGGTATTTTGAACACCACCAATTGCACGTGTGTAATGGATATCGATGGTGAGATCTTCCGAGGCCGATACATAGCCCAAGTCAGCCTGATGGAGGGTCATTCCATCCAAGGTCTGTAATACCTGCCCTGAGGGGATGACCCTGAAATTCTGCGCGGCCAATGGCTGTTGCACTTCATAGGTGAACGCGTCAATCTCAAGGCCTCCCGGCCACTCGAAGGTATACTCCCTATCTTGGCCCACTTTCGCGTATTCGGCATAGAATTCGACCCACACTTCGAGCTGATCCGTTTCAAGGGTGATCATCGCCCATGCCCCCTCAACGCTCCGAACATAACCCGCATCGACCAGGACATCATCCGGAGACATGATGGCAACGGCATGAGGTTCTCCAACCGTCGCGGGGATGGGCAGCGTGATGTGGGTTGGAAGGGATGCTGTGGGGTCGAGATATGCTTTATAGATCACCAGGACGGCTGATCTGTCATACTCCGGCCAAAGCGCTACTTCAAGACGGTCAAGCCTCGAAGCATTTTCCGCATGACCAGGTGCAGCGAAAAAGCAAATCACCCCGAGCAGGGTGAGCCCAAGCATCCATCGCAAGAATTTCATCGCTACCTCAAACACTCTGAGAGTAAATCACAAGTGCAAATACCTCAAATATGCCCGGGACTCCGATCCTAAGGGACTGTGAGGTTCGATCACCGATTCTGGAAGCTAATAGCGCGGCGATTGCCTCTAACATTCCTGTTAATGATTACAACATACATCCAATTGGGTGTCAATTTTCACCTCTTGAGGGCGAAGTCACCGACATAGGATTTCACCTTTGTGCGCTATTAAAATCCTTTCACGCCAAGACATGCTTAAAAAGCGTCCGATGGCCGACCTTCTCATTTTTACACCAGACATGCGTGGTACAGGTATAATAGGAGCATGACCCCATCGCAGCTTTCTCCACCGGTGCTGATCCAGGATGAGCAGGCATTGCGCGGTCTTGTGAAAGAGCTACGAACTCGTCCGCATCTTGCTGTCGACACCGAGTCGAATAGTCTCTATGCTTATCGAGAGCAGGTTTGTCTGATCCAGTTCTCGATTCCAGAAGAAGATTATCTGGTTGACCCCCTTGCTTTATCTGATTTGAGCATACTCGGTCCGATCTTCGCCAATCCAACGTGCGAGAAGGTCTTTCATGGTGCCGAGTACGACCTCATGTGTCTCAAGCGTGACTTTGGTTTTTCCTTCGCCAATCTCTTCGACACTCATCTTGCCAGCCGTACGCTCGGTCGCAAGCGAAACAGTCTTCAAGATCTTCTAGGCGAGGCGTTCGGTGTGCAGGTCAACAAACGTTTTCAGCGGGCCAATTGGGGGAAACGGCCGCTGTCGCAAGAGCTTCTTAACTACGCCCGTTACGATACCCATTACCTTCTGCCGTTGCGGCATAAACTTACTCAAGAACTACAAGCCGTAAACCGCTGGGAGGAAGCCAACGAGGCCTTCGAACTTCTTGCACTTCTGGATCCACACAATAACGGATTCGACCCCAATGGGTTCTGGAAAATATCCAATGCCCGAAAGCTCAAACCAACACAGCTGGCCGTCTTGCGAGAACTCTACCTCTACCGTGATTCGCAAGCCAGAAAGCTTAATCGACCGCACTTCAAAGTAATCGGGGACAAGAGCTTACTAGCCATCGCTCAGGCAACACCCAAGAATCTCAAAGCCCTTGGCACCTTGCCAGGTATGACACCCGGTCAGGTACGCCACTACGGGAAAGGTGTGCTTGCTGCTATCCAACGCGGGCTCCAAGCACAGCACCCCAAGCCTCCCAAGTCAAACCACGTGGATGATAGAATCGTGGCCCGCTACGAGAAGCTACACTCGTGGCGAAAAAAGACCGCTCGCAAACGAGGTCTTGAATCGGACATCATCCTCCCGAGGGATATGCTTTGGGATATCGCACGTGCTGCCCCGCATGATTTAAAGAGCCTCAAAAAAACAATGGCACCCCTCCAATGGCGCTTCAAAGCGTACGGCGACCAAATCTTGAAAACCCTCTGGGGGGAAAAAACCGTTCAGAAATAAAACGAGGACACTATGGAGATCACATTCCATGGCGCCGCGCAGACCGTCACTGGATCACGCCATCTGATTACCATAAATGGTCATCGCGTCCTGCTCGATTGCGGCCTGTATCAGGGTCGACGCAAGCACACCTACGAGCGAAATCTCAATTTCCCCTTCCAGCCTTCCAAAGTTGATGCCGTGATCCTCTCTCACGCCCACATTGATCACTGCGGCAACCTGCCAAACCTCGTTCGACAGGGCTTCGATGGTCCAATCCATGCCACACACGCTACCGCACACCTCACGGATATCATGACCCAAGACTCAGGCCATATTCATGAAGCCGATGCGATCTTCGTCAACAAGAAACGCGCCCGCAAGGGTGAACCGCCCATCGAGCCGCTTTACACGGTAGAAGATGCGAAGATTGCTGCAACACACTTGCAGCCCCAGCATTATGATCGGCCTTTCGAGGTCACACCAGGTTTGCGAGCCACACTTGTTGAAGCCGGTCACATTCTTGGCTCTGCCGGGATTGTCCTCGATCTGGAGGAAAATGGGCGCACACAGCGTTTGATGTTTTCAGGCGACATTGGCAGACTCGATCTCCCTATCCTGCGCGACCCAGTCTTACCGCACGACATCGATTACCTGATCATGGAATGCACCTACGGCGATCGGTCTCACAATCCACCTGACCGGGCCTATCAGGAATTTCGTGACGTGGTTACCCGCACGCTCACACGCGGGGGTAAAGTGATCATCCCCGCCTTTGCCGTGGGCCGCACCCAAACGCTGGTTTACTACCTCCATCAACTCATCGAACACGGTGAAATCCCGCGTGTGCCCGTTTTCGTTGACAGCCCGCTTGCCGTGAATGTCACCGATATCTTTCGTGAACATCCGGAGTGTTACGACGAGGAAACCCTTACCTTCATGAAAACCGACCCCCATGGCTCAGCGTTTGGGTTTTCACTGCTTACCTACACGCGCTCCGTGGAAGAGAGCAAGGCTATCAACAAGATGGAAGATCCCATAGTTATCATTTCGGCCTCAGGCATGGCTGAAGTGGGTCGCATCCTCCATCACCTGCGGCACAACATCGAAGATCCCAAGAATACCGTCTTGATCACCTCTTGGATGGCCCCGAACACGCTCGGCCGGAGGCTGGTGGAGGGCAATAAAAAAGTGAGGATCTTTGGTGAATCCCATCCTGTGCGGGCTGAGGTTGCCTGCATCAACGGTCTTTCCTCACATGCCGGGCAGGAGTTTCTTACGGCGTATGCACTGGCCGCCCGACCTCGAATCAAACAAATCTATCTCGTCCACGGCGAGGAGCGCGCCGCTGAAGCGTTCATCGATGTTCTAGATGACGCCGGCATGGACAACGTGCATTACCCTCGGCTGGGAGAGAGGGTGGAAATCTAAACCGCCACGCGCTATAATCGCGCTAGACCGCGGAGAGGTGCCGGAGTGGTTGAACGGGGCGGTCTCGAAAACCGTTGTAGCCCGTAAGGGCTACCGTGGGTTCGAATCCCACCCTCTCCGCCAGTATACGGCCTCCGATGGCAGGATTGGAGGCCGTTCCTCTTGAAGGCCTGTGAAAAATTCCGGCGGGGTATCCCCCCCGGAATATTGTTTCCCTGAGGCTTGGACAGCTTCATGGCGTCATCTACACGTGGCCTCGTCCTACATTGGGATTTCGATCGCCTCAAGACGGTCAAGAGAAGCTTTTAACACATCGAAACCACCCTGCCAGAACGACGCCGTATGGGTATCGATGCCCGCCCCCTCGAGGATGCGAGCGGGCGAGTCGGAACCGCCCGCCGCCAAGATCTCGATGTAACGCGGCTTAAAAAGTTCGCCCTCCTCCTTGTATTGGCGATAAAGCGAAAGCACCAGCAACTGACCGAATGCATATGCATACACATAGAAAGGTGCAAAGTAGAAATGTGGGACTTCCACCCACTCAAAGCGAAAATCATCACTCAAGTCCAAGGAATCACCGAATTGATCCTGGAGGTTCGCAAGGTAGGTCTCAGATAGATCATCGACCGAGCCGCCCTGGTGAATCAGATCATGCGCCGTTCGTTCGAAGAGAGCAAAATAGGCCTGACGCATAATGGTCTTGTAAGCATCATCCATCTGGCGATAGAGCAGATCGCGTTGAAGGGCTGGATCGGGATCCTCCGCAAGCAGGCAATCCACCAGGAGCATCTCCCCGAAAGTGGAGGCCGTCTCAGCCAGCGGCAGGGAGGCATGCTGGGTTAAGGCGGCATGGTGATCGGCTAGCATAGCGTGCACAGCATGGCCAAGTTCATGTGCCATCGTTGTAACGTCATCGAGGCGACCATTGTACGATTGCAATACCCATGGCGTCAGATCAGGTTCTACCGTGGCGCAAAACGCACCGCTGCGCTTCCCCTTCCGTACTTCGCTGTCAAAGTGATTCCCGTCGAAAACACGCCGTGCCAGATCGGCGATACGCGGGTCAAACGTACGGAAGCTCTCAAGGACCATATCGACGGCTTGGCCGAAGCCGTAGGTCTTCTCGGTCTTCACAACCGGGGCGTAGATGTCGTAGCGCCGCAGCCGGTCTACACCGAGCCACCGCGCCTTTAACGCGAAAAATCGTCGGAAGAGAGCCGCGTTCTCCTGACATACGCTCAACAAGGTATCCACAACCTCATCGGGCACATCATTCGCCAGGTTGCGGACAGCGATCGGCGTTTTGTAGCCTCGCAGATCTAGGCTTTCACTACGCCAATCGCGGCTGATGTATTGGTAGATCTGACCGAGAATCGGGGCATCAATCGCATACACTCGGTGCATTTCCTGATATGCGGCTGCGCGATGATCCGGATTGGGGCTGTGCACGTAGACCCTCAACTCCTCACGCGTCAGTTCCTTCACCTCTTCATCGATCTTAACTTGAAATGTGTACCGATTGGTGATCGATTGATAAAGGGTGACCAAGGCCTGCGTCCCGTTAACATCCTTGAGGTTGATCACTTTTTCCTCAGGCTCGGAGAGGGTATAGGGTTTTTCCAGAAGGAGCGCTTCAAGCCAATACCGGTAGTCGCCAGCAGCAGCCATTAACCGCTCCGCAGGGCCCTCATCCAGGCTCTTCCACCAAAGCTTGAAAAACAGGATTCGATTTTCCGTTTGGGCCGCGAGCTGCTGGGTTTGCGCTTTAAAGATCTG
>CAYLOP010000001.1:0-71789 GCA_964385305.1 uncultured Anaerolineaceae bacterium | reverse complement strand
GCGACGATGTAATCCTTCCCTTCGAGGCGCAATTTTCCCTGGGCGCGCGCTTCTGGGTAGCCCCCTAAAGCGAGCAGTTCCTCGCAGTCAATCACCTCCGCGCGGATGAAGCCCCGCGCCATATCGGAGTGAACGGTTCCGGCGGCATCTAACGCGGTGGCGCCGCGCGGCAAGGTCCAAGCGCGCGCCTCGCGATCGCTCGCCGTGAAGAAGGAATGCAGGCCAAGCAAGTCGAAGGAGGCTTGTAATACTCGTTCCCGCCCGGCTTCCTCGATCTCATACTCGTCTAAAAACGCCTGACGCTCATCGTCGTGCAGTTGTGCAATCTCCATCTCTAACTTGGCACACATACATAACACCTTGAGGTTCTTATCTTCGATCTGCAGCGACGGCGGCGTCTCTCCCTCACCGTGATTGACAACCAGCAGGACCGGCTTGAGGGATAACAACCCAAATCCCGCCAACGCCTCAAGTTCAGCATTGGGCAGCTCAAGTTTTCGGAGCGGCTGTTCGCCATTCAAGCTCTCATCCATGCGTTTGAAGAGCTTGATGTCGCGATCAACCGCCGCCCGGTCCCGGCCGCCCTTTTGCCGCTCATCCGCCAATCGCTCTAACCTACGCTCCACGGCGAGCATGTCGTGCAGGAGAAACTCGCTCTCCATGGTCTGCCAATCGCGCTGTGGGTCCACACTTCCCTCCGGATGTGGCACCATGGGATCTTCAAACGCACGCACAACATGAAGCAAGCCATCCATCTGCTCGATCTGATTGACGAGCTGGCCCGGCAATCCTTCTCGCGCCGCATCGACCTGCAGGCCACCGATATCCGCATAAGTGGCTTTGACGTAGGTCGCTTTCTTAGAGCCTATCAATTTTTGGAGAGCGTCCAGGCGGGGGTCGGGGACATCGACGACGGCGGTGTGTACATCCATGCGCGCCGCACCTGCCATCGCACCTGTTAGTAGATCCTCGCCGGTCAGGGCGTTGAACAGTGTGGTTTTGCCTGTGGAGGGAAGTCCGATAATTCCTAAGCGCATATTGTGAGAAACGGTCCCGCCAAGATGATTAAGCGGGATGCAGGCTTGACCGTCCGCGATCGTTTGAATATACTTACTGCGAGCCGAAGTGGCGGAACTGGCAGACGCGCGCGACTCAAAATCGCGTTCCTTCGGGAGTGTGGGTTCGATTCCCACCTTCGGCATCAGAGATTATAGCATAGGCGACCCCGGTCCAAGATAGGCAGGCTGGGGTCATGTATTTCGATTGCAGCCCATCGCCCTCTGTGGCACAATTCCCGTGGAAAGAGTGACGCCCTATGATGAAATCCACGACCGCACGCCTCATTATTGGACTTGTCATCGGCCTTGCCGCCGGGTTGGTTTTCGGTTGGCTTCGCCCGGTGGAATATGTCGACACAAGCCCCAACTCCCTGCGTGCGGACTACCGCGCCGACTATATCCTCATGGTGGCTGAGGCTTTCGACAGCGATCAAGATCTGGATCTTGCCCACATTCGCCTCGCCGCACTCGGTCCCCAACCCCCCATCGACATGGTGGTTGAGGCGATCGACTATGGCTTAGAACACGAATTTAGCCACCCAGACCTGGAGACTCTCAACCTACTGGCCGTGCAACTACGGACGCGTCTTCCATCCCCGGAGATCGGAGGGCCATGAATCGCGGCGGGTTTCTTCCTTTCCTGCTCACGATCGTTCTAGGTCTTGTGGGAGGTTTGTATTACAGCTGGGCGATCAACCCTGTCTCCTACGTAGAGACCGCGCCAGCCTCGCTGCGCGCTGAGTATCGCGAAGATTACCTGGCGCTCATCGCCTCTGCGTATGCGAGCACCGGCGACCTGGATCGTGCAAAAGCCCGCTTGGCACTGCTGCCCGATCCGGACCCGGCCGGCACACTCAGTCAACTAGCACAGATCCGTCTCGCTACGGGAGACTCTCAATTCGAAGCGCGTGCATTAGCGCAGCTTGCCGCTGCATTGGGCGATCGCCCAACCCCTGTGGACACACAACCGGCTTATGCAAGCTCGGCCTCTCCCACGCCCACCGGTCCAACGCCCACCTACACCCTCACACCACCACCCCCGCCAACCCGCACCCCTACGTCCACGCCAGGTGCCCCATTCGAGCTAATCGAGAAACAGCAAATATGTGATCCCGACATCCCATTGCCTTTGCTTCAAATCGAAGTTCTTGATGCAGCCGGTCGTCCAGTCCCGGGTATTGAGGTGCTTGTGGTTTGGGATTCAGGGCAGGATCACTTTTTCACAGGCCTCAAGCCAGAGCTTGGCATGGGTTACGCAGATTTCACCATGAGCGAAGGTGTGATCTATACCTTACAGCTTGTTGATTCCGAGATCCCCCTCACAGGCTTGACCACAGAAGACTGCCTCAGCGAAGACGGCGAATTCCTCGTCGGCTCCTGGCTTCTCACCTTCCAGCAGCCACCCAAACCATAGACCCCGATCATCGTTCCATAGCTAGAATCGAATTTTGAATGACGTGTATGATGCACTCGTCCAGGAATGCCTGCCGAAGACGAGAAATACCACCACACCCCATTCCCATTGCAATCGTCCAAGCACTGTATAATGACCGTGATTGCCGAATGGTTTCGTAGCTGACATTGACCTGTGGGGGTTTCATACACAAAATTTCTGGAGGTGCTATGATCAAGCGTAGGCTTTCCCTCCTACTTGGGTTCTTGCTCATTGCAAGCTTATCCTGCACGCTGCCCAATGTATTCCAACCGCGAGGGCAGAAGGCAGAAACGCCTGCATCCGCCCTAGACTCAAGCTCGATCACATTAACACCCCTACCGCCATCCCTGGTCGAAACAAAACCGACCGATGGCGAAGAACTCCCCTTGCAAGATCCGATCATTCTTTATTTTAGCCAGCCTATGGATCAAGCCTCCGTCGTTACAGCCTTGGAGATCCAGCCCCGAATCCTGGCTGAACTGAGTTGGCCTGATGAAGCAACCCTACGAATCCAACCTTCCGAGACTTTGCCGGTCGCGACAACCTACACCCTAACCATCAGCACAGATGCGATGTCAGCGACGGGCCTTGCCATCCCCGAGCCCATTCGCCAGGACCTTACAACGGTTGGCTACCTGGAAGTCACACAGGTTCTACCCGAGCCGGGGAGCAAAGAGGTCAATCCCTCCGCCCCGATCACCCTGGTATTCAACCGTCCTGTTGTACCCCTACAGGTCGGCGGCGACCTTCCCCATCCACTAACACTCAACCCCTCCGTAGAAGGAGAGGGTGAGTGGATCGATACCAGCATCTATATTTTCCGGCCGAAGACAGCTTTTCCCGGAGGCGTGACCATCACTGCGGAACTTGATCCCGCGCTCACAAGCCTGAATGGCGCGCCGCTCGCTGAGCCCTTCCACTGGTCCTTTACAGGTGCCCAACCCAGACTTAACTCGATTGTCCCCAACGCAGCAGAACCGAGTCCACTGGATCCGCATTTCGTGCTGACTTTCAACCAGCCCATGGATGAAAAAAGCGTTGAGGATGCGCTCACCTTGACTGATGTTGATCTCACGGCTCTGCGCGGCGATTTCCAGTGGAACAAAGCAAGCAACGAGGTGACATTCACGCCCGCCGCCAGATTAGCATATGGAAGCACCTACACCCTCCATCTGAGTGCTGACGCTCACGCAATAGGCGGCGAGAAGCTCCTTAATAACATTCGAATGGATTTCACCACAGTGCCTGTGCCCAGAGTCATCTCAACTTCGCTTGGAAGTTCTGGGTTGAAACCTGTGTACGGTGGACTCGAGATCACCTTCAATGCACCCATGGATGAGGCTTCCATCATCGAGGCGCTCGAGCTAACTCCCATCCTCGAAAATAAGTGGACGTATTGGCGGGAGGACAGCCGTACCCTCGTCGTCTATGGGGATTACCAGCCAGCGACGCCTTATCAATTGAAGCTCTCCAATGCCGCTTCCGATCCCTACGGGACTGCCCTGTCTCAGGCATATAACCTGAATTTCACGACCACGGATCTCCCACCACAGGTCAGCTTTCCCCGCTTTGGAGAAATCCTCACCCTGGCGAGCGACTCCCCACAAGTGGTGGATATCCAGGTCCGTAATGCCACGCGCATCGACTTGGAACTCTACAGCCTGACGCTCGATGAAGCACTGAATACCCTCACCGCCCCATACGCAAGTGTGCCCGAACCCAGCGGCCAACTTCTACGCCAGTGGTCTCAGCCCGTATTGGCGCCGCGCAATCAAACCTATCGTCAACCTGTACGCTTGCAAAACACGGCGCTCACCACAGGCCTCTATCAACTTGTCATTGATATTCCTAACGACCAGTCCGAGCCGCAGCGGCGGTTGCTCCTCATCCGCCACGTCGAAATCGTCGTCAAATCGTCGACTAGTGAAGTGTTCATATGGGCGGTTGATCTAGAAGAGGGTGATCCGCTATCGGCATTCCCTATTCGTCTCCTCGATGAAAACGGTGTCGAGATCGGAGACGGGCTCACGGATGCCGAAGGCGTCCTAACTATCCCCATAAACCTTTTGGAAGATCCCTATGCCCGATTGTATGCCGTCAGTGGTGAACCGGGCGACCCGCAGTTTGGAATGACCGCCAACACCTGGTCGGACAGCCTCCATCCCTATACCTTCGGAATATCCCACGACCTTGATCAACCACCCTTCAAGACCTATCTGTACACCGATAGGCCAATCTACCGTCCCGGGCAGACGGTTCATTTCCGGGGGGTGCTCCGCCAGACTGACGAGGCGCGTTACGCGCTTCCAGACCTGGCGAGTGTCGAAATTACCGTGCGGGAAACTATGGGCGATGTGATCCATACACAAACCGCACAACTTTCGTCGTTTGGCACTTTCGATGGCGAGTTCCCGCTCAACAGTGAAGCAACCTTGGGCGTCTACGTAATCGAGACTGAGTACGGCACGGTCTACTTTGATGTCGCTGCGTATCGCAAACCAGAGTTTTCTGTGGTTGTTGATCCCTCGGCCAAAGAGGTTGCCATCGGCGAACCCTTATCTGCGGAAATTGCAGGGGAGTACTTCTTTGGCGGAGCGGTGAGCGATGCAGCTGTCCAATGGACAGCATGGGCAACGCCATTTTACCCACTTGATTTTCCTCAAGCGATCGATTGGTTCAGCCGTGCGTCCATCCCGGGAATCTTCCCTGGAGGAACCTTGGCTCAAGGCTCCGGTCAGACCGGTGAGGACGGTTCGCTCCAGATCACACTTCCCACAGATCTAGAGGGCACCGCACCAGCCATCATCAACATCGAAGCGACGATGATCGACAGCGCTGGGCTACCTGTCACTGGGCGCTCGACGGTCAAGCTGCATCCTGCAGCCGTTTATCTCTCTCTGATCCCTGAGCGGTATGCTTTGCGAGAAAGTGAGGAAGCGGTCGTCAAGCTCAACGCTTTGGATTGGACCGGTGAACCCGTTCCAAGCCAGTCCGCAGAAATCCTCGTCGAGCGTGTGAGTTGGATGCAGGTCGTCGATGAGAGCGGTCGCATCACTTGGACATCCGAAGCCACACCGGTCAATCGGGCCACACGCGCTACCGGGGATGACGGCACTTTCCTTTTTAGTTTCAAGCCGGAGCGAGCCGGAACCTATCGCGTATCCGCGATGGGAGAGGACCCCAAAGGCCGCCAGACCCTCGCCGAGCTCACAATCTGGGTAGCCGGCCAAGGGATGAATGTATGGCGCTCCCCTCATGTGGGCCGCCTTGCGCTTGTGCCCGATCGCGCCGAATACCAGCCTGGTGACACTGCGCACATCTTCATCCCATCTCCGTACGATGGGGAGACCACAGCGCTTGTCACCGTCGAGCGCGGCGAAGTCCTCACGCATCAAGTCCTCCCCCTCGCTTCGACTGGCACGCTGTTCGAAATTCCCATCGAGCCCAGTTATGCCCCCAACATCTACCTCTCCGTAGCGGTGGTTCAGCCACACTCGGATACGATACCGGCCAGTATCGCCGTTGGCATGGTCGAGCTCACCGTAGACCCAGAAGCGCTGGCGCTGCAGGTTGTGCTTACACCGGATCGCAGCCGCGCAGGTCCTGGCGAACAAGTTACGTACGCATTAAAAGCTGCCGATTCACAGGGCAACCCGGTCGAGGCCGAATTCTCGCTTGCCCTAACTGATCTCGCCGCGCTTTCGCTCGCTGACCCCAACAGCCCTTTCCCCTTCGAAGCCTTCTACGGTGACCAGCCGCTGCGCGTCCGCACGGGCGCCTCACTCGTGATGAGCGGTGAAAGCATCGTCGAAACCCCGGGCCCTGATGGCATTGGCGGCGGAGGCGATGGTCTGGAGCTATTTGAAGTTCGGGAGGAGTTCCCGGATACCGCTTACTGGAACGCGACCGTGATTACAGATTCACAGGGCCAAGCCGAAATCACGCTCACGCTCCCCGATAGCCTGACGACATGGCATATGGACGCCCGCGGTGTGAGCATGGACACCCTGGTTGGCGATGCTGCCGTCGACATCGTCGCAACAAAAGAACTGCTCATCCGCCCAGTAACGCCGCGCTTTTTCACCGCCGGCGATGCCGCTGCTGTAGCGGCTGTGGTACACAACAACACGGGTCGAGATCTCGCGGTGGAAGCGAGCCTCCTGGCCTCCGGCGCGGAGATCACCAGCGAGCCCACCGCCAGCGCGAGCGTGCCCACCGAAGGGCAAGTTCGCTTCGAGTGGAGCATCACCGTTTTGGATGTCGAGGCCGTCGATCTCACCTTCCGCGTATCCGGGGGCGGCTATTCCGACGCTTCCAAGCCTACCGTGGGATCAACATTGGATGGCGCACTCCCCGTGCTCCGTTACACCGCGCCCGAAACCGCCGCTACCGCCGGTACACTCACCGAAGCCGGAACCCGCACGGAGGCGATAAACCTGCCGCGCCGCTACGATGCCACGCAGGGTGAGTTGCGCACCACACTCGACCCCACCCTGGGTGCAGCCATCAATAGTGCGCTCGATGTCCTGGAGACCACGCCCGATCTTTCCACCGAGAGGGCTGTATCGCGTTTCTTGCCTAATGTGGTTGCATACCAAGCCCTCATCCAGGGTGGGATTGATGACCCCTCGTTCCAGGCCCGTCTTGAACGGACAGTCCAGGAAGGGTTGCAGGTCCTGCAGAGCCGCCAAAATTCGGACGGTGGTTGGGGCTGGTGGCGTGAGAGCCCCTCCGATTCGTACCTGACAGCCTATGTGCTGCATGGCCTCACCTTGGCAAGTCAGGCCGGTGCGACAATCGGGCAGCAAACCTATTCAGATGCGATTCAGTATTTAATGGCAGGTCTCGTTCCCCCTGAAATGCTGCGTGATCCCTCAAGCAAGGATCGCCAGGCATTCATTCTTTACGTCCTTACCATCGCGGATCACGGCGACTTGGCGTTGGCTCGCCAGATGGCTGAGGACCGCGCCTCGCTCAGCCTGTGGGCACGCGCTCTCGTCGCACAGACGCTCGGCATCCTAGCCCCATACGACGACGCCATCCCCGTACTACTGTCGGATTTCCAGGCATCCGCCATCCAATCTGCTACGGGGGTCCATTGGGAAGAGACCGCTGTCGATCGTCGTAATTTCGGCAGCCCTGTATCAACCACATCCCACATCCTCCAAGCATGGACCGCACTAGATCCGGACCACGCGCTCCTTCCAAATGTGGTCCGCTGGCTTGCTGCTGCGCGCAGCAGGGATGGCTCCTGGGCTTCATCCCATGAGACGACCTGGGCTTTGCTCGCGCTCACCGAATGGGCAAAGCAGAGCGGCTCCTTCAAGGCGGACTACACCTACAGCTTGGTCCTTAATGGCCGTGCATTAGCCTCCGGCGCAGCGACAGATGACGCTCCCCTGAACACCGTCGAGCAGACCACACCCATTGCCGATTTATTCGCAGATCAAGCTAACCAGCTTTCGATCGAGCGAGGCGCCGGAGAGGGGGCGCTCTACTACACCGCCCACCTGAGCGTGTACCGGCCGATTGAGGATGCGGAGGCGAGTTCACACGGCCTTACCATCTTGAGAGAGTACTTTCACTTCGACGGTGAATGTGGTGGTTTGGAGACTCCGTGCACTCCAGCCACATCCGCCAGTGTGGGTGAGGATCTGCTCGTCCGGCTCACGCTCATCTTGCCCACCGATCAATATTATCTAACGGTGGAAGATCCCTATCCCGCTGGAGCGGAGCCGGTGGATACCCAACTGCTCACCACACCGAGCGGTGGTCCTCCTGTCGATTTCACGAGCATCGACCTCACCAGAAATGGGTGGGGAGGGTGGTGGTTCCGCCGTGCGCAGTTTGGCGACGACCAGCTTCGACTATTTGCCGAGTTCATGCCTGCTGGGACCTACCAATACACCTATCTGCTCCACGCCACGCTGCCCGGAGAGTACCGCGTCCTGCCTCCAAGGGCATGGGCCGTGTATTTCCCGGAGGTATACGGCCAGGGTGAGGGGCGGGTGTATACCATTAAACCCTAATAAGACGCTGGAGTGCTTCCATCCTTAGAACTGCGACCATCATCGGTCTGAGATCCTCGCCTCCCACAATATTCGCGGTGTCATCTTGAGAACCACCTCATGAATTGACGCCCCGCTTCCCAGGTGATAGAATTCACCGATATTTACTGGAGGCATTATCGTGGCAAAGCGGACAACCGGCGTGGTGCGCTGGTTCGACGGCTCGAAAGGGTATGGCTACATTGATACAGAAGACGGGGAAGACGTCTTCGTGCATTATTCGGCCATTAATGGTGAGGGGTACCCTTTACTGTCTGTAGGTGAACAAGTGGCGTTCTTCCTCGAATATACTGCCGCACATGGTCATCAAGCGACGGACGTTACCCGTCTAAATTAAATAACCTTTCTGAACGGCTCGTCCCGCTCCCCGCCCGGCATACTGCCCGACGGGGTTTTACCGCATATAATGCTAGTGAAAAATGATAAGGAAAGAATTGAAATGGAAAATAGCAAATTGAGAATCGTCCCACTCGGTGGATTGGGGGAGGTTGGCAAGAACATGATGGCTGTCGAATACGGCGACAGCATCCTCCTCATCGATGCTGGGATCATGTTCCCTGAAAATGATATGTTGGGCATCGACTACATCATTCCTGACTTTGGTTACCTGCTCGATAAGCGCGAGAAAATCGAAGGCATCATTATCACGCACGGTCACGAGGATCACACCGGCGCTATCCGACATGTGTTGGAGCAAATCACAGCGCCGATCTACGCCACGCGCCTCACACAGGGTTTGCTCGAGGTTAAACTCGATCGAGGCGGGATGTTGAAGGACGTTGACCTGAGAACCATCCATGCCGGAGATTCGGTCCAACTCGGCCCCTTTAAGGTCGAATTCTTCCATGTCAGCCACTCCATCCCCGATGGCGTCGGCCTGGGAATCACAACACCAATGGGATTGATCGTCCATTCCGGCGACTACAAATTCGACCACACGCCCGTCGACGGCTGGACTACGGACTTCGGGAAACTGGCCGAATTCGGCACGCGTGGCGTCCTCGCTTTACTCGCCGACTCGACAAACGCCTCAAGACCCGGGTGGTCCCCCTCCGAAGCTTTGATCAGCAAAGCCTTCGAGGATGTCTTCCGCCAAGCGAAGGGACGCATCCTCATCGGAACGTTCGCATCCCTGATCTCGCGCATGCAACAGATCATCCATGTCGCAGATCGCCACGGGAGGAAGCTGGCCTTCGTGGGTCGCAGTATGGTCGATAATGCGAACATGGCCCTCAAGTTGGGGTATCTGAAGGCGCCCAAAGGCTTGATCATACCGCTCGAGAAAGCACTGAAAACCGATCCTTCAAAAGTCGCGCTGATGTGCACCGGAACGCAAGGCGAACCTTCGTCGATCCTGGGGCGTCTCTCTACCGGAACCCATCGCAGCTTGGATATCGAAACTGGCGACACGGTGGTCATGTCGTCAACGCCCATCCCGGGGAACGAGGAGATGGTCCACCGTACCATCAACCGCCTCTTCCAGCGCGGTGCAGAGGTGATCTACGACGCCGTGGCTCCCATCCACGTTTCAGGCCATGCCTATCAAGAGGAGATGAAACTGTTACTTCAACTCATCAAACCCAAGTATTTTGTACCCATCCATGGCGAGCTTCGGCACCTCAAGCAACACGCCTCGCTCGCTCGCCAGCTTGGCATCCCGGATGAAAATATCGCTGTGGTTGAGAATGGCACAGTGATCGAATTAGATCATGATGGGATGCACGTCGGGGAACGGATTCCCGGCGGGTATGTCTTCGTAGATGGAAGTGGTGTGGGTGATATAGGGCCACGCGTGATGCGCGAACGTGTCACCCTGGCACGTGAAGGTTTTGTCGTCGTACACTTGACGCTCGATAGTCTTTCCGGCAAGATCATCAGCGAGCCAGAGATCGTCTCGAAGGGATTCGTCTTCGTTCGAGAGGCTGAAGAACTTTTTGAACAGGCCCGAGCGCGCATCCGTGAGATCGCTACAAATGGGGATGCATCCAAGTTGAGCACGCGTATCGAAAAAGACCTCGCAAAGTTCTTCTATGCCGAGACAAAGCGTCGCCCTATGGTATTTGTGTTCACTTCCGAGATTACGGTTACCTGACCTACGAGCACGTATATTGCGTGCCCCCATGCGGCAGGTATAATCCTCTAAACTATGACGCAAAAATTCTACTTTCTTCTCGCCATCCTTGGATGCGTCCTACTGGTGACGGGATGCGATGGAGCTGAAGATCTAACACCAAACCCTTCAACTCCCGTTCCAACCGTCCCGCCCTCTACGCCTACTCCCTCACCAGAACCTTTAGCCGCCGTGGTGGGCGGCGAGCCTATCTTGATGGCCGAGTATGAGGATGAGCTCCAGCGTTATGAAAAGGCTCAGATGGAGCGTGGCATCGACCTTGCAACCATTGAAGATTACCAAGGCACAGTTCTGCAGTCATTGATTGATCGGCGTCTGCTTGCTCAGGGAGCTATGGAGTCTGGGCTTACCCTCGAAGAGGGCAGCGTCAGGCGAGAGATAGAGCGCCTTACAGCCGAGCTGGGCAGCAACGATGCACTTGACGCCTGGCTTGCAGAGTACGAGTATACGCTTGAGGAGTTTGAAATTGCCTTGGTTGAAGAGATGCTCGGATCGAATATGGTCGATCAAATCGTTGCCGGGGTTCCGGCGTCCGCAGAGCAGGTTCATGCCCGACACATCTTGCTTGAGACACGCGAGGATGCCGAGGCGATAAGAGCGAGACTGCTCTCTGGGGATGATTTTGCAACGCTGGCACGCACATTCTCGATTGATCCGAGCACCCGGTTGGCCGCTGGCGACTTGGGCTGGTTTCCAAGAGGCTTTCTCTTGATACCCGAGGTTGAGAACGCTGTATTTGAGTTGGAACCGGGTGAGTTGAGCGAGGTTGTAGAAAGCGTGTTAGGCTTTCATATCATACAATTGACGGAAAGGGGTGTGAGCCCCCTTTCCCCCGAAGCGCTTCGACAAGCGCGCCAAGAGGCGGTAGAGGCATGGATCACGGACCGCCGACAGACGGCTGATATTCAGATGTTCATCGCACCGTAACATGCGGGATCAGGAGGCAATAATAATGGACGAGGAATTCGAAAGGCGACCTTTGAGAAGCGTAGGAGGCGTAGGCAAGTCAGCGCTCAATATCCTCACGCTTTTCGTACTCTTAGCTACACTTTGTTTGGTAGGAGCGTTCCTCGCAGTTTTTATCAATCCCAATATCAGCATCAATCCTTATCCACCGCCCACTATACCCGCAACCCTTGGGTCCCCAACACCATCGAACACCCCTGCATTGGCTTTGCCGCCAACTTGGACACCCACGCCGTCGTACACACCAGCACCGACCGCTACTCCGCAACCTACGGATACACCGGTCCCGATCATCGATACTCCCACACCAGAAATTGCCCCACCATTTGCTCTACAGGTTGGAAGTCCGGCTCGCATTCAGAACTTCGTCAATGATGCGGAATGCAAGTGGATGGGTGTATTTGGTCAAGTCTTCGATCTTGAGAATGCCCCAATCTTGAATCTAAGCGTACATCTAGTTGGGGAACTGGAAGGGGTGGGAGAAATCGACCTTTGGGCCATCACAGGCAGCGCACCCGACGTCGGGCCAGGCGGATATCTCTTCAATGTCGCTGATCATCCCATCGCCAGTGAAGGCACACTATGGATCCAGGTTGACGATGGCGGTGGCACGGCACTCTCGGAAAAGATCTACCTTGACACATCGGAGAGTTGTTCGGAAAACCTGGTCATGGTCAATTGGCGCCAAATACGCTGACGTTATCGCTGTGAAGCAATAAAAAGCCTCCCGCCGGGGAATGTAGACGGGAGGCTTTTGCTATGACCCCTTAAGATCCGCAAACTACATTCAAGTTTGAGACAATACCTCGCGCAAACTCTGACAGACTCGCTCTACCTGATCCTCTTGCATCACACCTGAGAAGGGCAAGGCAAGGCTGCGCCTTCCCAGATCCTCTGTGATGGGAAAATCTCCTGCTTGGTAGCCAAAACGCTCTACAAAGGGTCGCTGGAGATGAATGGGATTGAAATATGGACGAGTCGGTATCCCTCGATCAGCCAGGGCAACAAGAACCTTATTGCGATCATACCTGGCATCCAGCCGGACAACGTAGATAAACCAACTCATGTGGGTGGTTTCCGGAGCGATGACTGGCAACTCGATACCAGGGATCTCCGGAATTCTCTCCGCATACCACGCTGCGACACGCGCGCGATTTGCCAGGAGCTCGTCCAAGCGTGTCATTTGAATTCGCCCCAGCGCCGCGCTCATTTCATCCAAGCGATAGTTGTATCCGAGCAGCGTATGGTCGAGCCATAGATCGCCTGGCATGCGGCCCTGGTTGCACATCGCCCGAATGTGCTCGCCCCATGCGTCGTCATTGGTGACCACCACACCGCCTTCGCCAGTGGTGATCTGTTTGTTGGGGTAGAAGGCAAACACGCCAACATCACCCAACGTCCCTGCCGGTCTGCCCCTGTAGGTTGCCCCAAGTGCTTCGCAGGAATCCTCGACAACCGAGAGTTGATACGCTTCAGCAACTCCCATGATGGGGTCGTAATCCACCGGCTGTCCAAAAACATCGACAGTCAGGATCGCCTTCAATGCGCCGCCGGCGAGCACTCCCTTGCGGGGCAACCAGGCTGCGGCTGCCTTGCCACCTTGCGCCAAATCCGCCGCTGCTTGGGCGACGA
Organism: uncultured Anaerolineaceae bacterium; assembly: GCA_964385305.1. Lineage (GTDB taxonomy): Bacteria > Chloroflexota > Anaerolineae > Anaerolineales > E44-bin32 > CAYLOP01. The sequence continues at coordinate 58,499 of CAYLOP010000001.1, read as the reverse complement.
GTGCGGGGTCGATGTTACCCGTCATTGGGTCAACATCGACGAAAATAGGCACTGCACGCTCATAAAGCAGAACATTGGCAGAGGAGATGAATGAGAACGGCGTTGTAATTACCCAATCTCCGTCGGAGATGCCCGCAGCCCGAACGCAGAGATGCAGCCCAGATGTCCCCGAGTTCACCGCAATGGCGTATTTTGCCCCCGCGCGTTCCGCAACAGCTTCTTCAAAATCGCTGACGTTGGGTCCCATGCTCAAGCGAGGCGTACGCAAGACCTCTGCCACCGCCTCGCGCTCTTTGTCGGTCAGGTCTGGTGAGGACATGGGTATGGAAGGAGGTGTGGTTCGCTTGCTCAAGATTCGCTCCTCATTCTGATTTGACGCGCTCACGTTTGAGATGGCGAGTGAGGCGGCCAAATCGAGCCAGCCCGCACGATAACCCCGGGCGGCACATTCTGTTTGATCACTGCGCTGTTCCCGATGCGCGCGCCAGCTCCAATATGCACACCCAGGTTGACGGTTACGCCCATTCCGATTAAAACACTCTCGCCAATCGACACGCCTCCCGCAAGGAGTGCGCCAGGAGCGACATTGGCATACGCCCCCAAAGTGCAATCATGAGAAACAACCGCCGACGTATTCACAATAGCGCCGAAACCGATCACACTCTCACTGCCCACGTAGGCATGCGGAAAGACCTGCACACCGTCCGCGAATTTTGCACTGGCCTCCAACACAGCAGATGGATGAATCAGCGTAGGACAGGTTAAATTTGCTGAGAGGATCTTTTGAAAGATCCTCACTCGGCTCATGATATCCCCCACGCCGCCGACGGCGTTTGCCGCCATGCTGACCCCACGCGCCACAAGCCCAGGGAGTTCATCTCCGCCGCCCAGCACCGCCAAACCCATCACCTGGGTTCCTACCGCCATGCCATCATCAATCACCCCAATCAGGTCGTAAACTCCAAGAACACGGATAAGATCGATCAGGGACTTGCCGTGCCCGCCTCCTCCATAGACCACGATTGAACGCTCGTGATCCGACCTCTCAGCATCTTCCAACGATGGACCAGGAACACCTTCCAGCTTCCCTCGGATAACGGCTTCGGTGATGATTGGACCTATGGTGAGGGATTCGAGATCCAAGCCTGCCTGACGTGCGAGCGCCAAAGCTGGTTCAGTAATGCGGAGTTCTTTCGGTAAGGCGATCTCCTCAATCTGCGCCTCCTCAGGCGGTTGCCAGTCTGGTTCGTCCGCCAGCCAACAAAGCCGCTCGCCCGCTTGCAAGACATCTCCCGCAGTTGCACGCAGACCCGCTATGTAGCCTGCGCGCTCAGCAAGCAGTTCGGCGGAGGCCTTGGTTGTTTCCAAGACGGCGAGGAGATCCCCTTCCGAAACCTTCTGCCCTTCAGCGATGTTCAATATCGAAAGCTGTGCGTAAGGCTCATTCGGGTTCAATAACGGAATGTGCACCTCAAATGGATGTGTCATGAGGAGACCTCACTTCCGTGGTTCCATGTTAGGCAGTAGGCCGCTCGCGATAAATCAAGCATGGACCATCTCTCGTGCCACTCGAATGATATCCTCCACGCCTGGTAATACCGCAGCTTCCAAGGAGCCGGCAGCAGGAATGGGTAAATCTTTCGCAGCCACCCTTCGAGCAGATAATCCTGCCCCAATTGCTTCCGTCGCCTGCGCCAAGACCTCAGCGCCCCACCCCCATAAGTATGAGCCCTCTTCCACAGCCACCAAACGCCTCGATCGTGAGACTTTCTCGATCAGGAGATCGAGATCGAACGGGCTCAGCTGGGTGGGCACGATCAATTCGGTAAAGACTTCATATTCATATGCCAGACGATAGACAGCCTGCATCACCAGTTCAGCCATGTATCCATAGGCTGCAAAGGTCAGGACGGGGGTCGGCGCGCCAGCCAGGGTAAGATGATAGCAGGGATATCCATTTCCGGTGCGACGCACTTGAAACGCATCCGTTTCGTCCAACGTGTGTACGGGGCTCGTGTAGAGTAGCTTATGCTCGATGAAGAGCACTGGGGCGTCATCATCCAGGATCGCTCTGCGCAGCAATGCACCTGGATCGTCAAGGGCTGAGACAGCCACGACGCGTAAGCCCGGAGTTCCAAGGAAATGTTTTTCGAGGGATTGGCTGTGGGTTGGGCCATAGCCCCGCCGGCCGCCCATTGGTGTGCGTACGACAAGAGGGACCGCAGCTTGGTCCCCTCCTATCCAGTGGAGTTTGGCAGCATGGTTGATCAGTTGATCCGCGGCAAGCATCACGAAATCCCCAAACATGATCTCCACGACTGGCCGCAGGCCGCGCATCGCCATCCCCACGCCCACGCCAACGATCCCAGCCTCAGAAACCGGGGTTGTGATCACTCGTTCTGGGAATTCGGTTGAAAGCCCTTGCGCAACTTTAAAGGCCCCACCATAGGGATCGAGCACATCTTCCCCCAAGAAAAACACGTGCTCCGATTGTATTAGCGCCTCCCTGAGCGCTCCGTTCAGCGCTTCGAGTACCGTTATCATGGTTTGAATCCCAAAGCTGGGGCTAGAGCCGCTGGATCGGCAAGGGGATCGGCTTCGGCCAAACGAAACGCTTCATTTACCTCGGCCTCGGTTTCATGCTCAATTCGCTCACGATCTGCAGGGTGGAGGGCTTCCGCTTGCTTCAGGAGAGGATCCTCGGCACGAAAGTGCGCGATCTCCTGCGGGTCGCGGGTGTCATCGCCCTTGGAATGCGGGGCGAAGCGATAAGTGTGCAATACAATCGCCTGAGGCCCACCGTCCTCGCGAACGTTCCCGATAACATCCTCTGCCGCCTCACGGACCAAGTTGACATCGCTGGCTTCAAGCGCCACGGCGGGTAAGTCAAACGCCCTGAAACGGGCCTCGATATCCCCGGCTAGATTCAGATGGATGGGTGTACTCTGCGCGTAACGGTTGTTTTCTAGCGTGATAACCAGGGGCAGATGCCAAAGAGAGGCCATGTTAAGGCTCTCATAAACCACACCCTGACCCAATGTGCCATCGCCGATAAATAAGAAGACAACCTGACCACTGCCGATTATGACTTCCGCAAACGCCATACCAACCGCGAGAGGGACCGTTCCGCCTAAGATGCCGTTGGCGTAGAAATTCTTCCATTTGAGATGCTGGCTCCCCCCACGTCCACCGCAAACGCCCGTCGCACGCCCCATTAATTCCGCCGCAAGGGCATGCATAGAGCCCCCATACGCCAAGAAGTGACCGTGGCAGCGGTGGTTGCTAACCACGACGTCGCCCTCTTCCAGCCATGACAGGACACCTACAGCATTCGCTTCCTGACCGATATAGGTATGTGTTGTTCCATAAAACAAACCGCGCGGGAAGCGATCGAGCACCGTTTCCTCAAATCGGCGAATGCGGAGCATTTGATGATAAAAACCTGAAGGGGTGGTGTCAAAAAACATCGTTGGTCGGCCTCAATTGACTCACAAGAAGCCAAAATTAAAAGGGACAGGGAAATGATACCACCACCTGAAACGAAGTTGGTATATGAAGTACAACGAGCCAATTCTCTGGGGAACGGCTCGTTGTATTCGATTTTCGCATGAAGCTTGGATCAAAGGTGAAGATTCGCCTTCGCAAAATCAGCGCTTACAATGCGCCATGCCTCATGAGTGCCAGCTGGAGCTTTTGTGACGGCAAAGTATCGTGTCCGGCCCTTTGCCACTTTCGTTTCAATTCGCCAGTCTGTAGCCGTAAATTTGGAGCGTGACTTCACATCATAGAACTCCAATGCCTCTTTCACGATAACCCTCCTTTTAGCATGCTATCTAGTTTTATTTCCCTATGCGCCCATCCTACTGCCCTTTTCCCAAGGGCGCAAGTGCAATAAATAGCTTTTTTCTAAGCTCAAACCACCTTGCCTATAGATAATATCTATAGGTCTGGATACCCCTGAAACTCACCCATGGTCGCATGTCCTGGCTGGCTGATCCCCTCCCGCTTGATCACTTTCCACAGCGTAAGGAGTAGAATTTTAATGTCCAACCAAGGTGACCAATGGTCCACATACCACACGTCTAGCTGAAAACGATCCTCCCAACGTAACACATTGCGTCCGCGAACTTGCGCCCAGCCGGTCATCCCTGGTAAGACATCATGTCGCCTGGCCTGTTCTGGCGTGTAACGCTCAATATATTGCATGAGAAGGGGGCGGGGACCCACGAGGCTCATCTCACCACGCACAACATTGATCAATTCGGGCAACTCATCAAGACTAAAAGACCGTAAGAACCGGCCCAAGCGTGTTAGCCGTACCTCGTCGGGAAGAAGATTCCCTTCCGCATCACGGGCTTCCGCCATCGTTCGGAATTTATAGACAACGAATGGCTCGCCACGATATCCGGGGCGGGTTTGACGGAAAAGCACAGGGCGTCCCATGGCAAATCGAATGACAAGCGCGATCGCGCCCATCAGAGGACTAATTAAAAGGATGCCTGGAACTGCCAGCAAGAGGTCGAAGGTGCGTTTCAGGCGTGGGATTCCTTCAGGGAACAGCTTCATCGTATGCCTTAGATCACTCGCCTGCGCGCATTCCCCGGTTAACAGACTCATCCGCGCCCACCATACCCACCATTAGCCGTCGCATCTTTCTCGCGGATGCAGGCCGGTCAAAATGCTGCTCGACAAAATCACGCCCAGACTTGCCCATGCGCAACCTGGTCTCTGGGTCCATTTTCAAACGACGAATAGCCCTTGCAATCGCCTCTGGATCTCCTGGCATCGCAAAGAGACCCGCACCCGCCCGCTCCACAACCTCTCGAATAACACCATCAATGGCCAGGATCACAGGCCGACCAGCCGCCATGTAGTCGAAAACTTTGTTCGGATAGGTCATCTTATAGGCTTCGATTGGTTTCAAGATGGCAATACAGAGATCCGCAGCCGCCAAAGCTCTCGGCATTTCGGCTTTGCTGAGTGGCGGAAGGAAGCGCACGTTCTCGATCCTCGCTTCTTCCGCGCTTTCCATTAAGTCAGCTTTCTCCTTGCCATCACCGAGGAAAACAATGACCAGATCCTCCACGTCGGATAGTTTTTCTGCTGCCGTTAATAGCACAGCCAGATCATTGGATATGCCATGTGCGCCCGCATAAAGGGCAATAAATTTCCCCTCCAGGCCATGCATCTGCCGAAACTCGACACCCTCCTCACTAGGATCGAACATCGACACATCCACACCGTTGGGCACCAGTTCGACCGCACGTGCGCCTCGAGCACAAACATGGTCGATGTAACCCGGTGAATTTACCACCACATGATCCGCGCGGCGATATAAGAAACGTTCCAAGCCCTCGGATAGCCATATCAGGATGGGCTGGCGCAACACATCGACTGCTACCGCAAAATAAGGCCACAGATCACGAACCTCGAACAAGAACTTCCTTCCCCTGAACCTTGCCACCGCCCATGAGGCAAGTCCCTGAAACAGCGGTGGTGAGGTGCCCCATACCAGATCCACGTTGCGCACACGAAGCCCTGCGATACATGCAGAGAACATGAAGCTTAGAAAGCTCAGTAAGCGATGAAAAAAGGAGCGATGCCAGGCAGGGTAGGAGTAGCATCGCCATATTTCCACACCGACATCATCGACGGTTTTATGCAGCCAGCCGCTCGCGGTGCGTTCACCGGTCAAGTAGCTCATCTGCCCCGTGATCACGGTCACCTTATGACCTTGAGCCACAAGGTGGCGGGCGATCTCATGATGCCGGGTGCCACCCGGCTCATCCAGCGCGGCGAACGCCTGATGAATCAACAAGATATGCATTGTCGGTGTCCAAATACTCCCCATCCATTTCGAGCCATTCTACAGCCACCGCGTCTCCACGCGGTAGGCGCCAACCAACGCGGAGCGCCTCGGTATTCGCCCCCTCGAAGGTCCACCACGTCTTCAATCGGATCGGAAGGGCATCCCTGACCGTCACACCCCACCGTATTGCAGGCTCTTTTTCGGCATACGTTGGGGACATCCAACCCCATACCTCACATTCATCTGTCGTGGGTTCGCCTGCTAGCAAACGACCCTCGCGATAGATCCACGCGCCCCCTGATGGACTTTCGATGCGCGCTTCCAAACCCACATCTCTACTTACGATACCAAGGCAATCGCCCTCCCATTGCCAGTCACCAACCGGAAGTGTCCATCCAAGGCTCGCAGTGTGGACACCCTCGCCAAGTACATCATCAACAACCAACCAGAGATTCTCACCGGCACGCACAAGGGTCCTGCGATTGATGACGCCGAGCCGGCTGTAACCGTGATGTTCCGCAGCAAGGATCTCGAGCTTTTCGCTTGCCGTCCGCCAGCGTCCCAAAACCCGCCCCTGCGCCCACCGAAGCCACAGGAACCGACCTGCTTTGATCATGGGATCGATACCGTCCACGAGGATCGTGTTATGTACGGCAGTGCCTACCAGACCATTATCCCACGGCGGTTCGCCGCTGTAGAGATAGGTTCCCGGATCGCGTGCCACGGCTTGGCCATCCCGCCATAAATCAAAATGGAGTTGATCTGAATGTCCCGGCCGGGTTTGAAATCGGGCACAGCGCAGAACGCCGTGAGATCGTCCGCAGCCCAGGATATGCAGGCCTGCGTAGGGAAACGTCTCTAAGGATACGGTGGTCCGTCCTTGCAGATTAAGTGAAATCGGAGAGGGGTCTTCGTGGGTCTGGCTTGCTACCTGAAGGAGACCCAACCATACGCTTTCCTCATCCCATAGCCCCGCATCGTAGATCGGTTGCCCCACGAACGCTCGCATGCCAGCCTGCACGACAGGGCGAAAATCATCGAAGCTACATGTGCTCCACGGCAGGATGAGCGCTCCGTCATTGGGACCAAAATTGGGGGCACAGCCACGCTCCGAATCAACAAGAGCGCTCAGGCAATGGGTTAGCCGGCGGAGGGCTTCTAAACTTGGAGGCGGGAGAGGGGCACCGTGTACCTCGGCAAGGCGTGCCGCCCATAATCCTGCCTGGAGCGCGAGACGATGATAATTCGTGGAATGCTGCACATATCCACCATCTGGAAAGATCTGTTGGTCCAACGCCCGCAATAGCCAACGTCGACCTAGTTCCTGCCAGCGATCCGCCGGTCGAAGTTCAGGGAAAAGCACACCTACCGTATAGAGTGCGAGTGCCTCGGTGAGCAGATGATTGTTGCCCTGCGCGCGAGCATACAACATCGTGGGTGGGATTCGGGCGGCATGTACAGCAATCATCTGCACAAGTTGAGACAATCGCTCCCCGTCTTCCACCAAATTCCGCTGAAAGGCGTAGGTTGCGGTGACGAGCGCCATCAGCCGCAGCGCCACTTCCTGCGCGGATAGCCAGTGTGGGCCAGCATTGGGGCGGTTCGCTTTGCGCCAGGAATCGACGAGTGTGTAGAAACCATCCACATAGCGGACCTCGCCCGACAACGCATAGGCGCGAATCAGAGGATAAACCCACCCAAACCGGCTCAACTCCCATAGCAGTTTGACGTCGGCAGGAAAGGACGCCGCATCGTAGACCGACCAATGATGGTTTAGATCCACGCGCCCGCTGGTCTCACCCCCAGCCAGCGGCGCAAAGGCACCCCAATCAGGCGGGAACCCCACATCGACTTCAGCGATGCCGAAGAGATTGAATTTACCTTCAAGCAGTGCTTCTGCCTCTACAAATGCATCCTTGACGCTACCGTGATGGATATGCTTCAGGGCCTGGGTAAATTCATGCTCTTTGGGGAGGAAGAATACAGGGGCGTTCTTCTGCCGATACACGGCATAATCCTGGCCTGTTGGAGGGATTCCTGGGCGTAGCCAGCGTTCAAGCGGCTTCGCCTCCCACTCTAAGGCTGGCGTGCTCCGGCGCGGCCAGCCGCTGCGGAGCAGGATGTGGTAGCGTGCATTAAGACTTAGGGGACCAACACCGATTTCACGTATGGCGCGCAGCGCCGGCATTCGCGGGCCCATCACGCAATTGGGGGATCCAAAGTGATTCCCTCGCCTGAGCGCAAGGACTCAACCGCAAGGAACGAGGCTTGTGTTACAGCAAACAGGTGGTCGTATGATATGGGCGGCACTTCACCTCGGGTCAGCGCGGCGACGAAAGCCTCCCACTCAGCACGATGCCCCTTATCCTGCCGCAGCCGTGAACGTTGAACCTTTCGGCTGCCAGCATGATAGGTCTCTAGGCTTCGAAAATCGTCCAAGACCGCCACATGACCGCCGCCGATCGCTTCTACCCGCTCCTTTGGAAATGCTCGATCCCCACCGGCCAGGTAAGCTACGGTGCCGAGCGAACCACTGGGGAATTCAAATGTCATGATGACATTATCTTCATAATATCTACCCTGATCTGGCAATCCCCTTGCCTGCACACGGCTGGGTGGTTCACCAATCAGGAACGTGAGAAAGTCGATGAAATGACAGGCCTCACCAATGATACGGCCGCCGCCTTGATCGGGGTCGTGCAGCCAATGCTCCGCTGGCAAATAACCCGCGTTTATGCGGTAGTGCAGCATCAACGGCTCGTGCACTTTCTCAAGGAAAGCTTTCATGCGCACAGCCAGCGGCGCGAAACGACGGTTGAAGCCGACCATGAGCATCCGCCCACTCGCCTCGAGCGTCGCGGCTATCGTCTGTAGCTCTTCGCGGTGAATGGCCAGCGGTTTCTCACAAAATACGTGCTTTCCCGCCTCCAGCGCGGCGATGACCTGTCCTGCGTGCAGATGATGCCGGGTCAAAATAGCGACCGTATTGATACGCTCATCCGAGAGGATTTGTACTTCATCTGTGGTGGCGTATTCAAATCCGTACCTGCTACCCACGTGTGTGCTTTTCAGACCGGAAGCTGTGGCCAAGCCGACAAGTTCGAGCCCATCCAATCCCTTCAACGCTGGGAACATCACAGCCGTCGCGAAATTCCCCGCACCAAAGGCTCCAAGGCGTACCATCGATGTTGCTGCTAAGGCTTTTGTCTCCAATTGGGTGATGCGAGGGAGACGCTCCCACGCCGAATCAACCTCTGGGTAGGTAAGTAGCACCCCCAGAAATGGTTCACTCGAACCACCGGTTATCAAGGCATAGGCTTCCGTTCCCTGTTCAATAGGGAAGCGATGGCTGATGAGGGGTGCGACATCCACTTCGCCGCTTGCCAACAATTCTACGAAAGCGGCTAGATTGCGACCTTCTGTCCAGCGAACGTAGCCGATTGGGTAATCCTGCCCCCCCTCCTCATAGACAGGATCATACCGGCCAGGCCCATAAGACCGCGAGATGATAAGGTTGAGTTCCTTTTGATAATAGACTCTGCGCGGCACATTCATGCCCACTGCGCCGACCGCAACCACTCTCCCTCGATCGCGCGCCAGCTCGCCGGCGAGTTCAACCGGATCGTTTGAGCTCGTATCTGCACATATGAGGACTGCATCAAATCCGGCGCCTTGGCTCAGGGAGTTCCCCACTTCCTCGGCGCCCTCTCTCAACTCAGCCTCGATTCCCATCTGGCGCGCTAACGCCACCCGTGCGGCGTCTAGATCGACCCCGAACACATCACATCCGGCCGCGCGTGCGATTCCTGCAGCCAATAATCCCAGCAATCCAAGCCCGACTACCGCAATTCGATCACCAACCTGCGTTTCCGCAAGGCGAAAACCATGCAGCGCAACAGCTCCCAGCGTGGCGAACGCCCCCGATTCGAAATCTACCTGTTCTGGCAGGTGTGCAAGCAGATTCTGAGGTACGACAGCGTACTCCGCATGGACGGCATAGCCACCGCCTGCACAGGCGACCCGGTCACCAACCCGATACCCCTGCAATCCTTCTCCAACCGCTATAACCTCACCTGCAGAGGAATAGCCCAAGGGCATCGGTTGATCGAGTCGGTTAAACACCGCTCCAGCTGTCGTCAGTAGACCCTCGCGACGTGCCTTTTCGAGGACTTGTTTAACCAGATCGGGTCGCGAGCGGGCCTTCCCCGCCAGGCTCTTTGCAGCAAATTCGACCAGGGTTCGCTCTGTGCCTACGGAGATCAGGGAAGCCCCCGTCCGTACCAAAGCCATTCCTGGACCCGGCTTGGGGACTGGCACGTCGAGCACAACCGTTTCGCCTGAGCGGGCATCTTGCACAATTTGCTTCATACGCATCCAAGGATCAACTTTATTCGAGATGAGTTGGTTCATCCCATCTGATAAGAACCGATAACCGCCTCTTCGATGTGAGGATTATAGCATTAGGGAAGGCGCTGAGGTATCCGCCGCATCGCACCTAAAACGATGTGTTTCACGCTCCGAATTGAGCCCTTGCAAGCACAGCGAATTCCCCTCATCCAACAAGCTGCCGGTAATAATCCTCTGCTTGCTTCATAACAAGCTCGCGTGTGGCTCGCTCCCGGATAAACCGCTGGTTGTACGCTCTGCCTTGAGCGCGCATCTCAGGATTGGATAAGCTCTGAACCACAGCGCTTGCAAGCTCGGCAGGGTCGGCAGGGTCAACCAGCAGCCCGTTTACCGTGTTTTCGATCCACTCGCGGATCGACTCCAAATCTCCAACCACGGGGAAACAACCGCAGGCCATGGCTTCCAGCAGGGTGTTCGGCGTTCCATCGTGCTCGCTCGGCGATACGGCGACCTGCGATCGACGGTATGCCGCCGCCATCTCGGGCGGTGTGAGTCGCGGGAGCAAGCGTACGTTTGTCCGAATACCCAAACGCTCGATCCAAGAGAGCGCCTGCCTTTCACCCGCCATCGACGGACACAGGAAAACCGTCTCCGGATACGCCTCCAAGATCCTGGGGATCGCCTGGAAGAAGGTATCATTCCGCACGTATGCACGGAAGCCACGCGGGTTGATGACCACTGGCGCTTCTTCAGGAATATCTCGCAACACGCCCGCCATTTCACCCCGAATGGCATCCAAGCCTGGTTCTCCAGGGAAAAACAAATCCGTACGGACACCACCCCCGCCGGGCAGCACGACCTCGGGTTTCCCCTCAGCGAAGCCCCATCGATGTGCTATGCGAATATCGCGGCGACAGTCCGTATGCAGTGCATCCGCGCGGCTCACTGCACGCCTCGTGAGCCACATCATGCCAGGTGATGCGTTCGCGTGGAGTGTGAAATCATTGCCCCAAACAGAGATCAGGAGAGGTGCAGGCGGATCTGCTGTAGCGGCCAGCATACCCTCGAAGGGTATGCGCATCGCATGCACCAAATCCGGGCTGATCTCGTCGATCGCTCCACGGACACGCTTTGCTGCACGCGGGATCGTCAACGGTCCCAACCAATGACGCAGGAACGCACGGAGGGCGATTCCCGATGCGCCGCCTACCGGATGGGCATCTGCGGTCCGTGTTTTCCCCGCTGCCCCGCTGAAAGCGACGAAGGCTGTACCGACGGAGGCCAGCGTAAAATCGACTTGGCATGGGAAGGTCGATAGCAGATGCACCTCATGACCAGATTGGGCGAAGTATGATATCCAATTACGGGCAATAGGGCTGCGACCGTCCGCGACGAATAACAAACGCATCTTAACGATCCTTATACACGAATCTCAACGCTGCGATAAAAGCTTCCACCATGGCGTCGATATTGAATCGCTCCTGTGCTAAGCGATGCGATCTTTGGCCCCGTTCTCTCAAGGCGACAGGATCAGAGAGCGCTTCCCGTAAGGTCGCCGTCAAGGCCTGTCCATCACCTGGTGGCACGAGCCAGCCGTTGCCTCCCGAGACTAAATCACGCTGCGTGCCATCGCCCTCCGCCACAATCACGGGCAGCCCGTGTGCCATCGCCTGCTGCACAGCCAATCCCCCTGTGCCAGGAAGCACAAACAGATCAACCTGATCGAATAGCGATTCTAATTCGGCGCCCTGTTTCGCGCCTAAGAATTGAGCCTGTGGGAATACGCGTTTCGCCATATGCTCGAGATCGGACCGTGCTGGTCCGTTCCCAACGATGTACAGCTCCGGCTGTATGTCGAGTTCCGCACACGCCTTCAATAGCAAGTCAACCCGTTTCCGAGCCTGCAAGCGACCTACAAAAAGCACCTTCGCCGGTCCTTCCGAGCGAAGAGGTCGCTCAGGAAGCGGCCCAGGGCGAGACGAGACGGCATTGGGTGCAACGAAAATACGTTCCTTAGCAAAACCCGCTTCCTTATATTGCTGTGCACCCACCGTACTGTACGCAAGGATGGCATCGAAACGACTTAGGAAGGTTCGGCGCGCATTTCTGCGAAGCGCAGTCCCAAATCCGAGTATCGGTGGCGCTCCTAGCCCCCACCCGATCACAGGGCGACCGCGTGTATGCATCCAACGAATCGCGCGCCCACTGCCCACATAGCGAGGGTTGGCCTCCAGGATCAAAATCCCTGGATCCCACTGGTAGAGCCATTCCTCGATGCCAAGCTGTGCACAGAGATAAAATGAGCCGCGCAAGATATGCACATTCCGCGCCCCCACAAAGTGTGCATGCCCAAGTTGATCTGTTGTGAGGATGGCTTCGTCAGGGCGTGGGATGCCCGCAAAGACACTCAACCCGCCCTCGCAGGCCTCTGCTAACCGATCGAAAAAGGGGACACGATAGGTCGGCAAGACACGCTGTTGCAGCCCAACGCGCCCTTGAAAACGGCTACCTTGCCCTTGTGGAATCACCAACCGAACCTCCACCCTCACAGCAGCGGGAGTGGTTTCGTCAACGGCTGTATACCCGCCCGGTGAAGATCATGCCCATCCTAATGCCGTCAAATACGCATCCACCATGCGATCCAGGCCTAGATCCGCTTCAGCCCTGAATCTCGCACCTTCCCGGTAACGCGCTTGATTCCCCAAAACGTTGCGCGCTGCATCCGCAAGCCCGGCGACATTTGGGGGGTCCAGCTTCCAGGGATTGCCTCCATAAGGAGCCAATCGACCCGCATCCTGGGTCACCAACTCCGGCAAAGCGCCAGTGTCGAAAGCGACCACTGGAAGGCCGCATGCCATCGCTTCGATCACGGTATTGGGGCAAGCGGGATTGAGGTCGGCAGAAAAAAGAAGGTGCGCAGAGCGATCGATCTCCGGGATCCGCTCTTGAGGCACGAGACCCGCCCAGTGCAGGCGAACGCTGGTCCCCGCCTCGACCTTGTTTTGTAAAGCGGGGCTCACCCGCCCAACAACCATCAACGCCACTGGCCGTGTGACCTCCTGCGCGAGTATCTCCGCCAATCTCACGCCGTGCTCCAGCCCCAGTTCGTACCCACCTCCCAGCGCACCCTCCACCATCAAGAGACGGTAGTATTCTTCAGGAGGAGCGCCTGGCCCGTTGGGGTTGTAACGATCTAAATCGATCCCGTTTAAGATGACATCGGTGGGCACCTTTGTTTGACCATACACCCGCTCCCACCAACGGCGTGCAAACTCGCTTTGATACACGACACGATCCGCCAAATTTGATCGGATAGTTGAGAGCAGCCAGTTGCCCCATTCTGCCCGTAGAAAATGTCGGAGGCCTGTACGCAGTTTGCGGTGCAACCAATTCATACCATCCAGGCGCTGCACGATCGGTACGCCTCGGCGGCGCGCCCGGTAGAGGTCAGCCAACCGCCGCGTCCCCCCAATCACCAGGATCGCATCGGTGGAATCCGTATCCAATTCATCACAGACCTCGATACCTCTTGCGGTCAAGCCACGACCAAGCCTGCGCCGGAAAGAGACCATACCTCCGACGCCGGAAGGGCGCGGAAGAATACAAAGGCGAAGGGAGGGTCCAGCCATACTTAGTCTGCCTCTTCCCGCATGCCCACAAGTTTTGCGGGCACACCCGCCCACATCTCACCCTCTCCCGTAGACTGGAGCAGTACGGCATTCGCGCCGATTACCGTCCCCCGCCCAATCCGTAAGATGCCCTGTTTCCCCAATACTTTGGCACCGGGTGCGAGGATGACATCATCTTCCACCAGAATGCGTTTAAAATCCGATTGATCCGTCGGACGGTGGATATCCGCCCGACCCAACGTGACGCCAGGATAGATCTTTACACGATTCCCGATGATCGAATCCGGGTGGATCACGACACCGAATCCGCCATGGATCAACAAAAAATCTTCCCCGATTTGTACCGACTGTGGAATTTCGATTCCGAGAAGCTTCAGGGCATAGTACGCAAGGCTTCCGATCAACGGGTTTTCACGAGCATATACCAAAGCTGTGAAGAGATCTCTGCGCGCCATAGGGATGCTTGCTCCTATCCAGAACCTACGCTTGAAAGTCGAGCAATGCCGCCACGATCCGTTCCGCAGCATGGCCATCGCCGAAGGGGTTTACGGCTCGCGCCATAGCGGCATACGCGTCGGGATCATCTAGCAAACGCGTCGTCTCGGACACAATGCGATCGACATCGGTTCCCACCAAACGCGCTGTCCCCGCTTCAATCGCCTCGGGTCGTTCCGTCACCTCACGCATCACGAGAACAGGTTTGCCCAACGCCGGTCCCTCCTCCTGCAGTCCGCCCGAATCGGTCAGCAGCAGCGTTGCACGATCCATCAAGTGCACCATCGGTAAGTAGCCTAACGGCTCAATGAGTGTGATGTTGGGGATATGTCCGAGACGGCGATGTGCGGGGTCATGCACATGGGGATTGAGGTGAACCGGATACACAATATGCACATCATCCGCGTACTTCTTCGCAAGAATCTCCAGTGCCGTGAAAATCCTCTCGAGAGGTTCTCCGAAGTTTTCCCGCCTGTGGGCGGTCACCAAAATGATCCTTCGATCCGCTGGCAACTTGGCCAACACGCCCTCGTGCATGTCGTAGGGTTGGGCGACGATCGCTTGTAGGGCATCGATCACCGGGTTACCCGTCACAACGACAGCACTGTCGGCCACGCCTTCGCGCAGCAAGTTCTCGCGAGCTCGACTCGTGGGTGCAAAATGGAGGTCCGCTACTACGCCTGCGACCCTTCGGTTGATCTCCTCCGGGAATGGTTGCCACTTGTCGCCGGTTCGCAATCCCGCCTCAACATGTCCTATGCGCACACGGTGATAATAACCCAGCAGGCAAGCTGCCATCACAGTGGTGGTATCCCCTTGCACAAAAATCCAATCCGGCGCCACCTCTCGCAAAACCGGGGCTAAGCCCTCAAAGACCGCCCCCGTGAGCTCCGGCAAAGCTTGATTGGGTTGCATTAAATCGAGGTCGTAGTCCGGTTGAATATCAAACAGGTTTAAGACCTGATCGAGCATCTGGCGGTGTTGGGCAGTGACGCAGACCAGCGATTGGATCTCGGGCGTGGCCTCCAATTGCCGGACCACTGGCGCCATCTTCACTGCCTCAGGGCGTGTGCCAAAAATAGACAGCACCCGCAGTGGGCGCTTACGCATACGCGCCTCCTACGCCAAGCACATACATTTGAAAGCCGGCATCCACCCAGGCTTTCCGATTCCATACCCCCCGTGTATCGATCGCGACTCGGCCTGGCATTGCCGCCGCAACAAACTGCGGATCCAACGCGCGGAACGCCCGATGATCAACGAGAAGGATCACTGCATCCGCATCGCCCAACGTCTCATCGAGGGTGGACATGGCATGCGCGCCTGGTGCGCTTTCATGCGGTGCAAAGGGCTCATAGGTCTGCACACGCGCACCGCGTTCCGCTAGGATACGCGTCACTTCAACGGCTGGGCTCTCGCGCAGATCATCGACATCAGGCTTATACGTCAAGCCCAACACCGCAATGGTCTTGCCCTCCAGCCCTTCCAGCACACGTTCCACAAGCTGGACAACGTAAGCCGGCTGGCTATCGTTGACAAACCTTGCCTGCCGAATGAGCGGGGTGAGATCCGGCGCAGCTTCCACCAAAAACCACGGATCGATGCTGATGCAATGCCCTCCGACCCCGGGTCCTGGCTGCAAGATATTCACGCGGGGGTGGAGGTTTGAAATTTCGATCGCCTCCCACACATCAATGCCGAAATGATCCGCCAGCCGTGCGAATTCATTCGCCACAGCGATGTTCACATCCCGATACGTATTCTCCATCAACTTGACCATTTCAGCCGTAGTGGCATCCGTAAGGCGTATCTCGCCACGCACAAACGTGGTGTACAGATCCCGTCCAACCTCAGCTGAGGTCTGATCCACACCCCCGATCACACGCGCGTTCTCGATAAGCTCATGCAAGATCTTGCCGGGCAAGACGCGTTCCGGGGAGTAGGCCAAATAGAAATCTGACCCCGCTTTCATCCCGGAACGTTCCAAGATGGGCGCCACAACATCGACGGTAGTCCGGGGAGGCGAGGTCGATTCGAGCACAACCAAGTTGCCTGGTTTGAGAAGGGGTACGATCGATTCGGCCGCGGCGATCACGTAACGCATGTCTGCTCGTTTCAGGTCCCCGTCCTCAAGCGGTGTGGGTACAGCGATGATGAAAGCATCCGCCTCCTCAGGCTTCTCGCTGACCAGCAAACACCCCGAATAGAAAGCTCCCTTGACAAGCGTGCTCAGCCCTGGTTCGTGGATGTGGATATCGCCATTGCGCAAGACATCGACGACCCGTTGGTTGACATCAACACCAACAACATGAATCCCATGGGTGGCGAAGGTGCTTGCTGTGGGCAGACCGATATAGCCTAAGCCCAGCACGCAGACCTTGTTGAATTCCACGTATTTTCCTCCTGTCGAGGCTCTTATTATCCCATAAACAGGCCGCCTTACGGAACCGCCTGTCAGAGTGACAATCGCATTATTACACTCAGGTCTGAGTGACGCCCAACGATAACCCGACGATACCCCCACGTACTGTTCATCATAACTGATAGACACTAAATAATATGGGCGTATAAGAGAGGAGAAGGTGGATGAAGATCGCTGTCGGCTCGGATGAGCGCACCACACTAACGCAAGCTGTTCTTGAAAGGCTGCATGAAGGCGGGCATCAAATTACACGCTATGGTCCGCTCACCAAAACCGAAGAACCGTGGTCGAAAATCACCGGGGTGTGGGCGAAGCTGTGGCGCAAGCTGAAACGAAAGAGGGGATTCTCTTCTGCTAGACAGGCACGGGTGTGAGCATCGCCTGAATAAAATCCCCGGTGTGCGCGCCGCGCTCTGTGATGACGCCGAGACGGCTCGTGGCACACGCTTATGGAACGATGCCAATGTGCTGTTTCTCTCCTTACGGCACACTTCGGAGGCGCAGGCTAAGGAGATCTTAGAGGCCTGGTTCGACATGGCATATTCTCCGAATCCAGTGGACGATGCCTGTTTATCTCATTTGCATGAGATCGAACAGACGTATAGCAGAAGAGGTTTGTCCTGATCGGCAGCCACCCATCTGAGCTCGACTACACAATCCAGGAGAAAGTCAGCCGGATCAACGCGCCCTAATCGATCACCATATGAATGTTTAAGCCAACATAGATCGAGTCGTTGATGCCGAAGTTACCAAGCCTCGAAGCGCCGCGAACGGTGTACAATTGGTGGGCTTCCCAAATTCGTCCATGGACCTATAAGGGGAAACACCCGCCTTACACGATTTGCAGACGATTTATGCGATACCAACAAATCAGAAGGAGTTCAAATGACTGATAAGCTCGAGAGGCTCCGCGAAATTCTTGGTGAGATATCTGATCTCGGAGCCGCCGCGTCGGTCCTGGGATGGGATCAGCAAACGTATATGCCCAAGGGAGGTGCTGCTGAACGAGCGATGCAGCTTTCCACCCTCAGCCGTCTCGCTCATGAGAAATTTACCGGCGACAATCTGGACAATGCCTTGGAAGAAGCTGCTAAAAGCGTGGCCGATCTCGATTCGGATTCCGACGACGCGCGATTCTTGCGTAAAACGAAGCACGATTTCGATAAACAACGAAAGGTGCCTTCGACTTGGGTGGGCGAGTATGCACGGGTCACCGCGCTTGCTCACCAGGCATGGGAGAAGGCGCGTGAGGATTCGGACTTCGCACATTTCGAGCCACACTTGGAGAAGGTCTTTGAGCTTCGGAACCAGTATGCCGAATTCTTCACACCCTTTGATCACCCCTACGACCCGCTGCTCGACGACTTCGAGCCCGGGATGAAGACCGCCGATGTGAAGGCCGTCTTCGAGGTCTTGCGGCCACAACAAATCGAGTTGGTGCGCGAAATCGCTGAGCGCGGCAAGGCTGTAGACGATGCAGTTCTCCATCAGCACTTCGACGAACGCAAGCAATGGGATTTTGGCATCGAGGTTGTAAGAGCATTTGGTTATGACTTCAATCGCGGCAGGCAAGATAAAGCGGTCCATCCTTTCACCACGAAATTTGGATGCGGAGATGTGCGGATTACGACCCGCTTCGACACCAACTTCTTCAATACCGGTATCTTCAGCACGATGCACGAAGCTGGTCACGCCATGTATGAACAGGGCATAAATCCTGAATTCAGCCGCACACCGCTCGCGGAGGGTGCTTCGCTGGCCATGCATGAATCCCAATCTCGCATGTGGGAAAACCTGGTTGGGCGCAGCAAGGCATTCTGGGTTGGGTTTTATCCGCGCTTACAGGAGACCTTCCCCAGCCAATTGGGGAATGTCGACCTTGATGCCTTCTACCGTGCTATCAATAAGGTGGAGCGTTCGCTGATACGTGTTGAAGCCGACGAGGCGACCTACAATCTTCACATCATGCTGCGCTTCGAGATCGAACTGGCGCTCATGGAAAAGAAATTGGCTATCCACGACCTGCCTGATGCTTGGAACAGCAAGATGGAAGAATCCCTGGGGATCACACCACCCGATGACGCACAGGGTGTTTTACAGGATGTCCATTGGTCCAGCGGCCTGCTTGGATATTTCCCCACCTACGCCATCGGTAACTTGATCGCATCCCAACTATGGGTCAAGATCGAAGAGGATATCCCGGACATCGAACGCCGAATTGAATGCGCTGAATTCGACGCGCTGCTAGGTTGGTTGCGTAAAAACATACACCAGCACGGCGCCAAATTCGACCCGATGGAGCTCTTACAACGCGTCACCGGTAGCAGCCTGACGGCGGAACCGTACATGCGCTACTTGCGGGAAAAATTCGGCGATATCTATGCACTATAAGAATTACCTGAATGTTGGATAGGGGAACAAACAGCCAGACGCAATGCTAGAATAAGGTCACGGTTAATCCCGGAGGTCAAATTGCAGCTTCTTACATTGGCTGCCTTGAGACCCCCTCGATAGAGGACTTTAGATTTGCATGTGCGTGGGGTAAGACATCGATTTTCCCCTCAAGGAGATATGTGGCAGCCAGAAGGGGATCCGTGCGACCTGTGGACTTACCTTCTTGATTCAGGGCACCCGGGTATGTTCCCAACGCACCTCGGCGCCACGCTTGGAGGGTCGGCGATCCAACGCAAGCGGCTATTGATTGAGGCGATGCCATGGCTCGTATTTTAATCGTTGACGATGAAAAGGTGACCGCCGAATTGCTTGCGATGACAATGTCTCTGCGCGGACATACACCATTTATCGCATACCATGCCATGCAAGGACTTGAGATGGTCACCAGCGAACGACCGGACATTGTCCTTCTCGATCTCATGATGCCAGGTATGGACGGCTATGAAATGCTAGCCCGCCTACGATCGATGCCAGAGGGCAAAGACTTGCCTGTGATTGTCCTTAGCGCCAGCCATGAAGATGACCTTGAACAGCATGTCTATACGGCCGGGGGAAATGCCTGTCTCCGAAAACCGATCGACCTGCAGGCCTTGGAAAAAGCGATCTCGGAGTTGACGAACGATGTCTGACACCGAAAGCATAACCGTCGTCATCTTGGATGGTGACGAAACGGGTCAAGAATTGCTTGAAGAGGCTTTGCGGGTTCTCGACCCTGAAATTTGCTGGGTTCCTTTAGCCATGGAGCATTTTGACCTGAGCATCCAAACCCGCCGCGCTACGAGCAACGAAATTGTCCTTCAAGCTGCTCATGCAATGTGTCGGACTGGTTTGGGTTTTAAAGCTGCTACCATTTCTCCTTCTGAACCCAACGACGTTGGAAGCCCAAACGCCATTCTGCGAGAAGCCATCGACGGCAAAGTGATCCTGCGAACGGGTCGACGTCTTCAGAATGTCCGCCCTGTAGGCGGAATCCACGCCCCGATCTCGGTCGTTCGCATGGCGGTTGGCGGCGCGTACGGTGCGGAGGAGAGCCGCCATTTTGACGCGCAGGGCGACGAGATCGCCCAACGCATCGAGCGAATCTCGCGCTCAATGTGCAGGGCAGTGGCTGAGTTTTCTTTCCAGCATGCAGAGAAAACCGGCGCCAAGGTTTTCGGCGGCTCGAAATTCACGGTCAGCCCTGTGTATGAGGGCATGTTTATGGAGGAATTGAATGCTGCGGCCGCGCGCCATCCCTCCGTCCGGTATGACCCGCAGTTGATTGATGCAACCTATGCCTTGCTCATGCGTCATGCAGGTGAAGCGCTGGTGATCCCGACACTCAATCGCGATGGGGACTGTCTTTCCGATCTCGTGCTCGTAATGTATGGCTCGATTGCTGGGGCAGAATCGTTGGTTCTTGCATTCGATAAAACCTCCACCAAGGTCGATGTTGTCATGGCGGAAGCGCCCCATGGCACAGCACCAACGCTGCGTGGTAAAAACATCGCCAATCCCATGGCGATGATTCTTGCTGGCGCAGCATTGTTGACTTACATCGACCACCCGAATGCCAAGCTTGCCTCGCGCGCCATCTATGAATCCACCTTTGAGGCTATCTACAGCGTGATTTCCACGCCCGATATGGGAGGACATGCCACCACAACGGAATTTACCGATGATGTCATTCGTAGAGTAGCAGCCGAACTCGAGGTCTGGGCTTCACTCACATGATACGATCGATCATTTCGACACAGGGAATGTGTGTGCGACGATGAAATCCGGCACCAACGTACTGAAAAAAGCCGGACTTCTCCCTGTCCCGGTCAATAGCCTTAAGAGCGTCTTTACTCATGTCGTCCATAGAGACCTATATGTGCTCAAACAAGCCGTCGATCGCATCCTTGGCGATGAACTTTCGATGCGTTGTGGGGACAAGACATGAAGACCCACTGGAAGCGAGCGCTCCTGCTTCTTGCCTGCATGGGAGCTTGTGCCGTGGCTTGTACGCCTGCCGTAACGAAGACTGTGCCGCCTGATCTTCCGCGGGCGACGGACGCGCCACTTCCAACCGCCTCACAAACCCCCGATCCGCTGAGTTCCGTCACACCGCATCCTCTCACTGAAGCTACACCCGCCATCGTGATCGAATCCTACAACCCGGAACCCACACCCACACCGCCTGCTCCAGCAGTGGGGGTTCCTGATGCTGCTATCAGCATCTATCAGCCCGGACCCGGTTCACAAGTCACAAGCCCTTTCCAGGTTGCGGGATTTGGCGGCCCGGCTTATAAGGACCGAGTGCACCTCAGATTGATCGGCGAGGGTGGAAAAGTCCTCTCGGAGGGTGTCGGCTACCTTCTCGTGCTTCCAGGAAATGCGGGGCGCTTCTACTCTAAAGTGCCCTTCATCATTGATCATGTCGCCGAAACCGCCCGGCTTGAAGTGAGCACCTACGGTGCTCGCGACCACCAATTGAGCCAACTAGCTACTGTTAACCTGGTCTTGATCTCGAACGGAAGTTCCCTGGTTTATCCTGCCTTCCTCGGTCCCGAAAAGCTGAACATTTATTACCCACAAGAAGAAGCCGAGGTAAGCGGAGGCCGCGTTTTAGTACGAGGTGCGGGATGGGTAGATGCCGATGTGCCGCTCACGGTCCGCGTGGTCGATTGGCACGGGGATGAGGTGGGCACAGCCCAGGTCCGGCTGGATGCCCCAGGTATCGGACAGCTAGGAACCTTCGATGTGGAGGTTCCCTACGAGATCTCCGTCCCCCAATGGGGTCGAATTGCCGTCTCCGAACCCGGCACGGACATTCCGGGATTGATCCACTATTCCAGCGTTCAGGTTTGGCTGGAACCCTAATCATTAATTTCTCGATGCCTACTTGGAGATACTGGAGGCGCTTTGGATGATCGCCTTTCACTACCACCTTGATATTCTGACCGCTTTCCCTCAACTCGTTGCTGGCGTGATCTTCGGCCAGGAGCTGGACAATGGTCCCACCCCGCCAACGCTGCTCACCGCCTATCAGGCTCAACAACGCGACACGCGCCACCAAATTGGCGACGCCCCGATGCCCGAACTCTCTTCAGTGCAGGCTTGGCGCAGTGCATTTCGCAGCTTCGGCGTAAAACCCACGCAATATCGCAGCGCGATCGAAGCGCTCCTGCGACGCCTGATGAAGTACGGCGATATACCATCCATCAATACGCTTGTTGACATCGCCAACCTCGTCAGTATTCGCTACACCTTACCGGTAGCCGTGTTTGACACACGCGCCCTAGAGCTCCCTGTCAGCGTCCAGTTTTCCGGTGGCACGGAGCACTTCACACCTCTCCACCAAACCGAAAGCGTTCATCCCGACCCAGGTGAAGTCATATTCTCGGATCGGGTGGAGACCGTGATTGCACGCCGTTGGTGCTGGCGTCAGAGCGCGGAGAGCGCATCAAGAGCGGACACGAAGTCCGCGCTGATCACCGTGGAAGCACTGCACAATAACGCTCGTGCCGATGTGGAATCCGCCCTGGAGGATTTACACACACTCTTGCGTGAGCACAGCGGGGGAAAATTCGTCTCGGGCATCCTTGACCGGCTGCACCCTGATCTCGAGATCTGAACCTTTGCTAAAAAATCGCCGTCCCGACGGATCGGATATTGCAACCGTCCTGGATAACTGGAGGAGAAGTATTCTTGGGTAAGGGCGTTTTAATATACGGGAACAAGAAGGTCGGTTGAAACGTCTGCATAGATGGTATAATCCACACCCTTAAGTAATCATAATGGACACAAGTCGGACACTATCCAAACAGACATCGAAAACCTTGGCAATAGCCACACGCGTCACCATAGCCCTTTTTGTGGCTGGTGCGGCTTTCCTGCTTGCATTGGGAATATTCCTGCTCGGCGAGCGAATTGTCTATGCGGGCCGTGCACTACCGGGGGTTCATGCCGCAGGAGTCGAGCTTTCTGGAATGTCTGCCGAGCAAATTGAGTCAGCCCTCCTCCTATCCCACACGTACCCGCAAACCGGCTTGATCGTCCTGAGGGATGGAGATCGTGTATGGATAGCTCAACCCGCTGAGTTAGGTGTCCGGATCGACACACAGACAATGGCCGCTCACGCCCTTGCCGTTGGCCGTCAAGGTGGTCTTGTGCGCGCACTTCAGGGGCAGATCGATGCCTGGTACCTCGGACACACAATCGCGCCGATCATCATTTTCGATCATGAAGTGGGTGGCTCGTACCTGCAAGGACTCGCAGAAGGGATCGATCAACCGACGCAGGAGGCGGCCCTGGTCGTGGACGGCACAGAAATCATCGTACAATCCGGCCAGATTGGCCGTGAACTTAACATCCAATCCGTCCTGGAAATGCTCGAGGAGCCCGTCCGGAAATTTTATGACGCAGAAATCCGGTTGGACATCACAGAGAGCCCACCGCTCGTGTTGGATGCCTCCGCCCAGGCGGATCTCGCCCGCGGCATTTTGAGCGCGCCGCTTACGCTTACCGTCGACGATGCTGAATCATGGGTCATCGAACCCTCTGAGCTTGCACCGATGCTGCGCTTCACACTAGCTAATGACACTGGCAGTGCCAGCTACGATGTGGCGTTGGATCCTCAAACGCTCATGCACACACTCGAGCCGCTCATGCCTGAATTGGAACGCAGCGCGCAAAACGCTCGTTTTATCTTCAACGATGACACGCGTGAATTAGACCTGTTGCAATCCGCAGTCCAGGGACGCGTGCTTGATATACCAGCCACGGTCGAGGCTATCAACGTAGGTCTCATCGCAGGCGAGCACACTATCCCTCTGGCCTTTGAGATCGTCGCGCCAACCGTGGGCGACGACGCCAGCGCGGCTGACTTAGGGATCAGTGAGGCGGTCAGCGTTGTCTCAACGTACTTCAACGGATCCAGCACAGGCCGAATTCAGAATATCAAAACCGCCTCGAGTGAGTTCCACGGGTTACTCGTGGCGCCTGGCGAAACCCTGTCCATGGCGGAAATCCTCGGCGATATCAGCCTCGATAACGGGTACGCAGAGGCGCTGATCATCTACGGCAAGAGCACCATCGAGGGCGTAGGAGGCGGTGTGTGCCAGGTGAGCACCACGTTATTCCGTGCCGCGTTCTTCGGTGGCTATCCCATTAACGAACGCCATCCACACGCTTATCGCGTCGGATACTACGAGCAGGGTCCCGGCTCGCCTGGAACGGGCTTGGACGCCACCGTGTTTGTGCCCATGGTGGACCTCAAATTCACCAACGACCGCCCCTATTGGCTCTTGTTGGAGACCTACATCTACAGCAACCAACTCCTGTGGAAGTTCTACTCAACCTCCGATGGTCGGAGCGTGACATGGAGCAGGGACATCGATGATGAAATTGAGGCGCCGGATCCGCTCTACAAAGAGAACCGCGACCTAGATAAAGGGGAAATCGAACAGGTCGAGTGGAAAGCGGATGGCATGGACGTCGTCATCGATCGGATCGTCGAGCGCGGGGGTGAAACGCTCTTCAAAGACACGTTCAAGACCCACTACCTGCCATGGCGCGCGGTTTTTGAATATGGGCCGGGCACAGAACTACCCAGGGACGCCATAACAGAGTGAGTGGACCCCACCCAAATCTCGCCTATAATGATCACAATTGAGGACAAGACAAAACCATGCACAGATTTCTTTTCTTGCGCCATGGTAGAATCGGGTCGCCCAGGAGAGAATCATGATCAGTGAAGACCTGCTCGAGATATTACGCTGTCCGGCATGCGTCCGCGAACGTGAAGGCCTACTGACTTTGGTCAAGGATACCTGGCTGGTGTGCCAAGAACCGGATTGCGGTCGCAAGTACCCTATCAAAGACGATATTCCTGTCATGCTCATCGATGAGGGCGACAAGTGGGTCTCTGTCGCCGTCGACGATCTACCAGTCCCACCTCCCGGGGATTAATAGTTTTGTGACCGATCTGGAGGCCTTACTTGAAGCGTTAACCTCCGGGGACGACGCTCGGGCGGAGGGTGCGGTTACGCAGCTCGCAGAGATGGGGGCGGGTGCGAGCAAAATGATAACCCCATTGCTTGATTCTCCAAATAGCGACCATCGCTGGTGGGCCGTGAGAGCCCTGGCATCCGTTGACGATCCATCGGGTTGGGATGCGCTGCGTGAAGCGCTCCATGATCCCGATCCGGCCGTACGGCAGTGCACCGCGCTGGGCTTGCGCAAGCGGCCTATGACATCTGCTATCCCTGGCCTGATCAAAGTACTCGAAGACCCAGATCGCTTGGTCGCACGGCTCGCTTCCGATGCTTTGGCTGCTATCGGCCAGCCTGCCATTGGTGCATTGGCCGAAGCCATGGTCTCACCCAATGCCGGCGTTCGCATCGAAGCCGTTCGCGCGCTATCAAACATAGACAACCCCCAAGCCATTCCCCCCCTGCTCGCAGCATTAAACGATTCATCCCGCATCGTCGAATTCTGGGCTGAGCAAGGTTTAGAACGCCAGGGGGTCGGGATGGTCTTCTTTAACCCTTAGATCGACTACCCCAGGAACACCCACAGCAACCAGGTTACGAACATCCCAAGCGCTAATAGGTACTTCACCACGAACGACGCCCCACAACCCAAGCCTGTTCCGAGTACAGTTCGCGCTGCCTCTCTCACCTCCCGGAGACGGATCAGCTGGAAAAGGAAGATCCCCAGCAGCAATCCAATGACAGCGCCTATTGGGCCCAGGAGGAAGAAACCCGCTGCTCCCACCGAAAATCCGGTAAGTACTGTCCAGAAGGATGCCCCGCTCTTCTTCGCGCTGATCCCGCTCACCCACACTTCGGCCGCCAGTGCAGCAACCCCTAGAAGTGTGATCGCACCGAAAAACCATGCACCTCGCCCCTCCAGACCCATCACCAATCCATAGCCCAGCGCAGCACCCCAGATCAAGAGCACATCTGGAAGCACGGGAATCAGCACGCCTGCCAAACCCAACAGCATCACCAGGCCAACAAGGACTGAGACCAGAATTTTACTCGCCATGATGCTCCGGTGTGATCATGTCGATTCCACCCATCCACGGCTGAAGCACCTCAGGAACTGCAACGCTGCCATCCGCCTGCTGATAATTCTCGAGTACGGCAATAAGCGTGCGCGGTAGTCCCAATCCCGAACCATTCAACGTGTGTACAAAACGCGTCTTCGCACCCGTTTCAGGGCGATAGCGCGCGTTGGCGCGGCGTGCCTGGAAATCTGTACAGTTGGAGAGCGACGAGATCTCCAGCCACTCATCACAACCCGGCGCCCATACTTCAATGTCGTACGTCTTGCTGGAGGTGAAGCCAAGGTCGCCAGTGCACAATTCGATCACGCGATAGGCAAACCCCAATTGCTGACAGGTCTCCTCAGCATGCGCCACCATTTGCTCCAGTTCGTCCTGCGAAGTTTCCGGCGTACAGAAGGTGTACATCTCCACCTTGTCGAACTGGTGCCCGCGTTTGATTCCACGCACATCACGGCCCGCCGACATCTTTTCTCGCCGGAAGCAGGGCGTATAGGCGGTGTAGTGGCGCGGCAAGGTCTGACCATCGAGGATCTCCTCCATGTGCAAGCCGGTCAGGGGGACTTCAGCCGTGGGCACCATCCACAAATCCTCCTCATGGTCCTTATAGAGATTGTCCTTGAACTTCGGCAACTGTCCGGCTGCGAACAGGGTTTCTCCTCGCACGATGAAAGGCGTGTACTTCTCTTGATAGCCCTGCCTGATATGCAGATCGAGCATCCACGCGATCAGGGCGCGCTGCAGGCGCGCACCCGCTCCGCTTAACACGTAGAAGCGCGACCCCGTGACCTTAACGCCCCGTTCGAAATCCATGATCCCAAGCGCAGATCCCAATTCCCAATGGGGTTTGGGATCAAAATCGAAGGTGCGCAGTTCGCCGACGGTGCGCACCACCACATTGGCACTCTCGTCGGGACCATCTGGGACACTCAGGTGTGGAAGATTGGGGATCTCAATCAGGAGTTCGTGGATCTGCGCCTCCACCTCGGCAACCTCACCATCGAGCGCATCGATACGCGCACCAAGCTCCCGCATCGCTGCGATGCGATCCTGGCGCGCTCCCTTATCTGCCATCTTCCCGATCTCTTTTGAGACCTTGTTGCGCTCTGCCTTCAGCGTCTCAACCTCGGTCAGCGTCTCGCGCCATTGGGAGTCTAGGCTTAGGACTTGGTCGATCGGGGGTGCGATCCCGCGTCTCGCCAAAGCAGCTTTGACTTCTTCTGGTTTCTCACGGATGAGTTGTATGTCCAGCATGGCACGCCTCCTAAAAAATCGTTACGCCCCCTCATCTGCAGGACGAGGGGGCGCTCGTGGTGCCACCTGCTTTCGCCGCCGGAGCGGCCTCTATGCGCTGTAACGGGCGAACCCGGCTTCCCTTACGGCGGAGTTTTCCGCCCCTGCGGGAGCGACAAGCCTCTCGTGAAGGCCGGCGGAGGGGATTCACCTGTGTTACCTGCGCCGCCTCGCACCAACCGGCGGCTCTCTGTGTGGGGTGCCCCAGGCTACTGGGCTCCGCGCTTATCTTTCGATGGCGCACGTGCGCCTATGGACTGTTGGCTCGATTATACAGGGTGAGAGGGCGAAGTCAAGTGATCGTGTAGCGCTCAGCACATACATTAAACCCAACGCGAATGAGAGTGCTGATGACGCGCGTCCCAATGTGGAACGGATCACTCCAAAGATGGAAGAAGTGTGTCAATCACATCGGGCTGGAGTTTATCGAGCCCCTCAACCACGATATCAGCCGCGCTTAGTGTTTCAGCCGGGTTGGTGGTCGTTACCGCGATGCACTTCATCCCGGCGCGCTTGGCTGCCGTCACACCTGCGATCGCATCCTCGACCACGATACAGCGCTCGGGCAGCACATCGATCTGCCGGGCAGTATGGAGGAAAACGTCTGGGTTCGGTTTTCCAGGCATACCGCTTCCCGATACCAGGGCATCGAAGAACGATGATATCTCCAGTTCATCGACCAATGCTTCGACATTCTCATACGGCGCCGAGGAGGCGACCGCCTGGCGGACGCCCATTTCCCCCAAACGCTCAAGCCATACCAACACGCCTGGGAGCGGCCTCACGCTTCCCCGAATGGCCTGGCGAAAACGGTGTTCCTTTGCCTGGCCGATCTTCGCCAACATTTCTGGGTCGGGAGGGTGTCCCAGGAGAATCGTTAGAATCCCCTTGTTGTTCATGCCGAATGTCGCCTGGAACTGCTCACGTGTGAAAGGGATGCCGTTCTCCGTTAAAGTCTCGACCCACGATTGATAGTGAGACTCCCCCGTATCCGCCAACACACCATCTAAATCCCAAAGGACGCCACGACGACGGTTTTTCATGCAGACGACACCTCCTCCAATAAACTGTATTGTAAGGATATTGGCTTTCAGCCTCAAGGTGGGTGAAGATTCCTGGTGAGGTCTATCTGTCAACACTGGTTTGCATCAGGGCAATTCCAGTAATGATCCCACGAAGGTTCTTCACCGCCACTATGGATGAATCCTTTGACAAGAACGCTCGATCGCCTTATCCTTGCGTGCGTCCGCCCACAATCAGCCAAACATCACGACAAAACGTCCCTCCTATCAAAACCACAAGAAATCTCATCATCGGATTATCGCGAGCATATTTACATGGTCGGCAAATCGGCGGCTATTCTTTAGTGTTATGACGAATAGAAGACATGGGATAAAAGAAAGGACCCCCTATGGATCTCTTTGAAAAGTGCCGCCAATACACCGCCGCCCGTGAGATGCAAGCTGCCGGTCTTTACCCGTACTTCCTGCCGCTTGAAGACACAGAGGGCACCGAGGTTGTGATCGACGGCCGCCGCATTCTCATGATTGGTTCCAATAACTATCTCGGACTTACGACAGACCCGCGCGTGCGCCAGGCCGCTCTCGACGCCGTGAAACGCTATGGCACAAGCTGCACAGGATCGAGGTTCCTCAATGGTACGCTCGCCCTGCACAAGGAATTGGAAACCCGTCTGGCAGTCTTCGTCGGAAAAGAGGCTGCCCTGGTCTTCAGCACAGGTTATCAGGTCAATCTAGGTGTGATCTCCTGTCTGATCGGCCGCGGGGAGACCGTCGTCACCGACAAAGATGATCATGCCAGCATTGTGGATGGCTGCCGACTGGCAATGGGCCAAACCAGACGCTTCAATCACAACGACCTTGAGCACCTTGAGCGCGTTTTGGGGATGATCGATGAAAAGATAGGCAGGATGGTCGTTGTGGATGGCGTATACAGTATGGGTGGTGATCTGGCACCGCTCCCCGAGATATGCCCCATCTGCGAGAAGTACGGCGCCCGCCTGATGGTCGATGACGCCCACAGCCTGGGCGTGATGGGGGGCGGGCGCGGCACCGCTGCACACTTCGGTGTCACCGATCATGTCGATTTGATCATGGGAACCTTTAGCAAATCTTTCGCTTCCCTGGGGGGCTTCATCGCCGGCGCCGAAGATGTGGTGCACTACATTCAGCACAACGCACGCTCCATGATCTTCAGCGCATCCATGCCGGCCTCCAACGTCGCCGCCGTGCTCGCAGCGCTCGACATCATGGAAAACGAACCGGAACACGTCGAACGCCTCTGGGAAGTAACCGAACGGATGCGAACCGGATTGCAAGCCATGGGCTTCGACACCTGTGCAAGCGTCACGCCTATCATCCCCATCATTATTGGCGGTATGGAAGAAACCTTCATGGCCTGGAAAATGTGTTTTGAGGCTGGGCTTTATACCAACGCGGTGGTCTCCCCCGCTGTCCCACCGGATATGTGTTTGCTGCGCACAAGCTACATGGCCACTCACACCGATGAACAAATCGACCGCGCCCTCAACATCCTGGGCGAAGTTGGCCGAAAGTTGAATCTCATTGACTGAGACCGTACTTATCACCGGTGCGACGGGCTTTATCGGCTCGTCGCTTTGCCGCGAGCTTGTTTCGCGTGGCTACCGTGTACGCGCGATGCATCGCCCGACCTCGTCGCTTGCGGCGCTCGATAGCCTACCCGTCGAGCGTGTTGTCGCTGACATCCTCCAACCGAATACGCTGCATAATGCTTTCGAGGATGTGGACTGGGTATTCCACGCAGCAGCGCTCTCGGCTTACTGGCGCCACCCCGAAGGGGTCCTAACCACGGCCATCGATGGCACTCAAAATGTGCTGCAGGGCGCCCTCGATGCAGGTGTTGCACGCGTCGTGCTCACCAGCTCTATTGCGGCGATGGGCGTTCCAACGCATGGAGAACTGCTGACGGAGGATCACAGCTTCAACTTGGACCCTGAAATCTTCCCCTATGGCTACGCCAAGCGTCAGTCCGAGATCGAGGCATTGAAAGTTGCCGCCCGGGGTATCGAAGTTATCATCGTCAATCCCACCGTCGTGATGGGACCAGGCGACCTTAATCGCATCGGCGGATCGATGGTTATCGAAGCTGCCCGAGGATGGGACTTCTTTTGGCTAGAAGGGGGTATCAACGCAGTCCATATCCAGGATGTCGTCGAGGGTCATCTGGCTGCTGCCTTGCGAGGTATTCCTGGCGAGCGATACATCCTTGGTGGGGAAAACTTATCGCATCACGAGGCTTTCACGATACTGGCAGAGGTCGTCGGGCGGCGGCCTCCCTGGTTGAAGATACCGAACTGGATCGTCGATCCCGCAGCCCGTTTGATCGATTCGCTGCAGCCTATGATCCGCCTTCCTTTCAACAGCGCTCAATTACGCATGAGCCGCCACCATCTATACTGTGATCTTTCCAAATCACAACGCGGCCTCCAACTCCCAGCCCCGCGCCTCTTCCGAGACGCAGCACAGGCCGCATATGATTGGTATCGCTCCCAAGGCATGATCTAAACAAAACCTGGTGTTCGCTTGTCTTGATGCATATGATGCGCACGCCCTATCCCTACCCGCCTGCGCTCCAACCAGCATAGAGTTATAGTGGCATTCCACGCGAATACCGCAAGCACACCATCCAGCTAAAGAATAAATTGCTCCCCGCAAGCGCAACGCATGCGGGGAGCATAACGGCAAACCGGGGTACGATGTAACTTAGATGTCGAGGTTTGCCATTTGTTCGTAGAACTTCCAGCGGGTGATCACATCGTTCCGGAGCGCCTCCAGGAGCATGTTCGCCCGGTCTGGATTCGCCTGGCGCAGAGAACGGAAGCGATTTTGCTTGTACATAAACTCGTCAATGCTTTCCGTGGGGGCCTTCGAGTCCAATTGCAGCGGATTCTTGCCTTCCTCCGCCAGCATTGGATTGTAACGATACAGGGGCCAGAAGCCCGTTGCCACTGCATCCTTGTGCAGATCTGCTGCCGTGGTCATGTCGATTCCATGGGCAATGCAGTGGCTGTAGGCGATGATCAGAGATGGGCCGTCATAGGCTTCGGCTTCTTGGAAGGCCTTGACCAACTGCGTCATATTGGCGCCGAAGGCCACCTGGGCGACGTAGATGTTGCCATAGGTCATGGTGATCGCGCCCAAGTCCTTCTTGGGCATATCCTTCCCCGCAGCGGCAAATTTCGCTACCGCAGCGCGAGGCGTGGCCTTGGACGCCTGGCCGCCGGTATTGGAATAAACACCGGTGTCGAGCAGAAGGACGTTGACATTACGTCCGGAGGCCAAAACATGGTCCAGACCACCGTAGCCGATGTCGTAGCCCCAGCCGTCTCCGCCAAGGATCCACACCGATTTCGGCACGAGGAAGTCAGCGACGCTAAGCAAGCGCTTTGCAATCGGATCATTTTGCTTCTCTAGATGCGCTTTGAGTTCACTTACGCGCCCACGCTGTGCTTCGATCCCCTCTTGCGTGCTTACATCAGCCGTCTTGATCGATTCAATCAGTTCTGCGGCACCCTTGATATCTACCTTGTCCAGCAACTCTTTTGCGAACGTCGTCTGCCTATCCACTGTGAGTCGCATCCCCATGCCGAACTCCGCGTTGTCCTCGAAAAGCGAGTTCGACCATGCCGGTCCGCGCCCATCAGATCGCGGTGCATAGGGTGTGGTTGGCAAGTTGCCGCCGAAAATCGAGGAGCATCCGGTCGCATTCGCCACGATCATGCGATCGCCGAAAAGTTGAGAAAGCAGCTTGACATAGGGTGTCTCACCGCAGCCTGCGCACGCGCCCGAGAACTCGAACATCGCCGGCAAGAACTGGGACCCCTTTGTGCTAAATCGATTGAACAAAGAAGGATCGGGGTCAGGGATCGAAAGGAAGTAATCCCACTTGGCCACTTCCTGCAATCTGATCGGGGGCTGCGATGCCATGTTGATCGCCTTATGCTCCGTCTTCTCGCCCTTCTCATCCTTCGCATGGGCGGGGCAGATATGGACGCAAGCGCCACAACCCGTGCAATCTTCCGGCGCCACCTGAAGTGTGTACATCATACCCTCAAAGGCACGCCCTTTCGCCGGTACAGACTGCCATCCTTCTGGAGCGTTGCCATTCGCCAGGCTGGCATCGTAGACTTTGGCGCGGATCGCGGCATGCGGGCACACCAAGGAGCATTGATTGCATTGGATGCAGACTTCTGGGTCCCAAACAGGAATCTCCAGTGCGACGTTGCGCTTCTCGTACTTGGTCGTACCGGTGGGATAGGTGCCATCGTTGGGTAAAAGGGAAACGGGTATCTCCTCACCACGTCTGGCGATCATCTCCCCGGTCACTTTTTGCACAAACTCGGGGGCGTCAACAGGGACTGGCGGAAGCATATGGTTCTTGGAGGTTGCCTTTTCGGGCAAGGTGATCTTATGAATACGGTCGGTTGCCAGGTTGGCGGCCTTGATATTCATGCCCACCACCGCCTTACCCTTCAAGCCATAGGTATCCTCAACGGCCAGCTCCATCATCTTGAGCGCCTTCTCCTCTGGGAGCACGCCTGAAATACTGAAGAACGCCGTCTGCATAATCACATTGATGCGAGAACCCAATCCAAGTGAATTCGCCAAGGAGTAAGCGTCGATGATGTAGAACTTGGCTTGTTTATCGATCAGCGCTTCCTGCACCTCATACGGTAACTTATCCCAAACCTCATCGGCAGGATAGGGACTGTTGAGCAGGAACGTGCCGCCCGGCTTGAGATTACCGAGAATGTCGTAACGCTCTAAGAAGGCGAACGCATGACAGGCTACGAATTCCGCCTCTTGCAGAAGGTAGGTGCTGCGGATTGGATCAGGGCTGAAACGCAGGTGTGAAATGGTCATCGAGCCCGATTTCTTCGAGTCGTACTGGAAGTAACCTTGGGCATAGTAGTCGGTGGCCTTGCCGATGATCTTGATCGAGTTTTTATTCGCCCCAACCGTCCCATCACCACCCAGACCATAGAACATTGCCCGGTGTACATTCGCTGACTCAGCCGAGAAAGTGTCGTCCCAGGGCAAGTTGGTCTTGGTCAGATCATCGTAAATACCTACCGTGAAATGATTTCTCGGTTCCTTTTGAGCAAGGTTGTCTAAGACGGACTTCGCCATGCCAGGGTTGAACTCTCGGGAACCAAGGCCGTAACGGCCTCCAACGACAATCGGTAACGCATCGCGGCTCTTACTTCCATCAATCGCTGTTTCGACAAGTGCGTTTTGAACGTCGAGGTATAGAGGCTCACCACCCGCGCCGGGTTCCTTCGTGCGGTCGAGCACGGCGATGGATTTGACGGTCTTCGGTAAAGCCCCAATAAAGGCACCCTTATCGAAGGGGCGATACAGGCGAACCTTGATCATGCCAACCTTTTCACCCTGCGCCACCAAATGTTCCACGGTCTCATGCATCGTGTCGGCGCCTGAACCCATCATCACCACAACACGCTCTGCATCGGGGGCACCCACATAATCAAAGAGGTGATATTCTCGACCAACAATCTTCGCGAAGCGATCCATCGCGCCCTGAACTATGGCTGGGGTTTTCAAATAATAAGGATTGACCGTTTCACGAGCTGCGAAGAAGACATCGGGGTTCTGCGCGGTGCCACGGATGGACGGTCTATCGGGGGAGAGACCACGATTGCGATGTGCAATCACCCACTCCTCGTCGATCATCGCCCGCATGTCTTCATGGGTCAACTCTTCAATTTTCTGGATCTCATGTGAGCTGCGGAAACCATCGAAGAAATGCAAGAAGGGCACGCGCGATTCCAGGGCTGCTGCCTGCGCGATCAGCCCGAAATCCATGACTTCTTGAATGTTGTTCGACGAAAGAAGACCCCAACCCGTGGAGCGCGCTGCCATCACATCACTATGATCGCCGAAGATGGATAAAGCCTGCGCTGCCACGGATCGAGCTGCAATGTGAAACACTGTCGGAGTAAGTTCACCGGCAATCTTAAACATATTGGGGATCATCAAGAGCAAGCCCTGAGAGGCGGTAAAAGTCGTTGTGAGGGAGCCTGTTGTCAAAGCACCATGCACCGCGCCAGCCGCGCCACCCTCAGACTGCATTTCCGTGACATTGGGTACCGTTCCCCAAATGTTCACTTCGCCGTCTGCCGCTTTCGCATCCGCGATTTCCCCCATTGGCGAGGAGGGAGTGATTGGATAGATAGCGATAACCTCATTGGTTGCATAGGCTGCATGAGCAGCCGCCGCGTTCCCGTCATAAGGCACATATTTGCGCTTGGCCACTTTCTCTACCATACAATTCTCCTTTCAGCCGAACCCGAGTTGGATGGTTCAGGTCTGGAACATCGAATTTACAAATAAAAATCCATTATAACGTTAGCCCTCATCCACCTTTTTCAACAGTGTAAAAGTGCATTGTAAAGCGGAGGACACCTATCACTTTTCTTTAGCATTTAGGGCGCTTTTTTGATATTCTTTTAACACTGCTTACTTTGCCAAAGGAGGCATCATGACCGACCTAAAAACCTCGTACATGGGCATCTCTCTAAAGACGCCTGTCGTTGTCGCCGCATCGTCGATCTCCAGTATGATCGACAGGATCAAGGCAGCTGAGGGTGCCGGCGCGGGCGCATTGGTGATTCGCTCGCTATTCGAAGAACAAATTCTCTTCGACGCCCTGCAAATGGAGGAGGATCTCTCAGTAGGCGGCGATATTTTCCCTGAGGCGCTCTCCTATTTCCCACAGCTTTCCCACGGAGACGCCAGCGAACATTTAATGTGGGTGGAGAAGACCCGCGCAGAGGTTAGTATACCCTTGATCGCCAGCTTAAATGCGATAACCCCGGGCGCATGGACTCGCTACGCGAAACAGTTGGAGGACACTGGCGTCGACGGGCTAGAACTCAACCTATACGCCGTTGCAACGAATCTGCAAAAGCCCGGAGCTGAAATTGAGCGGTCGCTATACGACACGGTAGAAGCGGTCATGGGTGAGGTCCAGATCCCTATTGCCGTAAAGCTCAGTCCCTTTTATACCTCAACGGCAAACGTGGCCGCCGAGTTGGATAAGCGAGGCGTCGCTGCGCTTGTCTTGTTTAACCGCTTCCTACAACCGGATATCGATCCAATCTCCGAGAGCTTAATCCACGAGATGGCTTACAGCACACCCAGCGAAATCAAGCTTCCTCTACGCTGGGTTGCCCTTCTCCACGGTCGAGTCACGAGCGACTTAGCCCTCAATACCGGCGTCCACTCCGGATTGGACGTCGCAAAAGCGATTCTCGCAGGCGCTACCGTTGTCCAAACCGCCTCGGCTCTTCTCCAACAAGGCATCCCCTTCGTCTCGACCATGCTCCGTGAGCTAGAGGGCTGGATGGGGGAACATGATTACGCGAATCTCGACGCGTTCCGGGGAAAAACAAGTCAAATGAAAGTCGAGGATCCTTTCGCGTTTGAACGAGCGCAGTATGTCCGGTTATTGATGAGTCAGAAATAACATCCAAAAAACACAAGGCCCGTGGTACAACTCGACGCCACGGATCTTACACGATCTCTGCTCTTGCACACCGCCCATATTTCGACGCGTGCAATTTCCCTTAGAGCGCCAAGAATGGAACGAGGTTCAAAATCAGCCCGAGCACAAACAACCCACCCGCTAGTTTATTATGGTAAAACGCTGCCGAGACATACCAAAGCGGCCACACAGGATAACCCGGCGGCGGCTCACTCGGGGGTGGCGCTAAATAAATCTTGATTACGCGCGCCAGCCGGGGAAGTGCCAAGACGACCAACAAGACCCATGGGCCTACGACCTCGGTGATCACCAGTGTTAGGACAACAAGGTAATACAACACCACCATGAGCGCCATATTGAGCCACAATGAGACACGCTCGCCGATCACCACGGGCAAGGTGTGAATGCCTTTAGCTTGGTCGGCGTCGTGTTTATCGATATGTTTACCGATCAAGACCGTCGTCACAATCAGTGCATAGGGCACACATGCCAGCCACACTCCGATCGGCGGCATCGCTCCCGCCGTGACATAGTACGTTCCCCCAATCATGAGCGGACCCCAAACCAGGAAAACCCCGAGCTCACCTAATCCGATGTGTTTCAGCCTGATGGGGGGCGCCACATAAAACACGCTGATGAAGAGCCCCGCAAGCGCGAAGATGATGACTTGCCAGCCAGTCTGCAGGATGAAATAAAGCATGATAAATGCATCAAGAAGGTTGACGAACACGATGGCCGTCATTAACGCTCGCTTGGAAATCATCCCGCTAAGCACAGGGTGCGGCGCGTATTGAGCCCGTGCGTACTCGTCGGTGTCAACACCCCCCTCAAGGTCGAAGTAGTCATTGGTCATGTTGTTGGCCGCATGAGCGAGTGTGAGTCCAATCACAGCAAGTGCAAAGCGCAGCCAATTCGGATTCTCGGCCAGTGCAGCTGCCAGCAGTCCGCCGATCAACCCCGAGGTGATGGTCATAGTAAACACGGCTGCGCGAGTGATAATCAACCATCGGCTTACCCGATCCATCTCTCTTTCGGGTGACAGATTTACAGTTTCAAGAACCTCCCGCCAATTTGCCAATAACGACATAAACTGGCCTCCATTTCATACACGATATTCCAGAGTCTACCCACGCTGTTGTGGTACGTAAAGATTCACACCATGTTCTACACAATCCACCGAGGATTGAGATGAACTTAACCATCCCGAAGGGTGCTTCGCAGATTACTATGCGCCAGCCATTTCTGATCTCGATGTCTGCAAACACAAGTCGTGATACACTAAGCCTGTCGCACCAAATCTGATACGAGCATGGGTAGGTAAGTAGTAGCGAACATGATTCGTCGACGACCGAAGATTGAAACTATCTGGGCATCCGCATTTCACGCTGCAGGTGGTGTCGCCCGTAAAGCAGCCTCTAGCGAGCAGGATGTTATCCGTGCTGTGTCTGAAGAACTGCAACGTATAAGTTTGCGAGGCAGTGTTGCTCTGCTGACGAATGACGGCCTCCTGCAAGTGCAATCCCCATCCCTTAGTAAATCGGTCCTCAGGACACTCGAACGACTTAGCGGACTGGAGATCCACGGATACACATTTGATCCAAAAAAAGTAGAAGCCTATCACCGGGCGTTAACCTCCTCCGAAGCCGTCTTCACAAACGATCGCTCTCAAGTGGTGGGGCAGATGATGCCGGAAACCTTAAAGCCACTGCTTCCGCGCATCATGCATATCATTGGTGGCTCCGCCACAATCATCGCCCCCCTGGTTCTCGTGGATCAACCCATCGGAACGATCTCGGTCAGCGCGCCGTGGCTAGAGCCGGCGGACACAGCCATGGTTGCAGCGCTGGCCGATCATATTTCCGTCTCTCTCGGCCATGTCCGCGCTCGCGAAAACATTCAGACCGCATTGAGCCGCGAGAAACTACGCAACCAAGTCGCCAGCACCATATCCAACGCCCTCGACCTTCGTGTTGTGCTCGAAAGCGTGATTCAAATAGCGGCAGAGGTCACGGGAGCCGATGCCGGTGCGATCGGCTTGATCGAGCCGGATGGTGAGACGATTGCTTTCCCCTACCTCTACGAACTCCCGGGATACTTGCACGCCTCCCTTACCCATCGCGACCGAGGTCTGACATGGCAAGTAGTCAAGACCCGCAGCCCCATCCAGGTTGATGATTATCCCAATCATCCCGACGCCGATCCTTTATGGATACAAGCAGGTCTCCAGGCTCTTATCGGTGTACCATTGATCGCAGGCGATCGAGCGATCGGCGGCATGGAATTATTCATCAAGACCCGAGATCGCTTATTCACTCCCGAGCAAGTTGAATTAGCGCAAGCGATTGCCAGTATGGCAGCGATCGCTATCGAAAACGCTCGTTTATACACCGATGCAAAGCGGCGCGCCGAAGAATCCCAGGCACTCATCCACACGGCACGCTCGATATCAGCCTCGCTCGATCAGGAAACAGTGC
The DNA here is from genome assembly GCA_964385305.1 of uncultured Anaerolineaceae bacterium. GTDB lineage: Bacteria > Chloroflexota > Anaerolineae > Anaerolineales > E44-bin32 > CAYLOP01. The sequence goes on along the minus strand of CAYLOP010000001.1, from coordinate 19,978 downwards.
TCCAACTCATCGCGGAGCAGGCTAAAAACCTCTTGCGATCCGATGCGAGCCGTATCCACCTTCTCGAACCCGACTCAGAACTCCCGCGGTGTGTGGTTGCGATCGGCCCACACTCTGATGCCGTAATGGCTATGAAAATGCGATCCGGCCAAGGTCTCGCAGGCTACGTGATCGATCATGGACAACCTATCATTGCCAACGATGCTGCTTCGGATCCCAGAGGAATGACTATTCCTGGAACACTCGAAGACGAACCGGAATGTCTGGCCCTGGCGCCGCTCAATGTTCGGCAACGGACTCTGGGCGTGATGACCGTCCAACGCACCGGCCTGGAACGGCCTTTCTTCTCCTCCGACCTTGAATTATTGGCTGCCTTTGCTGCGCAGGCTGCCGTTACACTCGAGAACGCACATCTTTTCAGTCAAATTGCCAGCCAAGCACAGCACCTTGAGATCGAAGTCGCGGAGAGAACCCGTGATCTCTCGTTATCCGAGGCACGCTATCGCGCCTTGGTGGAGACAGCGCTAGCCGGGATCTTTCAAATCGATTGCAATGGGGAGATTCAATATGTAAACCAGGCAATGGCGGAGATTTTGGAATATCAACCCGAAGTTCTCATCGGAAACCCATTAAGTGAATTTCTACCAAGGGATCTTACCTGGCTCATTGACAGCTTTTTCGCCCGTATGCGCGGCGATGGCCCAACAAAGGAAGTCCAAGAGATCGAATTGCGCGCGAAGAACAATCGTCGCACGCAAGCCCTCCTCGCCACCAGCTTGATCACAGATGAAGAAGGGTACCCTCAAGGTTTGAGCGGCCTTGTGAGCGACATCTCGAAGTTAAAAGAACTCGAGAGCGAGTTGCAAACGGAACGTGATCGCTTGGATGCATTGCTCACCAATATCGGCGATGCTGTAATGGTCACCGACCCGGAAGGAGTCATTGAATACGTCAACCCCGGTTGGGAGCGACTCACCAGCTACACCGCCGATGAGGCACTTGGTAAAACCTCCAATATCCTTCAAAGCGGTGAACACTCTGAGGAGTTTTACTCCGAGATGTGGACCGCCATCAAAGAAGGTCGACCCTGGCGCGGGGAGGTTGTGAATCTTCGCAAAGACGGCACCCTCTATGACGCAGCTGCAACGATCACGCCAGTCGTTGATGAAATCGGGGAGGTGATCGTCTTTGTGGGTGTATTGCACGACATCAGCGCGCTGAAAGCGCTCGATAGGCTAAAGTCTCAGTTTGTGTCCGATGTCTCCCATGAACTACGCACCCCGCTTACGAATATCCGTCTTTACCTGGACCTATTGGCAAGGACACCAGGTGACCAAGGGAAACGTTTACGCTACCTAAAAACACTTTCACGCGAAAGCGACCGTCTTGCTAACTTGATTGATGATTTACTCTCACTCTCCCGTTTAGATGCGGAAGCGGTTCCTTTTGTACCCTCCCAAATCAACATCAATGACCTTTTGGGGGGATTGGCAGAAGACCGAAGCACACTTGCTGCTGAGCGGGGGCTGAGCCTCGTCACCAAACCTCAAGCTGATTTACCCGACATCTATGGCGACGAGCGACTTCTCACACAGGTATTCACAAACCTGCTCACCAATGCCATGAACTACACACCTGCGGGCGGAGAGATCGCGCTATGTACGCACGAGGAAACTATTGAAGATGAAAAATGGATCATCATTGAGGTCGTTGATACAGGGTTGGGGATCCCTCATGATGAAATCAACATGATTTTCCATCGTTTCTTCCGTGGATCGGCTAGCCAAACGACCGGCGCCGCCGGTACGGGTCTTGGTTTAGCCATCTGCAAGGAAATTATTGAACGACATCACGGCAAGATCAGCGTCGAGAGCGATGGCGCACCGGGACATGGGTCACGGTTTTCCGTCTGGCTTCCCGTATCTTGTATAGAAGACAATAGCCCTTAATATTGCCCCTTCCTTCAAATATATACGCCGCTTGTTTTCCACATAGATGCAACTTCCAATGGAATTAAGCTCTTCAGAAGGAAAGGAAGCTGCCAGCCCAAACTGGGATACTCTCACAGGGATGGCCCGGTTTCAGAAGGGTTGATCCAGAAGTCGAGGAAATCTCTCGAGGTCACTCCGAACGAAGGACGCGGATCTCGCCTGCACCAGGGCGTGTGAAGCATCCGATGTCTGTCCGAATCTCTACCCCCATTCTCTGGAGCGCTTCTTGGAAGACGGACACTTTTTCCGGATCTATGGCGACAAGCAGTCCACCGGATGTCTGTGCATCTGCCAGGATTAACTTATGGTGCTCCGAGATACCATCCCCCCATTGAACATAGGGTTCGACATACGCCAGGTTGTCCCGTGTGCCGCCGGGGATAACATTTGCAGAAATATATTCCCAAGCCGCCTCAAGCACAGGAACCCGGTCCACAAAAAGCTCAGCGTCCAGACCTGCGCCCGCCGTCATTTCGCGCAGATGCCCCAACAGACCAAAACCCGTTACATCCGTGCACGCCGAGACTCCCACCTCAACCATCGCCTCGGATGCGGATCGATTGAGCTTCGCCATCCAGTCGATCACCTCTCGCGTCGTGATCTCATCCACAAGTCCGCGTTTGATGGCCGTAGCGATGATGCCCGTCCCAATGGGCTTCGTGAGCAGGAGATGGTCCCCGGGCTGTGCTGCTGCATTTGTGACCACGCGATCCGGATGCACGACCCCTGTCACAGCCATCCCAAACTTGGGCTCGGTATCGTCGACGGTGTGACCACCGATAATACTGATCCCAGCTTCACACGCTTTATCTACCGCGCCCTGCAAGATGCGTTCAAGAACTTCTAAGGGCAATCGGTTGGTCGGGAAACCGACGATGTTGAGGGCAAAAAGCGGCTTCGCACCCATAGCATAGATATCGCTCAGGGAATTGGCCGCCGAAATCGCGCCAAAATCATACGGATCATCAGCGATGGGCGTGAAAAAATCCACCGTTGCGACGACTGCTAGATCCTCACGTAATTTATATACCGCAGCGTCGTCGGATGTGGAAATGTCCACCAGAATCGCAGGGTCGGTAGGTTTGGGCAACTTGGCTAAGACAGCCTCCAACGCCTGTGGCCGCAGTTTGCAGGCACATCCCAATCCATGCGTGTAGTGCGTCAGTTTGATCTCATCACCTTGGACAGACCCAGCTTCGCCTACAGCGGCTCCCGGCAGCAATCGTTTCACCGCTGCACTTATAATTTCCGATGCCTGGTCGATCTCCTGCGCAGTTGTCATCTTCCCAACGGAAAAACGCACCGTCCCCATGGCATACTCCAACGGCACGTTCATCGCCTCGAGCACAGAAGAGACCTCGACATGCTCGGCATGGCATGCGGCGCCTGCTGATGCCGCAACGCGCTCATTGATCTCCGCTAGTAATGTATTCGCTTCAACCGAACGAAAACTGACGCTGAGCGTGTTTGGCAATCGAAGCTGCGGATGACCATTCAACCTATGCGCTTCAGGGCTATCCAAAGCACCCGTCAAACCTTCCCAGAGCCGATCTCGCATTTCACGCATGTGCAACATACTTTCTTCGAGTTCATCCTCAGCCAACATGGCGGCATGTCCCAATCCGACGATTTCCAGCACGTTCTCTGTGCCGGCACGCCGATTGATCTCATGATCCGCGCCATGGATGAATTTCGCCACCTCAACACCGGATCGAATATATAGCGCCCCAATCCCTTTTGGCGCATACAGCTTATGCCCCGCAACAGAGAGAAGATCAACGCCCAGCGCATCGACATGAACCGGGATCTTTCCAACCGATTGCGCCGCATCCGTATGCATCAGCGCACCAGCCTCATGGGCGATCTCGGCGATCCGCGCGATCGGCTCAATCGTCCCCACCTCATTGTTGGCGTGCATTACGCTTACCAATATCGTCTCTCTTGTGATCGCCTTTCGCACATCGTCCGGATCGACCATGCCGTATTCATCTACTGGCAATACGGTGAGGCGGAAACCCCGGCTCTCTAAATGGCGGGAGGGCTCAAGCACAGCCGGGTGTTCAACTGCCGAAGTGATGATGTGGTTCCCCCGTTCCTTGCGCAACATGGCCGCACCGACGATCGCCATATTGTTCGCTTCGCTGCCCCCGCCTGTAAACACAAGCTCGGTTGGTGAGCAGGCAAGAAGGGAAGCAAGTTGCGAGCGAGCGCGCTCCACGGCACGCCGGGCTTGAACACCATAGGGATGAACACTCGATGGATTCCCGAAGTGTTCGTACAGGTAAGGTTCCATGGCCTTCGCCACACGACGGTCGATGGGCGTGGTTGCGTTATAGTCGAGGTAAATCGGTCGATTTTCCATACCACTTACCCTCTCGATCTCAAGCAGGTAAGTAAGCCTGGTCACCCTTTCACAAGATGACCATCGCGGTTGTGGAGCGCTCCTGCTCGATTACGTTCGCCATCAACACGATGGCTCTTCAAAGGAGACTGCAACATCATTTATTCTGGCATATGCATGATAAGAGACGATACCCGCATTTCAGGACAACTGAAACTCCGATCCATGCGAGGTTTTCGTAATCTCGATGCGTGCGGGAAATGCATCTTTGAGTTCGTCGATATGCGTGATCACCAGGATACGATCGAAGTCATCCTGAATGCTGTTAATGGCCGCGATCAAATGCTCGCGCCCACGAGCATCCTGTGTCCCAAAACCCTCATCGATGAATAGGCTGCGCAGCTGTGCTCCTGCCCGCCGAGCCAACAGGCGCGAGAGAGCGATCCGAATGGCAAAATTGATACGAAAAGCCTCTCCCCCTGAATACATCTCGTAGGGTCGACTTCCTAACTCATCGGAAATAACGATGTCTAAAGCTTCACGAAGCTCGCCCGTCTTAATCTCCCGCTGTGTGTGAATGCGTACATGCATGCGCCCGTCGGTCATGCGCGCAAGCAAATCGTTGGCAGCGCGTTCCAGCTCGGGCACGGAGGTCTCGATAATCATGGCGGGGACGCCGCGCTTACTGAACGCTTCACGAAGATCCTGATACAGACCCAACTCCTCCGCGAGGTGATCCCGTTCGGCCAGCCGTTTCGCACGCATCTCTGCGAAAGCATCCAACGCAGCCAATTTCTGGCGCGCGCCGCCCACGCGTTCATCGGCCAGACGTTTCTCCAGACGTAGTTTGTCCACATCAGCCTGGGTGAGCGAGGCTGACCTTAGCTGCCGCTCGGCTTCATCGGCGTGCTGCTCAAGCTCATGCCTTTTTTCTTGGTTCTCCGTCTGGTCCTGTTTCCACCGCCCGAGCCTTTGTGTCAGGCTTTCCACGCGAGCCGCAGCTTGCCCGGCATGGGCTAAGGCGGTTTCAAGTTCTCCAATCCTCTTCTCCATCGCGGGGCGGGCATTCAATTGCTCAGCAAGACCCTTGCGCTCACTCTCAAGGTCAGCGACTTGGCCTTTAAGAACCTCGATGCGCTCCCGATTAACCCGGTATTGTGCGCGTCGGCTTTCAACTTCCTCACTTAATTCCCGAACCAACTGCTCTCGGTGTTCCTCGGTCAGAGCTTGACCACATGTTGGGCATTCGGGCTCGGTGGCCGCTTCTAGGATTTCGATACGTTCCTTCATGGGTTCCGTCTCGGGGCCAAGGGCCCGATTGACGCCATCGAGGTGGGCACTCTCCTCGCCAAGGGCAGCAAGCTCCCGGTTTACTTCTTCCTGTCGATTCTGGATTGGTTCGAAATCCAAAAGGGCCTGACGCGTCTCTTCCAGGGCAACTTGAAGGGCTTCTGTATTCGCTTGTATCTGCGTCGCCTCGAGCTCGCCCTCTGTCTCCCGGATTTCTTTCTCCTGAGCAACGATTTGACGGGTGAGGTCATCGATCTGCCGCTGAACTGATACCAATTCTTGCCGCGTCTGTTTAATATCCGCCCAGCGTTCTTCCGCAAAACGGAGCTCCTCTGAAGTCTGACGTGCGCCATCCTCTGCTTCTATTAGTTCCCCCTCATGCGACTCGCGCTGTGCGAGTTCGCGCTCGATTTCTTCTAATCGCCCATCCAGCCGTTGGATGCCGGCTTTCGTTTCGGAGATTCGCTCCTTGGTGCGGCTTTCATAGACCTCCCAGCGGGAAAGCCCCAGGATGTTTGCCAAGACCTGTTTCCGCTGGCCTGGCGTTTTCGTCGTGAATTCATCCGCTCGCCCTTGCACCAAAAAAGCGGAGTTGACAAACGTCTCGTAGTCCAGGCGCAAGAGATTCTCAATTTTCTGCTGGGTCCCGCGCATGTTGGCTTCTGAGATGCCCCTCCAAGACTCCTCCTGTGGATCCCATGCCTGTAATTCAAGCAATGACGCGCCACGCTTCCCATATTTGCGCTGACGTATCACCCGGTAAAGTGAGCCGCCTTGGTCGAAGGTCAGGGTGACGCGCATCTCTTTTTGGCCTTGGTGGATGAGCTCATCTGGGCTATTGGTGCGCGCTTTCCCCCACAGCGCCCAGGTGAGCGCGTCTAAAAGCGATGATTTTCCCGCACCATTTGGACCTGCCAGACAGGCAATGTGCATGCCTTCGAAACGCAGTAAGCCTGGGTCTCGATACGCCAAGAAATTCTTCAATTCAAGTTCTACTGGAATCATGCTAATTCTTGTTTGTTCCCAAACCATCAACAGGAGGTGGGCAACGCATCACAAAATGCGTGCTCCCTCACTTGAGAAGTTCTTCCGCCACGTCTAGCAGTCGTTTCACACGCTCTTCTGGCACCTTGAGCGCCTGGAAATATCGCTCAACCAGCTGCAATGGCGTGAGCGATTCCGGCGCCATGTCTCCCAAGCGAGTGCGGGTCTCGACTTCGATTCGACGTGCGATCGAGACACTCGCGGCGGATGAGAGTGCCTTCTCGACCTCGCGTTCGCGCAAGGCGACCTCCTGCACCGAGTTCAGCTGAATGAGGACACGAACCACTGCGCCCTCAATTTCCTTACCTTCGATAGCCTTCAGAACAGCGTCCGTAGGCTCCTCTTCTTGGCGCACATCGACTTCAATCGTCAAAAAGGGCCTGGCTGCAACAGGTACAAATGAAGAAGTTGTCTCCTGACGGGCGAGCTCAACCCAACAGAAGCCTTTTCGCTCGTTCTCCTCACCAAAGTCGATACGTTCCAGCGAGCCGCTATAGACTACCGCAGGGTATCTCCCCTTATTGACACGTTGATAGCGGTGAATATGTCCCAACGCCACATAATCCCAGCGTGGATCTTCCAGTGTGGAGAGAAAGACCGCCACATCTCGGCCAAGCATCACCGAGCGCTCCGAACCGTATTCCGCTTCTGCAACCGTGAAGTGGCCGGCGAGCACCCGTGGCATCTGCTGCTCGTCTGCATCCTTCGCAAGCTGGTCCAGGATATCCGCGACCGTTGTTCGTAGCGCGACCTCAAGTTCTTCGATCGATTTGCCGTAATGCTCTTCGCGCACCAGCAATCGATTGCGCATGGGATAGGGCATCCAGGCCAGGTAGAGCGGGCCGCGCCTGGTCTCTACGACTTGCCCCTCAGGCTTGTAACCCACGATCACACCGGGGACATCCAGGGCTCGAAAGATATCCATGCTGTTGGCTTTCGCCGCCATCCCGGGCATATCATGGTTCCCTACGACGAGAAGGGTTGGAACCTCGTCTGCCAGTCTTTTAATGCGTTTGGCGAACTCCCGCTGCTGTGTGGGTTCGGGGTCGCGATTCTTGAAAGCATCGCCTGCGAACACCACAATGTCAGCTTCATGCTCCAGGGCGTAATCGATCACTTCATCCAGGCGATTTAAGAAATCACGCACCCTGCTAGACGTACCGCTCGCAGGGTCGATGCGCCCATAATTCTCCATGCCGACATGCAGGTCGGCAAAATGCAACATGCGGATCTTTTCGCTCATGATCTCAATAAGGTTTTATAAAAGTGACCTTGGCTGAAGACCTGACTCAGCCGGGGCGATCGGTCTCTGGTCGCTCCAAACCGAGCAAGCTCAAGCAAAGATAGAGTTCTCCACGATGATGGATCTGCTGCTCGAACACATGCCAGAGAATCCAACCGAGCTTCGGTGTGCCGTCCCCGGGCACTTGAACCACACGTGTGAACTCCTCTACAGGGAGGCTAGCTAAGTACGCCAAGGTCTCTTTATGAACGCGCTCCATCTCTTCCCGGATCGCCTTGATAGAGGTCAAACCCGGACGATCCTCTGCAGGCCATTCCGGCCGAGCCCGACGGATCACAAAATGGATCCAGCCTTCCTCAAGGTTGATGATATGACGCAGAATGCCTCCCACAGATCGCTGATAGGTTTCTGCGGGTTGAAAGTCAAGATGCTCATCATGCAGCATGGAGACAGCACGCATGAGGTCCCGCCACACCTTGTTCCAATGGTCGAAGAATTGTGCTGCATTCATCCCCTGTCCTCCTGGCGATTCACCCAACGTTCAAGTCCTTCAGGGGCTCGATAATTGTACAGCATCTCTAACAGGTCATCGGGGCTGGAGGCGCTGAGAAGAAGCTCGCGATGCTCACTGTAGATGAAGCCCTCTTGTCTCGCCTCTTCGATGAGGTGGTGTAGGCTATCGAAATAACCATTCGTGTTGAGAACGCCTACAGGCTTGCTGTGGAGTCCGATCTGAGCCCATGTTAGAATTTCAAAAAGTTCCTCAAACGTTCCAAAACCGCCAGGGAGAGCTACGAAGGCATCTGCAAGTTCAGCCATGAGTTGCTTGCGCGCATGCATGCTATCGACCACGTGAAGCTCAGACACATCCGCATGCAAGAGTTGGGGGGTGTTGAAATTCTCAGGGATCACACCAATCACACGCCCCCCGCCCTCCAAGACCGCATCCGCAACGGCGCCCATCATTCCCGTACCACCACCGCCGAAGACCAGCGTCAGCGCTCTCTTAGCAAGCGCACAACCCATTTGGCGCGCAGCCTCGAGGTAGGGCACTGGGATCTTATCGCTCGATCCGCAGTACACACATATCCGCTGTAAGACTCTACCATTCTGCATCACGGTTTACACCACCTCATTCGATTCGTCGTTCCGTCCGCCAGGCTCCAAAGCCATTCGTATCGCTCTTGCTTGGTGATCTAAATCTTCCCGAGATGCCGGGCTGCTCCCACGCACCCCGTGAACAATACTAAATCCGTCGCCGCGAAAACGCGGCACGACATGCAAGTGCAGGTGAAAAATCGTCTGTCCCGCAGCAGCGCCATCTGCGAGGAATAGATTAATCCCCTCACAGCGTATATCCGATCGCCGTAACCCTGAAGCCGCCCGACGGCCTACATCCAGCATATGTGCACCTGTCTCGTGATCCAAGCCGCTGAGATCGGCGATATGTTGATTGGGCACCACTAGCAAATGGCCGGGCGTGAGGGGGTGGATGTCCATGAATACCGTCACCACCTCATCATGAAAAACGGTGCTTGCTTGCACTTGTCCCTCGATGATTTGACAAAAAACACACGATGGATCCCCTGACATTGGCATCATCCTTTGTTCCATACGATCTCTTGGTTCTTTTAAACGCAGTACGAAATGCCCACACCATACCACTAGAATTGGATTCTACCATCTCAGCATTCACCAACCCACTTCCCGGGCTCCCCGTCACCTGAGGGATGACGCATAATTCAAGGAATACCTGCGCTTTCTCCGGATATCCCCTCGCGTTCATCAGACAGGATCATTTTAGATAGTCCAGAAGGCCACTTGACGATTACACTTCAACGCGTCAGAATACATGCTGGCATATCTCAATCCATACATCTGCCTCGGAATTGTGAGAGCTATGGCAAACTTCTTTCCCATCATCATCTTGAACGGCCGCCCTGCCTCAGGAAAAAGCGAGATCATTCACTACTTACGGCAAGTCCCTCTCGAGGAACGCATCGCGCGTTTTCGTGTTGGTCTGATTCATGTGTTGGATGATTTTCCCATGATATGGCAATGGTTTGAGGAAGACGACATTCTCCAGCACGTTTTCCAGATGCCGCGCTCGCACTCCACACCCGAGGGATACTTCCTCAACAACAACCTGTGGCATGTACTTATCCGGCGTCTCAGCCTGGAATACCAAAAATGGTCCCGCGACCAGAGTGAGGATCACACCGTATTCATCGAATTTTCTCGCGGCGCTAAACATGGCGGATACCACAAAGCTTATCAACATTTAAGCGAGGAGATCCTGCAACAAGCCTCAGCCATCTACCTTCGTGTCTCCTATGAGGAATCCTCGCGTAAGAACCATAAGAGAATGAATATCGAGCGGCCTGACAGCATCCTCGAACATAGCCTGCCTGACAGTAAAATGGAAGCCCTCTATCTTCATGACGATTGGACAGAATTCACCGCCCAAGATCCTCATGAAATCATTGTGAAGAGCATACGCATCCCTTATGTTGTCATGGACAATGAAGACGACATTACAACTACCGGCGGGGAAGCACTTGCCGAGCGTCTGACGGAGAGCTTCGACCAACTCTGGGCGCTATGGAAGACAAAGACGGATCGTTAGCGCGGTATAATCTACCCTCATGAACACGCATTTTCTCCCTATAACATCGATAATGAGGATGAGAATCATGCGTCTCTTCGCACTGTTGCTGGCCGTGCTGCCGTACATATTCGCGCAGCCCGCTTCCGGACAATCATCGATCGTCCGTGCAATCCTGTTCTACAGCCCATCCTGTGGTCATTGTCACAAGGTCATCACGGAGGATCTTCCCCTTTTATGGGATGTCTATGGTGGTGAGGTTGAGGTGTACTACACACAGCCTACAAGCGAGGAAGAAGAACTGAACCCCGCGATACTTGGTCTATACGGCGAACAACTAGAGATCCTATACGTGAACACCTGGACACCTATCGGACAAGAGTTGTTCGGCGCTACAATCGACCTCTACAACATCCCCCCACAGGATCAAGGCGTCCCGCTGCTCCTCGTAAGCGACACCTATCTTATTGGCTCCGTCGATATCCCAGGCCAGTTCCCGGGGATCATTGTAGAAGGGCTCAAGGCTGGTGGTATCGATTGGCCTGAGCTCCCAGGACTTACGGATTATATCTCCCAATTGGTTCCTATGGCATCCCCCGAGGAGACGCCCACAGTTGAGCAAGGAGCAACAAGTGAGCCAACAGAACTCGCAGAAGCATCGCCATCCCCAAAACCAACAACGCCAAACCTGCCCGTTGAGTTTGAGGCCTCTGAGCCCACTTTCCTTGCGAATATGAGACGCGATCCCTTGGGGAATAGCATCTCATTTGTCACGCTGATCGGTATGGCTTTTATTTTCATCGCAGTTGGTGTAAATGGCGCCATGCAACTCATGACCCTCAAAGAGCGGCGGCCCATCCCGAGGTATGAGCTATCTCGAGCCACCCCATTCCTGATCCTGGTAGGTATCATCGTCGCAGGGTATCTGCTGTACGTCGAGAGTACAGGGATCACAGCCGTGTGTGGTCCCGTCGGTGACTGTAACACAGTGCAGCAAAGCGAATATGCCTTGCTGTTTGGCATTATCCCAATCGGAGCGCTAGGCGTGTTTGGCTATGCTGCACTGCTGCTCGCCTGGATGGTTAGCTTACTTAAAAACAGGACACTCTCCAATACGGCTATCCTCGCAATATTTGGAATGACTGCCTTTGGGACGGCCTTCTCCATCTACCTGACATTTCTCGAACCCTTCGTCATCGGAGCCACATGCGCCTGGTGCTTGACCTCGGCGATCGTGATGACCGTCATGCTATGGCTCACACTGGATCCTGCCATCGCGGCATATACCCAACTGACAAGAAAACGGCGCAGGTGAGCGAAAGTCCCTGAAGCATGAGGCGCCTATAACTTACTTATCGTCCTCAGTAAAACCGGGGGGATTGTTATTTTGGTTTCAAGCAGCCACATAAACGAAATTCGAATGAGCGAGGTGTAATGCGCAGTTCCGTGCTTCTACTGGTAACTTTAATCCTATACGCTACTCTCCATAGTCACCTTGCCACGCGCAGGGCGAAACACTGGGCTCGCCGAGCTTTCGGCGTGTTCGCCGAAAAGTACTACCGTCTTGTCTATAATTTCGTTGCTATACTCACTTTCCTGCCCGTTTTGGCAATCATCATCCTGGATCCGGGGAGGCTTCTCTACCGGATATCGCAGCCTTGGCTCACACTTATGATCTTGGGCCAACTTCTTTCGATTGTGGTCATGGTGGTCGGCTTTTTACACTCCGATCCCCTGCATTTCTTCGGACTGCGGCAAATGTTCGACCGGGACGATGAACCCATAAATCTGGCCATCCACGGGCTGTACCACTGGGCCCGCCATCCGCTCTACACCGCAGGCCTTGCATTCATCTGGTTGACACCCATCATGACCGTAAACCTGCTCATCCTGATCGTTGTTCTATCGGTTTATCTTCTTATTGGAAGTATCTTTGAGGAGCAGCGCTTGATCGTCGAATATGGACACCCTTACCGCGACTATCACCGTCAAAGTCCCGCGTTTAATTCCGCGACCTTGGCGCAAACACAGGGGGTGAAGCGAAAAAGCATCCCTTATATAACAGCTTCCCCGTCCACGCGACAGGATAAGGCTCTCACAATCAGATGGTTAGGAGAAGTATATGTCTGATCCGTATTGCATTCACACTGATTTAAACGCAATGTCCCCTGACCTGCCGGCAGACAGCATCCTCAGCCGGACCCTTCACGAAAACGATTGGATGAAAGTCATCCTCTTTGAGTTTGCTGAAGGTCAGGCCCTATCCGAACACAGCGTCTCACAACACGCCACGCTCCAATTTCTACATGGGGAAGCTCAACTTACCTTGGGAGGTGACGCACACAACGCGTCAGCGGGCACCTGGGTTTACATGCCCCCTCAACTCGCACACAGCATCCTGGCACATAAATCTTGCATGATGGTTCTAACGCTGCTGAAGGATGCCAGGTAAGCTTTATAACAAGGTTGAATATTCGCGGATAGGGATATTGCTCTAGGCCGGGAATCACGTGATGTAGCTCATCCTGCCTAGTTAGGGAGGAATAAACTCGCTCCTACGCCACAGCCCACCAATCGACGGCCTCTTCCAGCGCCATACCTTGAATCTGTTCGCGGATGAGCTCACGCGCCTGCCTTGCACCGACCGCCGCGAGCACAACGGGCTTCTCATAGCGGCTCCACCATTCCTGAAGATGCTCCTTGGGGATAATCGGGTAGCCTCGGCGCGTGCGCCCAATCTTCTTCGGATCGACGTCCACAAAAGCCTGCAAAGGCGCACCCTCCTTGAGGAGATGTTTGGATAGGCGCCGTCCCATCTGCCCTGCCCCCCACACGATCACAGCATCGCGCCCAAGCAAAGGGCCTCGGCATAAGTAATGCACTTTGGCGCGCAAGAAGTTTTCCGCCGAATACCGAGAATCCGTGCGTGTCAAACGATGTACATGCTCCCGCCAATAGAGCAGAACCTCCGGCACTTTGGCAAATTTCGCGCCTGCCAGATACATGCGCAGCCAGAGATCGTAATCCTCTGGCCAACCATGTTCCTGATAACCACCGACACGAGTAACCCACTCCCTGCGCATCATGACCGAAGGATGTGCAAGGGGGCTTTCAATGAAAATCTCCCGGACGATAGCCTCATGGCTCACCAGATGATTGAGCCAGTCGATATAGATCTTGAAACCTTCTTGCACGTCACCTGCAGGGAACCCCTCCACAAGCGTGCCCACAAGCGCTGTTTCAGGATGGGCATCCAGCAGCTCTTTTTGCTTTGCTAATCGCGCTGGGTGGGCACGATCGTCTGCATCCATACGTGCGATGAGCGAGGAACGGCAGATCGCCAAACCAGCGTTCAGCGCTGGAATGATCCCGCTGTGCTCGCATGGCAGAACTTTCACCCTCGCATCGATCTCTGCCCATCGGTTGAGCCGCTCAAGCGTTGCATCCGTCGACCCGTCATCAACTGCCACAAGCTCGAATCTGCGGAATGTCTGGTCGAGCAAGGATGTCACAGTCTCGTCCAACGTATTCATAACGTTGAAACACGGCATCAGAATCGACACTTCGGGATGGTCTATGCTATGATCGTCAGTATATCGCTTGGGAGTGCTGTTTGCCATGAGCTTGTCCACAATATCTCTAGAAACGATTGGGGAGAAAATCCTCGCGTTCCTCCCCAATCTTGGATACGCACTTCTGATCTACATCCTCGCACGCCTCATCTCAATATGGGTTGCAAGAATGTTGCGTAAGGCCATGCAACGTCGAGATCATGATCAGGAAATCATTGTACTCCTTGAATTGCTCGCCCGCTGGGGTATCTTGGCATTTGGGATCGTACTCGCGCTCGAGCAGCTTGCTCCCGGCAGGTTTTCGAGCCTTATCGCCGGCTTGGGGATCGCCGGCTTCACGATAGGTTTCGCATTACAAGATGTGGCGAAAAACTTCGTCGCAGGGATTTTGCTGTTGATCCAGCAGCCCTTTAAAATCGGCGACGAAATCGAGGTCGCGGGATATATCGGCACGGTTTTAGACATATCTCTGCGCGCCACGGAGATGCGTGCCTTAGATGGTCGATATGTGTTCATCCCAAACGGGGATATTTTCGTCAATCCCATCATCAACTTCAGCCGCGCCCCCCGCCGCCGCATTGAAATCAACGCCGGCGTGAGCCCGGATTCAGACCTTGATCATGTTGCGCGCACCGTCATGCAGTCCTTAGACGGCTTGGTCGGCATCCTCGACCAGCCAGCGCCTCGCATCATTTTCTCCAACTTCGGGGATTCGACCATCGATTTTAAGCTGCACTACTGGATCGACACCGGTGAGGCAGGGGTCCTGAAAGCGCAAGATGAGGGTATCCGTGCGATCAAGACCGCCTTTGAGCGGGAGCGGATCGACATGCCCTTCCCGACTCACATGATCCTTACGCCCAAGGATAAGGACACCTAAAAGGTACCGTCCCCCTTATTAACCCCGAAAAATTGTGGACCCCTCCCAGAGAGTGGACATGCGGCAAGCATGTCATCGCCGGGCGGGGTCCACGTTCGGTCACATCACATCCCTTACGTGATGAGGCACTTATTTCTCTAACCGGTATCCTCCAGCCTTTCTACGCATCAATCGGCGGCACCAAATGGCAGGCGGCCATGTGGTCTTTACCGACCTTTACGTAGGGCGGTTCTTCTTCGAAGCAAATGTCTGTTGCCACCGGACAGCGCGTATTGAAATTGCAGCCCTTGGGCGGGTTTGCCGGGCTGGGGATATCCCCCTCTAAAATAATTCGCTTGCGCTGCTCGGCCACTTCCGGATCAGGAACGGGCACAGCCGACATCAAAGCCTGTGTGTAGGGGTGGAGTGGATTGAGGTAGATTTCATCCCGGTCGGCCAGCTCCATGATCTTCCCTAGATACATCACCACTATGCGGTCGCTGATATGCCGAACCATACTCAGATCGTGAGCGATGAAAAGGTAGGTGAGGCCCAATTGATCTTGGAGGTCCTCAAGTAAATTGACCACCTGCGCCTGGATCGAGACATCCAAGGAGGAGATCGGCTCGTCGCAAATCACCAAATCCGGTGTAAGGGCAAGCGCCCGAGCGATACCGATACGTTGACGCTGCCCACCGGAGAACTCATGCGGGTATCGATTCACAAATTGGGGGTTGAGCCCCACGATGCGCAGCAATCCATCAATTTGTTCCCTTTTTTCCTTGCCATGGGCGACTTGGTGCACCTCGAGCGGTGCAGCGATGATGGAACCTACCGTCATACGAGGGTTCAAAGAAGCGTAAGGATCCTGAAAGATCATCTGCATTCGCCGCCGCATATGGCGAAGGTCAGAGCCAGCTAGTTTGGTCAGATCGACGTCTTCGAAGAAGACTTGTCCAGCGGTAGGTTCATATAATTGGAGAATGGTTCGGCCCACCGTCGTCTTGCCGCAGCCTGTCTCCCCCACAAGCCCTAGTGTCTCGCCATGGTAGATATCGAAAGTGACACCATCGACCGCTTTAATATTGCCAGTATGGCGTTGGATGATCATTCCCTGGGTGATAGGAAAATATTTCTTAAGCCCACGCACCTTTACCAAGGGGGAAATCTCTTCGTTCATGGGGTGACCCTCTCTGCGACGGTTTCCCAACGCCAGCACGCGACCGTATGGCGCTCCGTATCCGCCTTCTCCAATGGCGGCATCTCCTCCAAACAATGATCCGTTACATAGGTACAACGAGCCGCAAATGGACATCCCCGGGGAAGTGCAACTAGGTCAGGCGGCAGGCCGGGGATGGAGATAAGCTTTGTTCCTGGGGCCTCATCCAGTCGAGGCAGCGAGCCGAGAAGGCCATGCGTGTAAGGATGGCGCGGGCGCTTGTAGATATCCTTGACGTCGCCCCGCTCAACGATGTATCCCGCATACATGACGTTGATCTGTTTGGCCAATTCCGCCACAACACCCAGGTCATGCGTGATCCACATCACGGCCATGCCAAACTTATCCTGCAGGCGCTTAACCAAGTCGACAATTTGAGCCTGAATCGTGACGTCTAGGGCTGTCGTGGGCTCATCCGCAATGAGCAGTTTCGGATCGCAGGACAGCGCCATCGCGATCATCGCCCGCTGGCGCATCCCTCCCGAGAATTGATGTGGGTAGTCATCGAGTCGGTCGGAAGCCGCAGGAATGTTAACCATACTCAACAATTCGCTTGCCCTCTCCCGCGCTTCCTTTTTATGCATGCCCTGATGGAGCATGAGCGCCTCGACAATCTGTGAGCCGACTGTGTAGACAGGGTTGAGTGAGGTCATCGGGTCTTGAAATACCATCGCGATATCCGCACCGCGAATTTTACGCATTTCGTTAATGCTCAGACCCAGGAGATCGCGCCCATCGAACCAGATCTCCCCACTCTCAATCTTCCCGGGCGGGCTGGGGATCAAGCGCATAATGGAAAGGGCATGGACGCTCTTCCCACATCCGCTCTCACCAACCACGCCTAAGGTTGCGCCCTCTTCCATGGCATAGGAGACGCCATTAACCGCGTGCACAACCCCATCCTCTGTGTAAAAACGTGTTCTCAAGTCTTTGATCTGTAACAAGGTTTCCATAACACTCCTTCGAAACCTGGGCGATCGACGATGTCCTGTCTTCCTACAACTGTCAAGAAAACGGTTATTGTGAAACGATCCGCAGCTTTGGGTCGAGCGCGTCCCGTAGTCCATCACCAAGCAGGTTGAAGCCTAAAACACTGAGCATGATCGCCAATCCTGGGAATAGTACAGCCCACCAAGCGCCACTCGCTAGATACCGGTAGCTATCGCCCAGCATGGCCCCCCACTCAGGTTCTGGCGGAATAGCGCCTAATCCCAGGAAACCAAGCGCTGCAGCCCAAAGTATCGCACTGGCTAAGCCCATGGTTGCCTGGACGATGATCGGCGACAGGCTATTGGGTACGATGTAGCGGAAAATGATGCGACCATAGCCCTCCCCCACCGATTGCGCGGCCAAGATGTACTCGTTCTCAATGACGGAAAGTACGGTTGATCGCACGAGACGCGCATAAACCGGGATCCCCACGAAACCGATGGCAATCATCGTTTTATCCAAACCTGGCCCCAGGAATGCAACAATCGCGATTGCGAGCAGGATGCTGGGGAAGGCTAGGATGATATCCATTAAGCGCATGATGATGCTGGAAAGCATCGGGCCTCCTAAGGGCAGTGCAAGGACCCCGCCGATGAGTAGTCCAAGCACACCAGAAACCAGGGCTACATAAAAGTTTGCAAAGAGTGACGGCACACCACCTAAGATGAACCCTATCGCAGCAAAAAGCAGCACACGTGTAAATCTACCCTCAAGGAGTTTATCTAAGACAGTCGCCGCGACGCCAAGTCCACAGAACACAATGGCTAAAAAAAACTGGTTTGCAATCCACGCGGGTAACGATCCCAGCGCAAGGCCAATTCCGCCTAGCAGAATCGCCCTATTGGCCTTTGAGAGGGGCATGCTTTCGTAGAAACCCGCAAACAATCCCAGCAATCCGCCGATAGAAAGTGAGATGCCTACAGAAACCAAACCGACTCTCAACGAGTTCCACCCACCATGGACCACGCGACGAAAGATATCCCGGCCCAGTTTGTCGGTGCCGAAGGGATGGATCGATTCAATTTCCTCGGTCGGGAAAAGGTTGGGCGGTTTGAGTTTCAAGGAATAGTCTAGATCGATCCTGGGATCGTATTCCCAGGCAAAATGGGATATCCCAACCACCAAAACAAAAATCCCCACAATCGCCAGCCCAAATCGAGCCGTGTTGCTTGATATGAGCCGGCGCCATGCATCCATCCAGAGCGATCGGTGCTCCCGGAGGGCAAAATCAGTTAAGCCTAATTCATCAGGGGTAATCTCAGCCATACATTCTCTCAATCGTAATGGATGCGTGGATCCAAGAAAGCGTACGAGATATCAACCAGCATATTGATAAATACAAAAATAAGCGCGATGAGCAAGGTGCCGCCCTGGACAATCGGATAATCACGTGCAAGAATGGCATCATAGACCCATTTCCCGATGCCCGGCCAGGAGAAGATCGTTTCCGTAAGCACAGCGCCTGCCAGCAAGTTGCCGGTCTGCAGGCCGATGATCGTTATAACTGGAAGGAATGCATTCTTAAGGGCATGTTTGAAAAGAACGATTCCTTCACTCAGGCCTTTCGCGTGCGCAGTACGGATGTAATCCTCTTGTAAAACGTCCAACATGCTGGATCGGGTCATGCGGGCGATAATGGCCATCGGTATGGTAGCAAGCGCTACGGCTGGCATGGCTAAGTGCTTTAAGGTATCGAGGAAGGCTTGCTCATTTCCCGTGATGATACTGTCGATAAGGAAGAAGCCCGTCACGTTGTTGAGCTCAATAGAGTGCTCCAGACGGCCTCCGCTGGGGAGCCAATGCAAGAAAACGGCAAAGAGCATGATTTCCATCAAACCCAGCCAGAAGATCGGCATCGAGACCCCGACGATGGAACCAGCCATCGTAACGCTATCCAGGACGGAGTTGCGCCGTGCGGCGGAAGCAATGCCGACGGGCACGCCTACAAGGATGGCAATGATCATAGCCAGGAGTGCAAGTTCAACGGTTGCCGGAAAACGCAAGAGTAGGGTTTCGGCCACCGGAATCCGGCGGTGAATGGAGTTGCCGAGATCGCCGCGGAAAAGCCTGGTTAAGTAACGAATAAACTGGGTATCGAAAAAGCCCTTCAGATCTCCACGCTCGAGCGATTCTTTGTCGAGAAACAACGGACGATTAAGGCCAAGCTGCTCACGAATCCGCGCCACGTTCTCCTCGGCTGCGTGCTCGCCCAACATGGCGATGGCAGGGTCGCCTGGAATAATGCGCTGAAACATAAAGATCACGAAGGTGACACCCAATAACGTAGGGATTACAGAAAAAAATCGGCGAAGGATATAGCGAGTCAAGGGAGTGCTCCGTTCTAGTACTGCAGGGGGGCGGATGCGCTCCGCCCCCCCATATTTGGCTCAAAAACCCTTTCCTAGGTCGCCAGGTGAAGGTAGCCTATTCCATGGGATGGTCTTCCGAGATGGTGACTTCGCTTAGCCCATCGGGGAAGCCCGCCTCCGCCAGAAGCTGCTTGGAAAGTTCGGGGTCGTATGTCCAATCCTCGATCGCGTAGTTGTGGCCCCAGATCAGCGGCGGCAGGAAGTTCGTCGCCACCTCGCCGTACACGCCGTAGAAGTTCTCGACCAGGCCCTGTCGGTCGATGGCATGGGCAAAAGCTTCGCGAACTCTGACATCCTGGAATTCCACGATATGGTAGTTGAACGCCAGGTAGCCGGTGTTCATCGCCGGACGGGTCTTGACGTACAGGTCTGGGTCGGCCTCAGCCGAATCGAGGTCTTCTACCACGGCCTGCTCCAGGGCGTGGATGTCGCCGGCTTTCAGAGCCAGGAAGCGA